>NZ_CP166990.1:1605000-1924084 GCF_046197865.1 Methanobrevibacter sp. DSM 116169 | reverse complement strand
TTAATCACCAAATTAATGTAAAGTTGTTAGATATATCTGAAATTTCAAGTGTAAAAGAATGCTTTTTAAAAAAATTTTTACAGAATAAATTCTCGTTATATTTCTAGTGTAATAGTATAATAATAGACATAAATAAATGTTTTTATTACAAATTAAAATAAAAGTATTAAAAATTAATAAAAAATTTATTTAAAAAGTGTTAATATAATTTATTTATGATGGATAAAGAAAATTAAAGTTAAATTATTAAATTAAGATTATAAATAGTTTTTAATTATTAAATTAAGCTATTAAAATAATATTAAAAAATTTATTTATAAATAACTTATAAAAATATTTCAAATGAAAAAAGAAGTGTTTCAACTGTAATTTAGTAAAAAATTAAAAACTTTTAAAATCTCTTTAAATTTAAAACTAAGGTATTTATATAATTATTTTAATCATTTGAAGAAAATTATAAAATTTCAAAAAATAGAGTGAGAGGTATATTTCAAGTGAAGAAAAATTTTCAAAAAGCCCAAAATCAAGAGGTATATTTCAAGTGAAAAGATTTTTTAAAAACCCTTAAAAATTCCTAAAATTATAAAATAAAGCCAAAATAAAGTTTTATATAAAAAAAGTAAGAGGGGTAAATTTCAAGCGTTTTACATATGAAATATACCTCTTCAGTTTTTCAAGACCCTCAAAAGTGTTTCAGTTGAAGAAGACCTCTCACTCTCTTTAAAAAAATAAAAAAAATTAAATTGGAATATCGTTTGGATTATTAGAAAATGGAATAGGTTTACCATAAACAGCTTCTAATTTAAGTAAGCATTGATGTTTAGCTTTAAATACTTTTTTAATTGATCTAATTAAAAAATCCTTTGTAAGACCATCTTCAAATATTTCTTCTGTAATAAGAAAATGTTTTAGCTCTTTAGTTGGTTCAGCAAAAATACTTATATCAAGTAAAAATTGATTAGCAATTGATTGAATTTCCATTAAAAACTGCTCATTAGTATCAACTTTACCTTTCATAAGTTCTAATAACCCATCATCTACAACAGTGGCACAACCAATAGTCAAACAATCAGTTTTCATTTTAGGTAATATAATATCCATTTTATTGTTAATATTTGCAGGATATGTAATTATAAAATGAGCTCTTGAGTTTTCATCTTCAGGCATACTAGTAAATAAGTTTTCTTCTTCTAACCATTTTTTAATTATTGCTTCATCAATCATTTTTTCACTTTAATAAATTTAATTTAAAAATAATTATATAATTTAATATATATAATAATATTTAATGATAGAATTTAATATAAATAACTTATTTTTTACTTTTACAATCATTGTGTTTATTTTATCACTAATAATAGATTTGTTATTTGGTGAATTACCAACAAAGATTCATCCTGTTGTTTTAATTGGAAAAATCATATCAATTTTATCTAATCAATTAATAAAAATTAAAAATAAGGTATCAGGAATGTTATTATTAATATTAACAATAGCTATTTCATTATTTATATTATTATTTATATTATATATTATATTAAAAATAAACATTATATTATTTATTATATTATATACATGTATTTTATCAAGTTGTTTTTCATTTAAATTACTATTATCATCAGCTCATGACATTAAAAAAGATTTGGAAAATAATATCGATAAAGCAAGATCATCAATTGCACATTTAGTAAGTAGAGATACTGAAAAACTTGATGAAACATTGATTATATCAGCTACAATAGAAAGTTTGTCTGAGAATATTGTTGATTCGTATTTAGCACCTGTATTTTATTATTTTATTAGTATAATAATATTAAATTTAATAGATATTGATATAACTTATAAGTTATTTATATTAATTTCTATACCAATAATTTATAGAGTTATTAACACTTTAGATGCAATGGTAGGATATAAAAATAAAAAATATTCTACTATTGGATATTTTTCTGCTAAATGTGATGATTTAATTAACTTTATTCCTGCACGACTTGGTGGATTATTTATTGTAATTACATCATATATCTTAAAGTTTGATTATAAAAATAGTTTTAAAACACTTTTAAACGATTCATCAAAATGTCCAAGTCCAAATTCAGGTTATACAATGGCATCTACAGCAGGAGCCTTAAATATTCAACTTGTTAAAGAAGATGTATATGTATTAGGTGATGATAATAAAAGTATATCATTAGATGATATAGATAATTCTATAAGGATTTCTAAACTTACAATGTATTTATTTACACTTGTAATGCTAGTACTTACAATAATTATTATGGTGGTATAAATGAAAGTAGCTATTATTTCAATTACAAAAAAAGGATTTGAATTATCTTGCCAGATTAAAGATTCTTTAGATAAAGATTCAACTGTAATTAAAACAGACTTATTTTATAAAAGTGTTAAAAAGAACATGAAAATTGCATTTTATGAATATGATCATATTATAGCTATTATGGCAAGTGGAATAGTAATTAGATTAATATGTGGTTTGATTTCATCTAAACTTAATGATCCATCTGTAATAAATATTGATGAGACGGGTGAATATGTCATAAGTTTATTATCAGGTCATATTGGAGGAGGAAATGAGTTTACTTATAGGGTTTCTAATATAATAAATGCAAAACCAGTTATAACAACTGCAACAGATGTAAATAATAAACTAGCTATTGATAATATTGCAGCAAAATTTTATTTTAAGATTATAAATCCTGAGGAGATTGTATTTTTTAATAAGGCCTTATTAAATAATGAGAAAATCGAGCTATTATTTAATGAAAATACAAATTTGAAATATTTAATTAATTATATTCAAAATAATACACTTGAAATGTACCTTATAAAATATAATAATAATATTTTAAAAAATGAATTTATAGCAAAAATAGATAATCATGAACTAACTCTTAAAGAAAGAACTTTAGTTTTAGGAATTGGATGTCGAAAAGGTAAGTCTTCAATTGAAGTTTTAAATGGTTTAAGAGAAGTTTTAAATGATTTAAAATTACCAGTAGAAAGAATTAATTGCATTTCATCTGGTGAAATGAAAAAAAACGAAAAAGGAATTATTGAATTATCTAATAAATTAAATATTCCATTTAAAACTGTAAGTATAGAAAAATTAAAGTTATTTAAATCAAATGATTGCTCAAAATCTGAATTTGTAAAGTCAAATTTTGGAATTGATGGTGTTTGTGAGCAATCAGCCTTAATAGTTGCAGGATATGATTCAAAATTAATATATAAAAAATCTGTTTTTGATGGTGTTACAATAGCACTAGCTATTAATTAAGTTTTAATAGATTCTAATTTACTTAAAATCTCCCAAATCAATGTTCTAGCATGAACAGGAATGTTAGGATCATTACTAATATCATCTAATTTGATGATAACAGAGCTAACTCTTACAGTTTCATCTTCTTCCTCATCATTTAAAATTATATTTGAATCTTCAGCAGCTTTTCTAATGTTTCTTGGAACGCTGTTATTTTCCATAATATGTTTTAAGATTTCAGAAACTTCTGAAATAATTTCATTACTCATTTTATTCCTCCTCGAATATTAAATAATTATTTAAAGTAAGTATAATGTAAATAATTATAATATTATCTAATTTATAATATTTAAGCTTTTGTATAAATCATTCAAAAATTGGCACTGTAAATTTTCACGGGTTTTGATTTTCTTTTTTGGATGGTTTTTTTTATTTTCTTGTTTTTTTATTTTTTTTAGTGTTTTGTCTTTATTTTTTGTATTGGTTTGTGATATTGTTTGTGTATTGTGTTTTTAATAATTTATATTGGTTATATTTATATAGTATGAGTTATATATTATTAATTATGAATATTGTTAATATTTTACCTTTTAAAAAGATATTTAGGGAGAATCAAACTTATTTGGATGATTTTGTTCGGTTAGATATTGATTTTGAACCTTTTTTTAAGAGGAATAAAAAGTATTGTGGTGATTCTATTGATTTAATAGATGAATTTCAAACAGTTTTATTGGAAAATATTGATGATATTAATAATATTGATGAATTTAAATCTTTTAATGATTTTAATGATAGTGATTCAAATGATGATCAGATTTTATTGGTTGATTTTGATGAAAATAATTTAGATTGGGGTGTAGGTGATTTTATGGTTGATAGACTTACTTTTAATGAATCTTTAAGAAACAATATTAAAAGAGGCTTTGGTATAGATATTTTTGAGGATGTAGAAGAATCTAATGTTATTTCTTATCCTGATAATCGTTTTGCAATGTTAAAAAGAATTTGTCCTCATTGTGGTGAATCTAATGCTAATGTTAAAGGATGGGAACGTAGGATTTATAAAACTAAAGAAAATAAATCTGTGGAATATTATCCTCAGTCTTATGTGTGTAATGAATGTGATAAATGGTTTATTACTCCTGTAGATTTTAAAGTAGATAAAGAATTAAAGGAGAAAAAGAAATTAGATGATAAAATACGTAAAATTCATGCAAATACTGGTTTATCATTTGATAAAATAGCAGAAGTGGTTGAAATTAGTATGAATATCAATGTAAGTCATGAATATGTTAGGAATGTGATTCAAAAAGAACATGATGAATTTGTTTATGAAACAGACATTGTTCCATTGCCTGGTGATTTTAAAAAAAAAGGTAAAACCTCACTAAAACGTGAGGTTACCGATTTAGGCATATTATTCATGTGTAAAAATAAAAAACATGCTAATTTTGGTCATATTACTGTTGATGAACTCTTTACAAATATTAATGGTCAAAAAAACTACTTAGTAACTATTTTTTCAAATGAAATAAAAGACATGCCCATATCTATTGCAATAACAAACACACGTCATTATGATGTTATAAATAAATTTTTTGATTTTACATTCGATAAAACACCAATCCAATCATTAACAAGCGATATGTTAGGAGTATACGGAAAAATAGCTGAAAATAAAAATATACCACAACAACAATGCATATTTCATTGGATGAAATACACCACAGACAAAATATTTGATGAAATTAAAAAAGAAAACATTCCAGAAAAAGATATCACTTATAATTTA
The DNA here is from genome assembly GCF_046197865.1 of Methanobrevibacter sp. DSM 116169. GTDB lineage: Archaea > Methanobacteriota > Methanobacteria > Methanobacteriales > Methanobacteriaceae > JAHKLT01. Next base: position 1,919,012 of record NZ_CP166990.1, on the reverse strand, counting down.
ATGATATTTACTGAAATGAAAGAAATACTCAGAAGTTTTGACGAAAATAAAACAAAAGAACTACTTGCAAAATATGAAAAAAACATATTTTTCATTGCAGATCCTATACAAAAAATCATGGATAAATTCTCCAAACAAAAAGACAAACTAACAGCATACTCTAAAGATAACAAAATTCGCAGAACCACAAGCCAAGCAGAAACATTCAACAGCCTACCACAAATAAGACATAAAAAACACACATCCAAAAAACCATGGTCATTACTACTATCACTATCCTCCACAATCAAATTCTACAAACCCAACCACAGAACACTACAAAACAGACAATAAAAAAAACAAAAACCCGTGAAAATTTACAGTGCCCAAAAATTAGTTTTTAGAGATATTATTTTAAAAAAGAAATTTAGTGGAATGTATGTTTTTCCACTATTTGTTTACTGTTATTATGTTGCTTGTATGGAAATCTTTCCAGGATGCTGTAGCTATGTATGATCCAGGATCTAAATTTATATTTAATTTTACTATTCCGTTATCATCTGATGTTCTGTTATATATTACTCCGTTGATGTTGATTTGTATTGTTTGGTTGATTACTTTATTTCCTTGATCGTCTAATACTTCAACGTTGTATGTGTCGTTATTTCCAAATGTTTTATTTAAGTTTTCACCTATTAGAATTGGTAAAACTTTAATTATATTACTTATTTCTAAATCATTGCATTTTACTGTTATAATATAAGTGTTTAGATCTAAATTAATGTTTAAAGTAGCTATACCATTTTCATTTGTTGTTCTATTATAAAATACTCCATTAATATTAAATTCAACTAGAGTGTTGTTTATTGGGTTTCCTTTTTTATCTAAAACTTCAACCGTGTATTGTGATCCATTACGGAAATGTTTAGTAAGATCCTCAGCTATTAAAGTAGAATTAACAACAACAAAGTTATTGATTGATGTATTAAAGTATTTACTTGAACCATTAAATCTTGCAGTGACATTATAAGTATTAGGCCTTAAATTAATATTTAAGAACACTTCACCATCACTATTAGTAGTTCTATTATAAGTTACACCATTAATAGTAATCTGTATAAGCACACCAGCTATTGGATTATTATTAGAATCTTTTAAAACAGCTACATATTGTGTACCATTTCTATAAAATAAGAAAGTATCATTAGCATTTAAAGATACATTAGTTTTAGCTATAGTAATATTCAATGTTTTATTAAAACCATTATAATTACTATCACCTGAATATGTGATGATTGCAGTGTAATTATTTGGATTTAAATCAGTAACATTAAAAGATACAGTACCATTGATTATTTCATTTGTGTAATTTTTATTATTAATTGTTAAAGTTATATTACCAGTAGCATTAGGAGCAATTGTTACAGTAATTGTTTGATTTTCACTAGAAACAATATCAGGGCTGGTAATATTAATATTGGCTTTATTAGACTTTAAAACATTAACTGTAGTGTTAAAAGTTTTAAAATGGTAATTTTCATCACCAGAATATATTATAGTGATGTTATTTTCTCCTCCTGGTAGATTTAAGTCTGTGAAAATTACTTCACCATTTGTAATATTTAGTGTTTGATTTTTACCATTATAAATAATTGTAATATTACCAGTAACATTAGTAATGATTCTTATTGTTTGATTTTCACCATAAAACATGTTACTTTCATTTAAATTAAAAGTAGCATTATTTTTATCAATATTTAATAAACCTGATTGTACAGTTATATTAGTTCCACCAATATAAGTACCACTAACTAGATATTTTCCAGCACTAGTAGATGTGATATTTTTAGTGTATAAACCATCTTCAAAATCTGTTAAATTAACATTAAAAATAGTGTTATTAAATAAAGTAATATTTTGACCTACAATAACATTACCATTATCATCAGTTAAAGAAGCATCTAAAATAACATCACCACCATAAACACCATAACAAGTACCATTACCTAAAATAATCAAATAAACCAAAGTATCAATAGTACCATTATTATAAATTTGCTCAAAACAATCATTAAACATAGTATTATTCTTTAATGATAAAGTAGCACCTTGATGATTATAAATAAGATGATTAGTATATCTTGAATTATTTAGTGTAGAATTACTTATAGTAAAATCATTACCATTATTGTAGATTGCTCCACCATAACTATTTGCGGTGTTGTTATTTAGTGTAGAATTACTTATAGTAAAATCATTACCATTATTGTAGATTGCTCCACCCCAACCGCTTGCGGTGTTGTTATTTAGTGTAGAATTACTTATAGTAAAATCACCACCATTATTGTTGATTGCTCCACCATAACTATTTGCGGTGTTGTTATTTAGTGTAGAATTACTTATAGTAAAATCATTACCATTATTGTAGATTGCTCCACCCCAACCGCTTGCGGTGTTGTTATTTAGTGTAGAATTACTTATAGTAAAATCACCACCATTATTGTTGATTGCTCCACCATAACTATTTGCGGTGTTGTTATTTAGTGTAGAATTACTTATAGTAAAATCATTACCATTATTGTAGATTGCTCCACCCCAACCGCTTGCGGTGTTGTTATTTAGTGTAGAATTACTTATAGTAAAATCACTACCACGGTTATTGTAGATTGCTCCACCATACCAGTTTGCGGTGTTGTTATTTAGTGTAGAATTACTTATAGTAAAATCACTACCATAATTATTGTAGATTGCTCCACCATAACTATTTGCGGTGTTGTTATTTAGTGTAGAATTACTTATAGTAAAATCACTACCACGGTTATTGTAGATTGCTCCACCATAACTATTTGCGGTGTTGTTATTTAGTGTAGAATTACTTATAGTAAAATCACTACCACGGTTATTGTAGATTGCTCCACCATAACTATTTGCGGTGTTGTTATTTAGTGTAGAATTACTTATAGTAAAATCATTACCAATATTGTAGATTGCTCCACCATACCAGTTTGCGGTGTTGTTATTTAGTGTAGAATTACTTATAGTAAAATCATTACCATTATTGTAGATTGCTCCACCCCAACCGCTTGCGGTGTTGTTATTTAATGTAGAATTACTTATAGTAAAAACACCACCATAATTATTGTAGATTGCTCCACCATAACTATTTGCGGTGTTGTTATTTAGTGTAGAATTACTTATAGTAAAAACACCACCATAATTATTGTAGATTGCTCCACCATTACTATTTGTGTGTCCGTTTTGTAGTGTTATGTTTTCTAAAATTAAATTACCACCACTTACAATATTGAAAATTCTTACTTCACTGTTTCCATCAATAACACCATTTCTAATAGTAACAATCTTATTAATCTCAATACCATTAGCATATTTTCCTGTATCATTATATAAAATTGTTTTACCTTCAAGATCAACTACTTCTTTACTAATTATTTCTTGTTCTAAACAAGTAAAATTACCAGCAACAGAATATGTCTTCATTTCATCATTAATTTCAAGATCATCAGAATAAACATCAAATGAATCCCATTCTCCTATATCATTAATTTCTTCTGCAGACACCAAACCCACAGAAAAAACTAAAACAATTAACAATATAAAAATTTTATTTCTAAACATTTTAAAATAAACCTCCAATAACAAATAATATTACTGTTTTGAATATAATAAGATATAAATTTTTCTTCAGGAAAATCTTATTCAAACAAACACTAAATAACTAAAATATATATAATTAATTAATATTTTTTTAAAATAAACATAATATATAAGAAAGTATATAAAATTCATAATATTTTTTTATAATTCATTCACTTTAAGATTTTTTTACTAAATAATTTACAAAAAATAGACTATATTCTTTTAAAAATGCAACAAAAACTATCCATTTAAAAATAATCACAACCTAAAAAAAATTTTAAGTATATCTTAGACTATATATTATAATGATAAAAGTTTGAGGTAAAAAGAAATGTCATATACTATGTCAGAGAAAATTTTAAGAAAATCGTCTGGAGATTATAATGCAGAAGCTGGAGATATAGTTATGGCTAATATTGATGTAGCCATGACTCATGATCTGACTGGTCCCTTGTCTGTTCAATCATTTGAAAAAATAGGAACAGAAAAGGTTTGGGATAAATCAAAAATTGTTATTCCTTTTGATCATCAAGTTCCCGCTGATTCAATTGATTCTGCTAATAATCATATTATTATGAGAAAGTTTGTAAAAGAACAAGGGATTGAAAACTTTTATGATGTTAATGCAGGAGTTTGTCATCAAATATTGCCTGAAATGGGGCATGTTGTTCCTGGAGAAGTGATTGTCGGAACTGATTCACATACTTGTACTCATGGTGCATTAGGAGCATTTGCAACTGGAATTGGTTCAACTGATATGGCTATGGTCTTCTCAGAAGGTCAATTATGGTTTAAAATACCAGAAACAAATAGATTTAATATTACAGGTAAGTTAAAAGAAAATGTTTATGCAAAGGATGTAATTTTAAATATTATAGGAAAAATGGGCGCTGATGGTTCCACATATAAAGCATGTGAATTTGCAGGAGATACAGTTCAAAATATGAATATTTCAGATAGAATGGTTTTATGTAATATGGCTATTGAAATGGGTGGTAAGACTGGTCTTGCAGAAGTAGATAATAAAACAATTGATTATGTGAAAAAACATTCTAATAAATCTTATGAAGTATTTGATACAGATTTAGATGCAATAAGTTTAGATATTATTGATATTGATGTTAGTAATTTAGAACCTCAAGTAGCTTGTCCTCATAATGTTGATAATGTAAAACCTGTTAGTGAAGTAGATAGGCAAATTGATCAGGTATTTTTAGGATCTTGTACTAATGGTAGAATTGAAGATTTAAGAGATGCAGCTAAAATATTAAAAGGAAATAAAATAGCTAAAGATACTAGAATGCTTGTTATACCTGCATCAAGAAATGTTTATGAGATGGCTTTAGATGAAGGTTTAATTAAAATATTTGTTGAAGCTGGAGCTCTTGTTTCTGCTCCATGTTGTGGACCATGTCTTGGAGGCCATACTGGTTTAATAGGCCCTGGAGAGGTAAGTCTTTCAACTTCAAATAGGAATTTTAAAGGTCGTCAAGGTAGTCCTGAAGGAGAAGTATATTTATCTTCTGCTGCAGTAGCTGCTGCATCTGCAATTACAGGTAGAATAACTCTTCCAAAATAGGTGATATAATGAAAGGAAAAGTATGGAAATTTGGAAATGATATTGATACTGATATAATTATACCTGGTAGGTATTTAATTTATACTGATGAGGAAAAACTTGCAGAACATTGTATGGAAGGATTAGACCCAGATTTTAATGAAAAAACAAATCAAGGAGATTTTATTGTAGGTGGAAAGAATTTTGGTTGCGGTTCTTCAAGAGAACATGCTCCAATAGCTTTAAAAGCTGCAGGAATTAGTGCTGTAATAGCTGAATCATTTGCAAGAATCTTTTATAGAAATGCTACAAATTTAGGCCTTCCACTTCTTGAAGCACCTGGAATTAGTAAAGAAATAAATGAAGGTGAAGAGATTGAAATAGATCTTGAAAAAGGAGTAATAATCTCTGCATCTGGTAAAGAATATGAATTTAAGAAATTACCTCCATTTATGTTAGAAATTCTTGAAAATGGTGGTTTAATAGAATATATTAAAAATAAAAAATGATATTATGTATAAAATAGCTGTAATTCCTGGAGATGGAATTGGAAAAGAAGTTATGAAAGCTACAATTAATGTTTTAGATAGTTTAAATTTATCTTTTGATTATAATTATGCTGATGCAGGAGATGAATGTAAAGAGGAATGTGATGAAGCTCTACCTCAAGAAACATTAGAAATTGTTAAAAGTTCTGATGCATGTTTATTTGGTGCTGCAGGTGAAACTGCTGCTGATGTTATAGTTAGATTGCGTCAAGAAATGAAGCTATTTGCAAATTTAAGACCAATAAAATCTTATCCTAATACTAATGCTCTTTTTGATGATTTAGATTTTATGATTGTTCGAGAAAACACAGAAGGGTTATACAAAAGTGAAACAGAAGAATATACAGATGAAGGAGCAATAGCTAAAAGAATCATTACAAGAGATGCAGAAGAACGTATTATTAATTATGCATTTAATTATGCAAAGGATAATAATAAATCAAAAGTTACTGGGGTACACAAAGCAAATGTATTAAAGAAAACTGATGGTTTATTTAAAGAAATTTTCTATGAAGTAGCATCAAAATATCCTGATATTGAAAGTGAAGATTTTTATGTTGATGCAACTGCAATGTATCTTATTACAAGGCCTCAAAGTTTTGAAGTTATTGTAACTACAAATTTATTTGGAGATATTTTATCTGATGAAGGAGCAGGTCTTGTTGGTGGTTTAGGCCTTATTCCATCTGCAAATATTGGAGAAAATGGTGCTTTATTTGAACCAGTTCATGGATCTGCACCAGATATTGCAGGTCAAGGTCTTGCTAATCCAATAGCTATGTTATTATCTGCTGAGATGATGTTAAGATATATTGGTGAAAATGAAAAAGCAGATAAATTAGATAATGCTATTTTAACTGTTTTAAAAGAAGGAAAAGTACTTACACCAGATTTAGGTGGAAATGCTAATACGATGGAACTAGCTAATGAAGTAAAAAGTAAACTATAGGTTATATCATGATTGAAGATAGCTTTGAATATAAAAAGGGAATAAATATTATAATTCCAACCTATAAAGGTGAAAAATATATTTTAAAGCTTCTTGAATCTTTAAAAAATCAAACACTAGATTATAATTTATTTGAAGCTATTATAATTATTAATGGTGAGAGGGACTCAACAGAAGAAATTATAAAAGACTTTACATCTAATAATCCTAACTTAAACATTCTTTTAGAATTTAGTCCTGAAGGTGTTTCTAATGCTCGTAATCATGGAATATCAATAGCTAATAGAGAATATATTACATTTATTGATGATGATGATTATATTAGCCCTAAATTTTTAGAAAAGATGTATGAACATTCTGCTCCTGGTAGAATTGTTATTGGAACCTTCTTAGATGAAGATGATAAAACTGGAAAAATTAAAAAATCCTATTTAAGCCCTCCATTATTTGAAAGTAAGGGAATTATAAAAAATCCATATAACTATATGAAAGATATTTTAGTTATAACAACTGATAAGTTGATTCCAACAAAAGCTGTAAAAGCAGTTGATTTTAATCCTATACTTAAAAATGGTGTAGATATTTCTTATTTTGCAAAACTATATTCTAAATTTGATTTTGAGTTTTTCATAATTGATAAGGAAGAAAAAGCAGTTTATTTTAGATTGTGGAGAGATAATTCTATTTCAAGACAATCTACATCATATGAATTTAATATTACAGGACGATTAAATGTTATAGATGATATTAATAAACAATTTAATAATACTCATAATCCTAAAAAAGTTCAATTTTTAAAAGAGTTAACTGTTGGTCAAGTTTCTAAAATGAATTTATATTTAAAAGAAAATCCAAATGATCTAGAAAAGGTATCATATGATATAAATAAATATAAATTCAAATTTTTCCCTTATAAATATTTTAATACAGATTTTAATAATTTAAATAAAGAAAATAATGAATTAATAATTTCTTATGCCTTTTCACCTACAAATACAACAACAAGTAATGTAATGGCTAAAAGAATTTTAAAATCTGAGAAGAATGTAGATATTATACAAGCTAGTTTAGATAATCTCTCAAAAGATTATGAATTTGAAAGTTTATTAAATGAATTTATTTTAAATAAGACAATAATTGAAATGGATTTTTCAATTGAATGGAAAAATATTAAAGAATTTATTATAAAAGGAATAGATAAACTTAAAAATAAAAATTACAAAAAAATTTATAGTAGATGTTATTATCAACACTCACATTTTTTAGCTTTAGAATATAAGCTATTAAATAAAGATGTTTTTTGGTCTGCAGAATTTTCAGATCCGACAATATATAATTTTAAAGGTGATGAGAAGACCCCACCTATTAATGATGAAAATTACATTAATAAAATTAATAGCTATTTACCAGATAATTTACCAAAAATTCAAAATAACGATTCTTTAAACTTTATTTGTGAATATGTAAGTTATGTTTTTGCAGATGAAATTGTTTTTACAAATGAAAATCAAAAAGAAGTAATGTTAGATCTTTTCCCACATCAAGAAATAAGAGAGATTGTAGATAAAAAATATAAAATTAATCCTCATCCTACCTTAGATAAAAAATATTATTATTTAAAAGAAATGGGCTATGAAATTGATAGTTCACATGTTAACTTTGCATATTTTGGTGATATCTTTGGAAATCGTACATTAGAAGATTTTATCAATGCATTTGATACACTCGATACAGCTCTCAAAGATAAATTTAAATTACATATTTTCACATCAAATATAACCTTCTTTGAGCAGATTTTAAGTTCTAATGTAATGAAAAATACATATTTAAATCCACAAATACCTTTCTTAGAATTTTTAAATTTATCTACAAAATTTGATTGTCTTATTGTAAATGATACATATACAAAAAATTTATTTAAAGTAAATCCATTTTTACCTTCAAAAATAATGGATTATATTGGAAGTGGAAGAGATATTTGGGCAATATGTGATAAAAATAGTCCAATGGATAAAATGGATATTAAATATAAGTCATTAATACATGATATAGACTTTAATCAATATACTTTATCTAAAATATTACTTGATAAAACAAATATTAAAGAATCTGATTTAAAAAATTCTAAAAATAATTTAAATGATGATATAGAATATTTACAAAATAGAATATCAGAACTTACTGTTAAAATTGAAGAGTTAATATCTGTTGCAGAAGGAGAATTTAATAAAAATAACCTTAATTTAGAGTTAATAAGATCTTTAAAAGAAGAGAATGAAAAACTTAAACATGAAAATAATGAAATTATAAATTCAAATTCATGGAAAATTATAAACAAGTTTAAGAATAAATTCAGATAATAATTATAATATTAGTATTTTTAGGAGAATAAATAAAATGGAAAAAATTCAACTTTGGGCGTTATTTATCATTATACTTATGGTTTTAAGTGCAGTAGCAGGATTCGTACTTTTAGTAGTCGGATATTAAATTTAAGGAGAGATAATATGGTAAAATATAGATTAGGTGCAGTAGTTGCAGAATTTAATTATGATTTAACACAAATGATGTTAGGCCTTGCAAAAGAAGAAGCAAAATCAAGAGACTGTGAAATAGTTAAAATAGTAACAGTTCCTGGTGTATTTGATATGGCACTAGCTATTAAAAAATTACTAGAAAAGGATGAAATCGACGCTGTTATTACATTAGGTGCAGTAATTGAAGGTGCAACAGACCACGATCAAATAGTAGCACAACATGCATCAAGAAAAATAGCTGATTTATCATTAGAATATGATAAACCTGTTGCTTTAGGAATCAGTGGTCCTGGAATGACAAGACTCGATGCTCATAAACGTGTTGATTACGGTAAAAGAGCTGTTGAAGCTGCAATAAAAATGTGTGATAGATTAAGTGAAATTTAGATGGTTCTATGGAAATTTTAAAACCTAATGATTTGAAAAAAAAGTTTGATAAATCATGGGTTGCTGCATATGATAAGGTTTTAACATTAGTTGATAAAGATAATGTTGAAATCATTGAATATCATCCATGTATGTCTGGATCTGAATGGTTAGTTAATCAATACAGAAACAGTAGTGAATTAATCACAGATGCTTTTAGAGATGGAAATAAACATGTTTATAAAGCTACGGTAGGGAAAAAACCTTTAAATTTAAAAGCTAGCTATAATGCTGCGGGTATTGAAGAGGTAGCTATTCACAATAATGAAGTTAAAGTAACACATTCAGGCCTTGCAGGAGCTGGTGTTGGAGCTGGAATGTGTAGAGGGCTAGGTAAAGGTGTTAATTATATTGAACTTCATGATGTTGGTGGAGGTTCAAAAATAGGAAAAGCTACAGTAGTTACACCTAAACTTCAAAAAGTAGTTATTGGAATAGATGATACTGATACTAAAGATGAAGGAGCTACATGGACAACAGCACACAATATTGGATTAGAACTTAAAAATGAAGGTTTTGAATATATAGATCATATTATTGTACAATTATATCCTAATAATCCATATAAAACTCAAAACTGTGTTTCTATTGGCTTAACATTTGCAGTTCCAGAAGATAAAAAAGATAAATTAATTGAAAGGATTATAGAACTTTTAAAAAGAGATACTTTATCTGATAAAACTTCAATAGCTATTTTAGAAGGATTAAATATTCCTGATGAACTTAGGAAATATTCTATAAAAGCTAAAACTGGAATGGTTAGTGTTGATGAGGCAGAAGATTTAGCTAAAAAATTAAACATAGACCTTATTGAAGTTACAGGTTCTCAAGGAAAAATTGGAGCATTAGCTGCTTTAGGCCTTTATGATAATCCAAAAGAAGCTGTGAAAATTTATAGTAGAAATAATGATAAATAAAAATGATTTTTTAAAAAATAAGGAATTTATTTTAATATATTTATTATTTTTAGTATTTTCTTCACTTATTTTATTTAATTTAGATAATTACAATCATCCTAAAATGGAAATTATTTTCTTAGGAATATTAACTATTGTTGGAATTTTTTTAATAATTTATTTTTCAAAAAATCAAAATAAAATTCATAAAACTGCTTTTTTAATAATTCTGATTTTTGGAATATTATGTGTTTTTTCAAGTCCTTTATTAGATGTTAGTGATGAAATAGAACATATGGCTCGTGCTACATCTTTTTCTGAAGGTAATTTATTGCCAGAATATGAAAATATTCCTAATGGAAGTAAAATAACTAATACAAAAGATGATAGCTATAATTTAAATAAAAAAGGTTACTTATTACTTACAGGTTTAGGTATTCCTATAGAATATCGCCATAAAACGATCTTTGAAACTACTTGGGATGATGAGAAGATTACTTATGAACACAATTATGTTGATTCTTTATTTTCTCAAAATCCTTTTTATGGATATTTAGCTCCTGCAATAGGTATGGGTATTGCAAAATTACTTGATTTAAATAATATATGGATGCTATGGTTTGGAAAACTATGTAATATAATTTTATATACAATTATCTGCACTTTAGCTATAAAAATAACACCTGTTTTTAAATTTCCCTTTTTAATATTTTCTTGTATGCCTTTAGCTATTTATCAAAGTGCTTCTTTTAGTATTGATGCATTTATAATCTCGTTTGCAATATTAACAATCGCTTACTTTTTTTATTTATATAAATTGCCTGACAGGTCAATTACTTATAAAAAAATACTGCCTTTTTTTATTATTTGTCTTATTTTAGGATTATCTAAGGTAACATTATTTATTCTAGTATTATTGGTATTTTTAATACCTAGAAATAAATTTAAAGAAAATAAAGATTATTATTTAAGTATTTTAAGTATTTTTATTCTTATTGTACTTGCTTTATATTGGACAAGAACCATTGCAAGTCCAAATACATATGATTCTTGGAGAGGAGCATATTTTGCAACTAGTAATATAAATGAAACTAGTCAAATTAGCTATATTATAAATAATCCAATAGAATTTATAACTACACTATTTAAATCAATATTTGATGTAAATCAAGCTAAATATTTAAAATTCTTCACATTAGGTTCTGGATATTATGATTATTCTTCTATGATTTTAAACTTATTATATTGTGTATTTTTAATAGCTATAATTTTATTATATCCTAATAATATTAGTATTAAAAGAAATGAAAGAATTTATGGATTTTTAATTTTTACATTATTTATAACTGGAACATTCCTTAGTTTATATCTCACATGGAATCCTGTAGGAAGCTTAATATTAAAAGGAGTTCATACAAGATATTTAATTCCTATATTTGCTCTTTTACCTTTTATATTTACTATAAATAAAAATAAAACATTTAAAAATATGGATAAGTATATCATGGCTATTGTCATTGGATTTTTAGCAAGTATGATTCTTTTAATAATAGCTAACTACTATTAAAATCTAAATTGTAAAAATGATCCTTGATTATTTGAAAGGAATTGCTTAATAGAAGCAGTATTAGAATATTTGAATTTTAATTCTATTATATGATCATTATAATAAAATACATAGCTATCGTTTTTAAAAGTAGAATTTTCAAAATCAAGTGTTCCAATAATTTCATCATTAGCAGTTACAATGTATTGACTATTATTTTCAAATACACCTGATGATGAACCAATAGATTTATTATCTAAGAAAATTTCAAAACTTGTTCCATTTATTCTTTTAGAAGAAATTATATAATCCTCTGATAATGTAGTATTTTCAAGTCCTGAAGAATTAAAGAAATGATTAACAACTGTTCCTTCAAAAACTTGATTAATACGACTATTTTGAATAATATTTCCATAATCAACATTTAAATATTCTTGAACATCAAGTGGCATCCTAATAATATTTTCTTCACCTGGCCTTGTTTCATTGATTATATAGTCCTTATTATTAATTTGTACAACATCTCCATAAGATAGCCCTAATGTTGTTAAAGCGGAAGGTGGCATTCTAATAATATTTAATTCATTTTCAAGTGCAGCATCAACTGTATATGGTCCTCTAACAGAAATAGGTTTTTCTTCATCAGTAGTAATCATTAAATTTCTTGATGTAGGTTCTACAGAAATACTTCCATTATTAACTGTTGTAGCTCCTAAAAATGTTGAAATCATTAAAATTAAAATAATTCCTGATATGATGACTGGAAAATGAATACTAATAAACGACTTTATAAGATTTTTACTTGGAGTTTTCTTAAAAATTTTAACAGATTTTATAAATAATTTAATTAAATAATAAATAGCTATTATAAGGCCTATTATAGAAACTATGGCTCCTATTTCTAAAGGCACTTTTTGAACAAAGAAAATTGCAAACAATCCTAAAATAACTAAAGATAATCCTAAAACAGCCATTCTAATATAGCTACCCATAGTATCAATAATAGCTACTCTTCCATATTCCATTGCTCTATTTATAATAGTTCTAACAACTTCATTAGCCATTAAATTTAAATCTTTAAGTGGAGATATATCATGTTCTATTTCTCCAATATCAACTTCTAAAATACTAAGGCCTTGAATATCTGCATCTAAGACTATTCCTACATCAACACCATAGTCTTTTTCAAACTTCATCTTCTTAAGTGCTGATTTTTTAGCTGCAAACTGACCGCTTAATGGTTGTTCAAAATTAATTTCTGGGAAAAATACTCTTAAAAGTGGCTTAGCTGTTAGTTCTGTTACACGCCCACTTTCTCTTACAAATTTTGTTTTTGTAATTTCAGTTTTTCCTTCTAAAATAGGTTTAATCATTGCTTCTATTTTATCTGTAGTTAAATTATAAATATCTCCATCAATAAAAGCAATAATATCTGAATCCGATTGTTTAAAACCAGTTTTTATAGCTGCTCCTTTACCTAAATTTTTCTCATGTGATACAACAGTAGCCCCAGCTCTTTTTGCTACTGTTTCAGTATTATCATTCGATCCATCATTTACAACTATAATTTCTGTAATATAATCAATTTTTTTAATAACATCAATTACATTAGCTATATTTTCTTCTTCATTATAAGCTGGAATAATTACAGAAATAGTTTGATTGTCATTAGTTTTTTTAGGTTTTAAAGAAAAAATCAACATTAACAATAAAACTAATATCCAAGACAATTTTTCACTCCTATAATTATTTTAATTAATTTATTATTTATTTTATATGTTTAAAAATTATTCCCCAAAACTAACTCTTTCAAATTTTTCAAGTTTATCAAGCGGTTTTGTAGCATCTATTCCAATTTTAGTAGTTGTACCCTCAGGTGTTGCAACAGGATCTAAAGATGAACCTCTAACTTTAGGAACAACCATTACATCATCATCTCCTTTTACTCTTGTTGCAATAGCATATTCAACATCTTGAGGATTGAAAATATCAATATCTCTATCAACTACAACTGCATGTTTTAAGGAAGGATGTGCAGATAAAGCTGCCATTAATACATTTTTTCCATCACCTTGAGTTTGTTTATCAATTGAAATTACAGCATGTAACCAACAACATCCTCCTTCTGTTAGAGCAACATTATCTACAGTTGGAACTGCATTTTTAACAGCTTTATATATTCTTGGTTCTTGTGGAAGGCCTTGTAAAAGTTTATGCTCAAATCCTGCAGGTAAAATCGCATGATAATAAGCATCACTTTTAATATGCATTTTATTTAAAGTTATTACTGGTTCATCTCTTATAACATCATAAGTATCTGTTAAATCTACAAATGGTCCTTCTTTAGCAGTTTCTGTTACAGATATTTCACCTTCAAAAACAATATCAGCTTTTGGAACTTTTAAAGTTGAATTTTCACATTCAATTAATTCTAACTCACCATTTTTAAAGTAATTAGCTACTTCCATTTCATCTGAATCGATTGGAATTGAAGTAGTACTAGAAAGTAAAATAGCTGGATCCATTCCAATAGCAATAGCTATTTTAAGGTTTTTATTAAGTTTTTTAGCTTTTTGAAAATATGTATATAAGTTCCGTGGAACAATTCTAATAGCTAACTTATCGCTGCCTAAGACAAGCATTCTATGAATTGATGCATTTTGAATACCAGTTTCTGGATCTTGTGCAAAAACAACTCCTGCAGTTATATATGCTCCACCATCTCTTTTATAATGAGTTAAAATAGGAATTTTATTTAAATCAGCTTTAGAAGATGTATATTCTTCAAAATTAGTAAACTTATTTACATCTAATGGATTTTCACTAGCATAAGATATTTTTTTAATGATTTCTTCTACTTCACATCCAATTGAATCTGCAATTTTATCTCTTGTATTACAAATTCCTGATACAATAGGCATATCATATCCTTTAATGTTTTTAAGTATTACAGTATCTTTTGGATATTTTCTTAATACTTTAGTTACTTCAAATTCAGGATCTAATTCCTCATCAATTGTTATAATATTATCATAATTTTCTAAATTCATATAATCACTATAAATTAGCTGTTTTATATTTAATATTTTTTAAACTTTCTTCTAATCTTTCATTTGATAAAGCTAAAATTTCAGCAGCTAGAATTCCACCATTACGACCATTATTTAATCCAACTGTTCCAACTGGTACTCCTGGAGGCATATTAATCATTGAAAATAAAGCATCCATACTAATATCTTTTGAACATGGTACTCCTATAATTGGTTTTTCTGATAAACCAACAAGTCCACCAGTAACATGTGCAGAAAGACCAGATATTGCAATAAATAATTTTGCATCATCTAATTCTTTTACATATTTTTCAAATTTATTTGGATGGCGAATAGGAGAAATTACTCTCATATCATATTTAATTTTTAGTCTATCTAGTATAATAGCTACTTTTTTTGCAACAGCCATATCTGAATGACTTCCAGGAAGTATAGCTACATCAGGTTTTGACTCTCTGTGATTAATTGATTTTGAAGAAGAAATATCTAATGAATCAACATCTAAAAAGTCTTTATTAAGATATTCACCATCTAATGTTTTTAAAACTTCCTTTTCACTATTAATCACTTTATCTTGATAAAATTTTCTAAGTTTTGAGATATTATTTCTAATATTTTCATCTGAAATACCTATAATTTGTCCTGCTAAAATAGCTGCATTATCTCCTCTATCTATTCCAACAGTTGCAACTGGTGCAGGAAATGGCATTTGAACAGAAGATAATAATGCATCAATTCCACCTACTTTTACATCAACAGGAACACCAATTACTGGTTTATGAGTATATGCAACAATAGTACCAGGTAAATGAGCAGCAAGACCAGCTATTCCAATAAAAACATCTACTCCTTCTTCAGTTGCTTTTAAAACTATTTCTCTTACTATAGAATGAGTTCTATGAGCAGAAGCTATTTTTAAACTATAAGAAATTTGGAGTTCTTCTAAAATATCAATAGCTTTTTCAGCTATTTTTAAATCTGAAGCACTTCCAAGAATTATCATTACTTTGGGGGTCATTTTAACACCTATAAAAAAAATATTTAAAAATTTAATTATAATTAATTTTATATTTGTCTTATCTATTATTAATAATTTTTAAAAAAATTACCTTCCATAAAACATAAGTCTTCTAGCTGTAAAATTCCAGAATAAGACAAGTATAGAAGCTATTACTTTTGATATTAAATAATTAATAATTAATAAATCTGTAAAAATATATAATAAGATTTCTGTAAAGATAAGTCCTACTGTACTAATTAATATAAACAAATTAAATTCAACTAGTTTATTATCTATTTTATCTTGATTAAAGACCCATTTTGTACTCATAATGTAATTTCCTAAAACAGAAATTAAAAATGCAATTATTGCAGCTATTAAATAATGAACATCAAAATAATTAACAAGAGTAAAATAAATTGATAAATCTATTGCAAAAGCTGTTCCTCCCACAAAAATATATCTAAAAAATTGTAAACGAGGATCATCTGTTCTTTTTTTAAAAAGTTTATTTATTGTACTCAAAATATCACTATACTTTATTTATAAAAATATAACTATTAAAATTTTACTTAAATTACTACTATCTATTATATAATAGTAAATCATATAACTAATAATATTAATGTTTAATATCTTGAAGTGAAATCATGACAACAGCTATTCTTATTCCATGTTATAATGAAGAAAAAACAATTGCAAATGTAATAAATGATTTTAAAAATGAGCTTCCAAATGCAGATATTTACGTATATGACAATAATTCAACAGATAATACAATAAAAATAGCTAAAGATGCTGGAGCTATTGTAAGATGTGAATTCAAACAAGGAAAAGGAAATGTAGTAAGATCAATGTTTAGAGATATTGATGCTGATTGTTATATATTAGTGGATGGAGATGATACCTATCCTGCAGAAGCTGCTAGAGAAATCGAAAAGCTTATTTTATCTAAAAAAGCAGACATGGTTATTGGAGATAGACTTTCTTCAACTTATTTTACAGAAAATAAAAGACCTTTTCATAATGTGGGAAATAAATTAGTTAGAAAATTCATTAATTTAATTTTTAACAGTGATATAAAAGATATTTTAACAGGTTATAGAGGATTTAATTATGATTTTGTTAAATCATTTCCAATATCTTCTAAAGAATTTGAAATTGAAACAGAAATGACAGTATTTGCTTTAAATCATAATTTTTTAATTAAACAAATACCTGTTAATTATACAGATAGAACTGAAGGCAGTGTTTCAAAATTAAATACATATAAAGATGGATATAAAGTTATTAGTTTAATATTTTCACTTTTTAGAGATACAAAACCATTATTTTATTTTTCATTAATTACTTTAATTCTATTAATAATAGCTATAGTTTATTTTATACCAATTTTAATTACATTTTTAAATACAGGATTTGTAGAAAAGGTTCCAACACTTATAATTATATCAATGGTAATAATTATTAGTGCTTTAATATTTTTAACTGGTGTTATCTTACATGTTCTTAAAAATCAACACCTTCAAAACTTTGAACATTATTTAACTATTATTAGACAAAATAAAAAAAATGATTAAGAGGAAAATGGAATGAATACCCTAAATATCATAGTGCCATGTTATAATGAAGAAAAAACACTAAATAATTTTTATTTTGAACTTTCTGAACACTTAAAAAAAATTTATAGTATTAAATGGAATGTATTATTTATTGATGATGGATCAAGTGATAATACATTAAATGTTATAAAAGACTTAGCAAACAAAGAAGATAATATTAGCTATATTTCCTTTTCAAGAAATTTTGGAAAAGAATCAGCTATATATGCTGGTCTTGAAAATTCCGATGCTGATTTAAATATTATGATGGATGCAGATTTACAAGATCCTCCATCACTTATTGCAGAAATGATAAAACATGTTAATGATGGTTATGATATTGTAGCAAGTCGAAGAGTTACAAGAAAAGGTGAACCTCCTATAAGATCATTTTTTGCAAGATTATTTTATAAATTAATCAATTTACTATCTAATATAAATATTGTTGATGGTGCTAGAGATTATAAATTAATTACAAAACAAGTAACAGATTCTATTTTAGAGTTAAAAGAATATAATCGATTTTCAAAAGGGATTTTTGGATGGATTGGTTTTAAAACTAAATGGATTGAATATGAAAATATTGAAAGGACTAATGGAGAAAGTAGCTGGTCATTTTGGGATTTATTTAAATATTCAATTGAAGGAATTATTTCTTTTACAACAGCACCACTTCATATTGCTACAGTTTCTGGAATAATTTTTTCTATAATTGCATTTATTTCAATAATTGTAATTATCTTAAAAACTTTGATAATGGGAGACCCTGTCGAAGGTTGGCCATCAACTGTAAGCATAATTTTATTTGTTGGAGGAATACAGCTATTTTCAATTGGTGTTTTAGGTCAATATCTTGGAAAAATCTATTTAGAAACTAAAAAAAGACCAATTTATTTAATTAAAGAAAAAAAATTTTAATCATTACAATTTTTAATTTTTTTTCAAAGGTGCATTTCAACTATAAAATTAAAAAATAGACAAAATAAAAGTACTGATTTAATTAAAATAAGCTATTAAAATATTAAAAGATTCAATTTTAAAATTATATAAATGATTAATATATTATTTTAAATGATTTTAAAATAAAAATTTAATAAAAAATATAGATTAAGATAGATGCTCATATCCTTTTTGTGGAATTTTTTCTATTTTACCATTAATTTTTTTAATTTCAATTTTATCAGAATTATTAATTTCACCAATAATATTAAAATCTAGTTTATTTTTAAGTTTTATAGAATTTTCTTCTGATATAGTAAACAAAAGTTCAAAATCCTCACCAAAATTTAAAACTAGATCTAAATAATCTTTATTACATTTTTTAGCTAAATTTTTATATTCATCTGAAATATTTAATTTTTCCTCATAAATTAAAATTCCATTATTTTCATTGTTATTTAAAATTTCATATAATTCTGATGCTAAACCATCAGTAATATCAGTTGCAGAACTTGCATAATCTTTTAAAATTTTTCCTTCTTTTATCCTAGCTATTGGTTTTAAAATTTTTGATATAGCTATTTTGGAAAGTTCTAAGGCAATGTTTTTATTAAGTAAATAAAATCCTAGCCCAGCAAGACCAATACTATTTGTTATACAAATTAAATCATTAGTTTTAAAAGTAGATTTTTTAAGAGGTAAGCTATTAGAAGTTCCTAAGGCCGTACCAGAAATGATAATTTCACCTGCTTCATTAGTATCTCCTCCAACTAGAGGAATATTATAATACTTACAAGCATTTAAAACTCCTTTAATTAATTCTATGAAATCTTTTAAAAGTGTTTCTTTTGGAATAGCTATACTAAGTAAAAATCCTAAAGGTGAAGACCCCATAGCAGCAAGATCACTAACATTAACTGTAACAGACTTAAAACCAATCTGCTCATAAGTCATTTCTTTTGGAAAATGTTGAGATTGGATTAACATATCAGTTGAAGCTATTAAATTAGTGTTATTAATTTTTAAAATAGCTGCATCATCACCTAATAGAAAATCAATATCTTGAAATTCCTTACTTAGTTTAATAATAAGTTTTATTAGTGATTTTTCACCAAAATCAGAAACTTTTAAATTTGTATAATCCATGTTTAATATTAGATTTTTAAAATAAATAAATTTTATTAAATAAAAATATTAAATTATTGAATGAAAATTGTTTTTAAACTGTTATATTTAGCTATAAAACAAAAAAAAGATAATTAAAGACTTATAAGTAATTTATATATATTAAATAATTTTTATAAAGAGGGTTGGTCAAAATTATTTTGGTTTTATTATTGTTTTTATTTTAGATTATTGTTTTTTCAATGTATATTTGTTTTTTAATAAAACATGGTACTTTATATACCATTTAATACAAATAATAACTTGTAATTGATTAATAAATATTTTAATGATATTTTAAAGGAGTTTAATTTATTATTTTGATTAAAAAATTTCTTTTACAAGAATATTGATGTGAAAGCCAAACACAATATTTAAAAAGAAATTAAGCAAAAAAAAACCTTTTAAAAAAACAAACAACTTAATCAATTATGTACCGTTGGAGGAATGGGAATTTAAGCTCGTGTTACTATGGTTCATAAGAACTATCTAAACAAGAAAAAACCAAAAATAGCATTTTTGGCCGACCCTCATAAATATAAAAAAATTAAAAGCTGTGATAATTTGATGAATACTACAAAAAGAAAAAAAGTAAATTAACAGATATTGTAGGAATAATTAATACAAAATCTTCCATAAATGCAGTAAAATTAAAAAAGAAATACCAAAATGGAGAATATTAATATAATATTATTTCATTTGGCAAATTAAAAGGAATAAAAAAATAAAAATTTAAGAATTTGAAATTCTTTTTTTAATAATTTCTAAAATAAGTGGATCATCACCTAATGGGTCAGTAAATACAATTTCTCCATCAAAGTTAACTTTTTGAATTTCATGATGGTGGTGGTGATGTCCATGATCGTGGTCATGATCATGTTTTTTCTCAGCTTCTTCAATTGCTTTTAGACCTAAGATTTTTGGAATATCTCTTTTAGTGTGAAGGCCATGAGCTATAAAAACAGGTACAACAATGATTTTTTCTATATTTCCTCTTTTTTTCAAATTTTCAACTGCTTCTGCAATATCTGGTTTTCTCATTTCCATAAAACCAGTTTCTACAAGAGCATTTGGAAATTCATTTAAATATTGTTCTTTTATAGAGTTTATAACATCTGCACCATAAGGTAGTCTACTACCATGACTTAATAATAAAATTCCTGTTTTTGAGCTTTCATTCATAGTATCATCTAATTAAAATTTATTTTAAATAAATTATACTATGCTTTAATAAATATAAAAAGCTTTCTTATAATGAATCTTTTATTTTTTTATTTAATATCTCAATTAAAATATCGTCTGCTCCAATTGGTTCAGGATATAATATTTCTCCATCAAAATCAATTTTTGATAAATCATGATGATGGTGATGATCTCCGTGATCATGTCCATGTGAATGACCTGTATCTTCTTTTAGACCTAAAATAACTGGAATATCATTTGTAGTATGAACTCCTGGTGCAATAAATACAGGAACAACTATTAATCTTTCTATATCATTAGAAGAAGTTAATTTATTAATTGATGTTGGAATATTAGGTGTTTCAAGTTCCATAAATCCAAATTCAGAGGGATATGCAGATACTTTAGAAAATTTATCATATACTTCACTTATAAATTCTTTATTATATTTTAATCTACTTCCATGAGATACAAGTAAAATAGCTGTTTTTGCATCTTGTGATAAAGTTGAATCATTTAATGCTTCATTAATTCTTTTATTAATTAGTTTAAGTAAATCATCATCTGCTCCAATTGGTCTTAATAGCTTAATTTCTCCATCAAAATCAATTTCTTCAAGGCCATATAAGTAATGATCTTCACCATAATTTCCATCAGGACATCTTGGATCTACTTCTAAAGGGTCTAAACCTAAAATTATTGGAATATCAATATTTGTGTGAATTCCAGGTGCTAAAAAAACAGGTAAAGCGATGATTTTATTAATTTCATTTGAAGAATCTTTTAAATTTTTAATAGCTTGAGCAATTGTAGGTTCGCTAACTTTCATATATCCTACTTCAGTTGGAAGGCCTGATATAGTTTTAAACTTTTCAGCGATTTTTTTAAAGGTATCTTCTGCATAAGGCAAACTACTACCGTGACTAATGAGTAAAACAGCACAATTATCTTTCATATTTATCATCAATTAATAACTTTTTTAAAAAAATTAATAAGTTTTTAAAATTTATTAATAATTTAATTTATAAATATAAAAAGTTTTCTAGAATTAATTTAAGAAAAGAATTAAAGCTATATTTAAATTTAAAAAAATAAAATCTAATTTAGTTAAAATAAAAATAAAAAAGAAAAATTTAAAGGTTATTTGTTTACTTTAAATTTATATCCGTAGGATATTACACCATCATCCCCGTCTTCTCTGATTTTTCTAAATACCATTTCAACAGGATCCCCTATTTCTAAAGCTTCAACATCACAATCTACAAGTTGTGAAGTTAATTTAGCACCTTCATCTAAATCAATGATAGCTACTGCATAAGGAGCAATTTTTTTGAAATCGCTAGTTGGTGTTCTAACTATTGAAAAGCTATGAATTTTACCTTTTCCAGAGAATTGGAAATTTTCAATGTTTCCTTTTCTTCTACAATCAGGACATATTACTCTAGGCGGGAAAAATAATTTTCCACATGTAGTACATTTAGAACCAATAAGGTTATACCTTTCTTGAATATGACGCCATGTTCTTATAGTATCAGACATAAAAATCCTCCATTTTAATATTATTTAAAGATATTAAAATTTTTATTACATATATTATTAAATAACTAGTATATAAAATTGCATTTTTTTAATGTGAAAAAGCACAAATACACATCTTTGCACTTGAAAAAGAGTTTTATAAAAAAACTTAAAGATATTAATATATGAAAATCATCTACAATGACTCTAAAGGTCATATATTTACAGGAATTATAAGTATTTTTATTATATCTTTTTTTATAATAGCTATTTTACTTATAAATATGAATTATTTCATAAAAAGTGAAAATAATGAAATAATAGCCAATGATAATTTAAAATATATTACAGAAGATTATATTAAAAATATTGAAATTTTATCTTATGACACATTAGAAGAAATCAGTGAAAATGCAGTAAAATCAAAAAATCCAGTTCAAGATGTAAATAAAGAATTTAAAAAAGTTTTAAATGATAAATTAGCTCAAAAAAACATAGAATACAATAATTTATACAATGTTAACATTGTAAGCGATGTTATATCAATTGAAAATGGAGATAAACCTGAATTTTTAAAAGTTAAAGTTTTTTTAAATATTAAAAAAGAAAACAATGAATTCAATGAAATTATAGATACTAAAACAACAGTTTTAAATTTAAAAGATCCATTAGGACTTTTATTATGTGAAGGCTCAACTTATAATGAAACAAATGTAATATATGAAGATTCTTTATCAAATTACTTAAGTAATAGAAATATTGAAAACTCTGAACATTATATAAATGCTACAGGGCCCTTAAATATTAAAAAGTGTCCATATGATCCATATATTCATCATGGTGATAATCAAACATTAAGTGATTGTATAAAAAATGGATATTATCATGAAAGCTCAGATGGAAGTTGTTACTTATGTAGATTAGAAGCAAAATCAACATGTCCTCATTATGGCTTTGAAACTTTTATTATTCCAAGAGATAATTTATCTAATAATTTAAGTTCAGTATCATCATCAGATCACGTTGTATTTTTTGAAAATTATCCTGGAAACTCATATAATTACTCAGATTCTAGAATAATCTTTTTAGATAATTCTCATAGACTAAAATATGGATTGTAAAAAAAAATGTTTAAAGATAATAAAGGAAGCTTTTTTGCATTTGATTTAATTATAGGAATTTTTATATTTATAATAGCTATAGCTTTAATAAATAATTTAACAAGTGACATCAATGAAAAAGTTTCAGATAATTTAGAAGATAATCATTTAGAGAAAATTTCAATTGAAGCTATTGATAATCTGATTAATAACCCAGGTAGTCCAAATAATTGGGAAAATCTTACAAACTATAATAATGTACTAACAGGCCTTGCAATTATAAATAATGATAATAAAACAATTAAAAATTCAATAAGCTATGATAAAATTAAAACATTGGAAAATAGCTATGATACATTAATTAGTAAAAATATTTTTAATAATAAAGTTAAAAGTTCAATAACACTTACTCCTATAAACAGTGATATTCCACAATCAGTTTATGGAAATACAGATGAATCTAGAAATGTTTATTCAATTCATAGATTTGTAGTTTGTGATTATCTGTTAAAATATGTAATTGAAGATTTTAATAATCATAATTGTAATAAACACCACACAAATACTTCATGTGGATCTTTTTCTATATATAATAGCTATTTAGAAAACTTTGATTATTATTTACTTGTTGATAAAAAACATGTAAATAACTTATATTTTTCAATAGATGATACTAAAAATCTAAATAATGATCTTAAGTTAATTAATGATGAAAAGACTTATTTAAATAATTTAATTTCAGATAATTTAAAAAGTAACAGTAGTGGAATATTTTTTATTCATTTAAATGAAGATAATGCTGATGCAGTCTTAGTAGCTATTCCAAAAGATATAGAAGATGAGTATTTATTTTATGATTATTTTAGATTAAATAAATGTGAGCTGGTCTTTAAAACATGGTACTAGATAATATTAGTACTGCAATAGATGTTAAAGTAGTCATAGATACTAAATCAGTTAAACTAGTTGAAATAGGAATTACAATATTATCTGGATCAAGACCTTCTCTAAATGATAGTGCAGATAAGTAGAAAATAATTACCATCATGATAGTAATTACAATAAATCCTGATATAAATACAATTAACAATGTTTTTAAAAGCCCTAATGTTTCTATTCCAAGAGCACCTAAGCTAAATTCTACAAGTAATGCCATAAATGGATAAATAAATAATCCGAATATAAACAATATTATAAAGTTAGTTAATGTATGTTTTTCAGGCCTTAGAACAGGTTCTATAAGACCTGAATGTAGGGCTGAAGATAATCTTGCACATAAAATACTAAGTAAGCTTCCATTTTCTCCTGAAAAGAGTGGAACAAGTGTAAGTAATGTTGGATTATTTAAAAATGTTGAAGATGAATTATTTAAAAAACCACCTGAAAAGATTCCAAGAAATGAACTAAATATTAAAACAGGAGTTGATTGTAAAATAATCTTTTTAGCTTCACCATTTAATATAATAATATATATAAAACTTGCAAGTGTAATAAAAACTAATATAGCTAATATAATTATCTTTAAAAAGTCATTATTAATGAAAATTACTAAAAAAATACTTAATATAATTGATGGTAATGTAAATAAATCTCCTGAAGCTGTAACAAGGGGTGTTGTAATATTATCAGGATCCCATCCATGTTCATAGCTTTTTAAAGAGAAAAACATTGAAATAGGCAACATTATAAAACAAGAAATAATACCAGAAAATGCACTAATTAAAATAAAATCTACAGTACTCATACTTTCAAAACTAAAAATAATACAGATTATTTTAGCTATTATTGGTAAAATTATTGATAAAAGTAAAACTAAGATTATAGCAGATACAATATTTTGAATTAAAATATCAGATTTTTTAAGTTCTGGAGATAAGGTACCAATATGGAGGTTTGTATTTAATCTTGATGAAAAAGATCCAAAAATATTACCTCTCATACCTATAGCTCCAGGTATAATAACAAGTAATCCTGGGAATGTTTCAAGGAAGAAAGTCATATTTCCTAAAATAATTCCAGCTATTAAATCTCCAATAGCACAAATTATTAAAGCTAGTAATCCTTGTTTAACTATTGATTTATTATTACTAGTAAAATTATTAAATTTTTTTGAAAATTTCTTTCTTTTTTTTTCTAAATTTTTAAATAAGGAATTTATTTCCTTAAATATAAACATTGAGCCATCTACAATTAGTGATAAGATAAGGTACACGATATGGCGAATCATCTTCAGTAAGTTTTTTACTATCTTCACACACATCACCTCTCATCATATTATCACCTAAAAATAATTATAAAAATTAACTATCATCATCAACTAAAACATCAGGAATATCTTCCAAAGAAATTTCACCAGAAGCAAGCTTTTTAAGTACTTCAGAACCAGTTTCAGAACCTTTAGCTATTAAGACATCTCCTTCATAAATTACAGTATCTCTATTTGGCCCGAAAATCCAGGAATCTCCACGTCTAATGGATATAATCATCATACCTGTACGATTTACAAGTAATAATTCTCCTAATGACTTACCACAAAGTTCAGAACTTAATTCAACTTCAACACGAAGTATCATCTTCTCAGATTCTTCCATCACCATTTTAAATACTGGATGTGGTTTAAACCCAGTTATTACTATATCAGCTAAATCTTTTGCAGCATTTGCAATACTTTCAGCAGCTTCAGCAATCTCAAGAAGTGCTGTTAATTTTTCTGCATCCTCAACAGATCTTGCAGCAACAAGAGATTGTGTTTTTATTTCATAGTTTTTTGAATTGACTTTATCTTCTAGTTTTAATACTTCTTCTGCAGCGTCCTTACTATTAAACAGAACAGCAGAATATGCTAGATCGACCATCAATTCCGACATATTCTTCATTTCAATTAAAATATTTTTAATACTTGACAATTGAATCCCCTCTAAAGATTATTTGGATCATTATTTAATAAACAAGCTCTTCTAAGTTTGAGTAAAGTTTTTTTCTTTTTTTCTAAGTCTTCTGGACTTTCAATGATTTCTTCCAATGGTTCTTTTACACATTTAATTGTATCTTCATCATGAATCCAAAGACAATCTTTACAATTCCATACATTTTTACCTTTAATCCATCTACCACCTGTAGAACTATCTCCACAGGGATAAAAAGGACAATAACAAAAATCACAGCATTGGCCATCATAGTGACATGGATAAAATTCACATTCTCTATCAGGTCCACAAGGACTTTTTCCTTCTAAAAATTTCTCATAAAAGTCAATTGATAGTGGGTGTTGTGGAGATCTTATTACATAACCTCTTGGTGTAATTAAATGCCCATCAATTTCATAAGTTAAGTCATTTCCAACAATTAAAGTTGTAGACATATTAATTTCATCTTCTAGTAAATCTTTAATTCTAACAATAGATACTTTTGATGGATATTCTTCACTATTTACAATTCCAACTAATGTATCTTCACCTTTAATATCTAATACTAACTTTTTAAATTGTCTAAAAGGTTTTTTTCTAGTTTTACTAATTGGATTATAAATAGCTAATACTAAATTAGCTTTAAGAGAATATTCTATCTTTTTTTCAATTTCAGATAAAGGTGTAAGTACATTACTTAAACTAATTACAGCAAAATCATTTAATGGTGCACCAAGTAGACTAGACGCATAATTAACAGCTGAAACTCCAGGATATACTTTTATCTCAATTTCTTCATTATATTTATCGAGAATTTGAAATAATACATTGCTCATTCCAAATACTCCAGGATCTCCTGAGCTGATTAAAGCAACTTTATTTCCTTCAATGCTTTTGGAAATAGCCATTTCAACTCTTGAAATTTCATCTCCCATTCCTTTTTGAATAATTTCTTTACCTTCAATTAGTTTGGAGATTTCATTAGTGTATTTGTTATAGCCAATGATAATATCAGAATTTTTTATAGCTTCATAAGCTTCTAAAGTCATTGTGTTTATGTTTTGACCAATTCCAATTACATTTATCATGAGCATCACTAATATAATTTTAAAATTGATTCAATAGCTATTGTTTTTGCATCAACTTTATATCCGCCTTCTTTATATTTTGCTTCTCCAGTAGCTATAACTTTGTATTCTGGATTTTGACTTATAATAATTTGACCTGAAGTTGAATTTGGTGCAGAATAACCTAAAGCTTCTATTTTAACACCAATTTTCTCTTCACTAGTATCATTGTATGTTGTAATGTTAATTGATTCAACATTTATCCCATCAACTTGCGACAGACTTTCTAATGATAAGGCAACTTCTTTTTTATTAGATATATTGATTTTATTTGGATCTTTAATTAAAACCTCATTAATATTTTCTGGGTTTAAAAAATCTTTTACTGTATTTACTTGAAAATCAATTAAATCATTTAAATCAGGAATTTCTGAAGTTACAATAGTATATGAACTAAATATTCCAATTTCAAAAAATCCTATAAATAATAAAATTATTATTATGATGTTTAGTGCCTTTGACATGTAATCACTTATTAGTTGTTATTAGTGAAAGTTCTGTTTATTATATATAATAAAGCTTTATGTGAATTTATAAAAAAATGATTTTTAATAAAAATTTTTTTATGAATTATAATATAACAAAATGATTTATTAGAGATAAAAAATAAATTTTTATTTGATTGTAAAATAAATTTTTAAGATATAATGACAGAGAAAATACTTTTAAAATTTACTAAAAAAGGAATAAATTTATCGCCTGATGCTTATAATAAGATTATTAGTTTAGATGATCCTTTAAACTTCTCATCTAATTTAATTGTTAAATTAAAAAGTGATAAATTTGATAAACATGATTTAATATCAGTTCGTAGTGAAATTGTAGATGATTTAATAAAATCTATGAATTTAAAAACAGATAACACTACTGAAAAGGAAATTAAAACTAATGATACAGATATTAAAAATATTGATAAAGAAAAAGCTCAAAGAAGTATAATGGATACTCCTTTAAGTGAAAGCTCTAAAGAAGATAAAAACACTAAAACAGATGATGAAAAGTTCTTAGATGAAAAATTAGAACGTAATGCAAATACTGAAGCAGAAGAAGTTGATTTAAGTTCTAAAAATAAATTTAAAAGAAATCTTGAGAAAACAGATGTGGAATATGATTTTGAAATAATTCAAGATACAAGTAATAAATCATATACAAGTGGAGAAATTGATAATTTAATTACATATTTTAAAAATAGATATGAAAAAATCCACAAAATGCTTATTAAAAGGCCAGAACTTAAAACTTGCCAGAAAATATCAGAACTTGAAGATAATCAAACAAGTTTTAGCTTAATTTTAATGGTTAAAGATATTAGAAGCACTAAAAATGGCCATAAATTAATCCAGTTTGAAGATGAAACAGGAGAAATTGCAGTTCTTGTCAGTAATAAAGATGAAGAATTATTTAAAAGAGCTGGAAATTTAGTTAAAGATGAAGTTGTTGGAGTAGTAGCTGATAGAAATGGAGATCTAGCTATAGCTAAAAATATTATTAGTCCTGATATTCAAAGGGTCAAATCAAAGGAAATGGATTTTGGAATTGTATTTTTATCTGATATACATATTGGAAGTTTAACTTTCTTAGAAGATGCTTTTTTGAAGTTTGTTGATTGGATTAATTGTGAAGTAGGCACAGAAAAACAATTAGAAGTAGCTAGTAAAGTTAAATATCTTGTAATTGGTGGAGATATTGTTGATGGAATAGGTATTTATCCAAATCAAGATAAAGAACTAGGTATTAAAGATATTACAGCGCAATATGATGAAGCAGCTAGATTATTAGGTAATATTAGAAGTGATATTAAGATAATTATTGCACCTGGAAACCACGATGCATCAAGAGTAGCTGAACCTCAACCTGCAGTTCCTGAAAAATATGCAAAATCATTATATGAATTAGATAATGTAGAATTTATTAGTAATCCTGGAGTTGTAAGTTTAGATGGTATAAATGTTTTAGTATATCATGGCCGTAGCTTTGATGATATGGCAATGAGTGTTAAAGAGTTATCTCACGAGAGAAATGATATAATTATGGAAGAACTTCTTAAAAAACGACATTTAGCCCCAATTTATGGAGAGCGAACTCCACTTGCATCAGAACTTGAAGATTATCTAGTTATTGATCAAGTTCCAGATGTTTTCCATACAGGCCATGTTCACATTAATACATATAGAAAATATAATGGAATTCACTTAATTAATTCAGGTACTTTCCAGACTCAAACAGAGTTCCAGAAGATTTATAATATTATACCTACTCCTGCTGAAGTTCCTGTACTAGATAGAGGAAAATACAAACTTCTTAAATTTATTTAAAAATATTTAAATCAAAATTATTAAATATCTTAAAAATCAAATATTATAACTACTTTTATGTTTTAAAGCTTTCTTGTGATAGTATGAAAAATCAAGCCAAAGAAATAGTAGATATATCTAAATATTTATATCAAAAAAATTTAGTCTCAGGAAAATCTGGAAATATTAGTTCAAGATTTAAAGGGGAAGATGGTGATATAATAGCTATTACTCCAACTTTAGCTTCTTTAGATAGTTTAGAAGAAAAAGATGTTATACTTGTAGATAGTGATGGAAATTGTTTAACAAAAGGTATTCCTTCATCAGAAGTTCACTTGCATTTATCTATTTATAAAAAAAGAGATGATGTAAATGGAATTGTTCATACACACTCTCCTTATGTAACTGGATTTGCTTTTACAGATAAAAAAATTAAAAGACATGATAGATTTGGAAAAATGTCTTCACCATATTACAGAGAATTAGAATATGAAGCACCAGGAACTAAAAAACTAGCTGATAAGGCTAGTGAAGCTATTGAAGATGACTTTGTTTTGGTTTTAAAAGATCATGGCCTTATATCTGTAGCTGATTCTTTAAAAGAAGCTGCTGAGATAAGTGAATTTGTAGAAGGTCTTGCAAAAACTCAATTTATTTCTCATATGCTACATCTTTCTGAGAAATTTTAATTTTTTTAATATGAAATTTTATAATGCTCTATACTTATAGAAGCATTTAAATCTATTTCATATAATTTATCTTTAAAAACTAATTCATTATTTATTTTTATTTAAATTTAAGATAATTTAATACTTTTTTTCTATATTTAAATCATTTAAAATTAATTTAATAATTAGCTGTTCTAAACTTTATATATTAGTTTAATAAAATTTACTAGTATGAGTAAATCTATATTTGGAAGATTTAAAAAAGAGGATAAACCTATTGAAACACAACACTATCCACAAGAAGATAGAATTTTTTGGGTGAAAACACTACAAAAAATAGCTATTCCAGTATTATCCAATTTAAAAAATGATTCTCTTAAAAAAAATATACCTGATGAATGTATAAGTTCACAAAGAATCAGATCTCCATCATTTGAAGCATTTGCAAGATTATTTTGTGGAATAGCTCCATGGTTAGAATTAGGGCCTGATGAAACATCAGAAGGAAAAATAAGAGAAAATTATAGGGATTTAACATTAAAAGGTTTAAACAATTTAGTTTCTTCTGATAAAGAAGATTATGTTCTTTTTCATGAAATCAAACAATCATTAGTTGAAGCAGCATTTCTAGCTCAAGGATTACTTCGAGCGAAAAATCAAATATGGTTTAACCTTTCATTAGAAACTCAATCAAAAATTATTAAAGAACTTAAAGGAACAAGAAAAACACCTCCTTATGAAAATAACTGGTTATTATTTACTTCAATAATAGAAGCAGCTCTATTAGAATTTACTGGTGAATGTGATTTTAATAGATTAATATATGGAGTTAATAAATTTAAAAATGAATGGTATAAAGGTGATGGCCTTTATTCTGATGGTGTAAATTTTAGATTTGATTACTATAATAGCTTAGTTATTCATCCAATGCTAATTGATATATTAAAAGTTATGAGAAAATATGGTTTTGATGAAGAGGATTTCTTAGAACTAGAACTTAAAAGAGCAAGTAGGTATTCTGCAGAACTTGAAAGATTAATATCTCCAGAAGGCACATACCCTGTTATTGGCAGATCTATTTCTTATCGTACAGGAGTTTTCCACTCACTTGCACAATCTTCACTTATGAAAATACTACCTAAAAACATCGATCCTGCTCAAATAAGATCAGCATTTACACTTATTATTAAAAAACAATTTGAAGATGATCAAAATTTTGATAAGAAGGGATGGTTATCTGTTGGTTTTAATGGAAAGCAATTAGATATTTCTGAGGATTATATAAATACTGGAAGTCTTTATTTATGCTCTACAATTTTCCTACCTTTAGGTTTACCTATTGATGATCCATTTTGGTCAAAACCATATAGTGAGTGGACAAATCTTAAAGCATGGAATGGTAAACCAGTAGATGCTGATAAATTCATTGATTTTTAAAGTGATTTTATGAGTTTTGATTTTTTAAAAGAAAAAGTTCTAAAAAAAAGTGATAGCTATCAACATTATAAAAATTTTCATGATGAAAATAAGAATAATCAAGACTCTAATGATAAAATAGATGAATTAAAAAAATTAATTTATAAAAATAATTTATATAACCAAGAAATTTTATATGCTCATAGGTTTAATGATACTATAAAAGGTTCAAAATGGTTAACTAAACAAAATTTTTCTTTAAATAAAAGTTCTGCTTCTTATTCATTTTTATATGTTTTATATAGGGTTTTAGATGAAGCTAATCCTAAAAATATTTTAGAACTTGGTTTAGGCCAAACTAGTAAGCTTACAAGTCAATATGCTAATTTTTTTAATTTAAAAGTTAAAATTATCGAAAGTGATAAAGAATGGATTAATTTATTTTCAAAAAATTTAGATACATCAGATAATTTAGAGTTAATTCAAATA
The DNA here is from genome assembly GCF_046197865.1 of Methanobrevibacter sp. DSM 116169. Taxonomy (GTDB): domain Archaea; phylum Methanobacteriota; class Methanobacteria; order Methanobacteriales; family Methanobacteriaceae; genus JAHKLT01. The sequence continues at coordinate 1,886,462 of NZ_CP166990.1, read as the reverse complement.
GATACAGATGAATATAACTTTAATTCTACTAAAAGTTTAAAATATAAAGATTTTTCAAATAAAATCTCAAATGATAAATTTGATTTAATAATAATTGATGGGCCTTATGGTTATGACCAATCATATCCTCGATCTAATATATTAAACTTATTAGATAATCTAAGTGAAGAGTTTATCATAATTGTTGATGATTATGAAAGACTTGGTGAGAAAAATACTGTTAATGAACTCTTTAAAGCATTAGATAAAAAGAAAATAAATTATAATAAAGTTGAATTTGAAGGAACTAAAAAACAACTAGCTATTTTTACTCGAAAATATAAATTCGTAGCTTGGTTTTAGTTTAAATCACTTAAGTTACCATAATTAATTAATTTAACATCTTCAGGAACATAATTAATTATATTTTTTGTATCAAAGATTATAGCATTTTTCATATTATTTTTTATTAAATTATAATCTAAATTTTTAAATTCATTATGATCTGCAAGTATTAAAATAAGTGATGCATCATGACAAGCATCTTTTAGGCTAAAATAATCATTATTTTCTATGTGTGGATCATGAATAGCTATATTATATCCTTCTTTTTCAAGTAAGGATATTATATCAAGTGCAGGAGATTCTCTTGCATCTCCAGTATTTCCTTTATATGCAACTCCTAAGACAGCTATTTTTGACTTTTTATCAGGTACAATCTCCATAGTCTTATCAACTACAAATTTTGGCATACTGTTATTAATATCTCTAGCTAATTTAATCATTTTAGCTTCATTTGGAGCTTTAGCATAAATAAAATATGGATCAATCGCTAAACAATGGCCTCCAACACCAGGGCCTGGTGAGTGTATATTTACTCTAGGATGTTTATTAGCTAGTTTTATAACATCTAATGCATTAACTCCAATTTTTGCACATATTTTTGTAAGTTCATTAGCAAGTGCTATATTAACATCTCTATATGTATTTTCCATACATTTAGATAATTCTGCTGTTTTTGCTTCAGTTTCTATTATTTCTCCTTCAACAAATTTTTTATAAACTTCTTTAGCTTTTTTAGAACATTTGGGAGTAATTCCTCCAACAATCCTATCATTATGAACTAATTCTTCAATGATCTTACCAGGCAAAACTCTTTCAGGACAATGTGCAAGATATAAATCTTCACCTATTACATAACCTTCTTTTTCAAAAATAGGTTTTATCTCATCATCAGTTGACATAGGAGCTATTGTAGATTCTATTATAATTGTATTTCCCTTTTTTAAATATGGTAAAATAGATTCACAAGCACTAATCACATAATTTAAATCACAACTATATGTTTCAGGTATATATGGTGTTGGAACAGTTATTATAAAAACATCAGCCTTCTCAGGTTTTAAAGATGGATGATATAAGTTCTTTTTAAGTGCTTTTTTAATTATATCAGCTATTTTTGGTTCTTCAATATGAACTATTCCTTCTTTAAGCTTATTTATAATTTCTTCATTAACATCAACTCCAGTAACTTCACAATTATGCATTGTAAAAAGAGCTGCAGTTGGAAGCCCTATATATCCTTGCCCAATAATACAAATTTTCATAAAAATCTTCTTAAAATTTTAATTATAATTATATATATTTGAGATAATATAAATAATTAATAATATTTAAAAATGATTTTTCTTATTCTAGGTGTTAATTTTGAAAATAAGTATTATCGGAACAGGTTATGTAGGTTTAGTAACAGGTACATGCTTGTCTGAAATGGGAAATAAGGTATATTGTGTTGATAATGATATAGAAAAAATCAACGATTTAAATAATAATATTATTTCAATTTATGAACCTAATTTAAAAGAAATGGTTGAAGATAATCAAAATAAAGAAAATCTATTTTTTACAAATGATTTAAAAAATGCTTTAGATAGTTCTGATATTTGTTTTATAGCTGTTGGAACACCAATGAATGATGATGGAAGTGCTAATTTAAGCTATGTTTATGATGTTGCATCAAATATAGGGAAAAATATTTCAAAAGAAATGATTATTGTTGTAAAATCTACTGTACCTATTGGAACATCTGATAAAATTAAATCCATTATTTCCAATGAAATTAATAAAAGAAATATTGAAATAAACTTTGATATCATTTTCAATCCAGAATTTTTAAAAGAAGGTAATGCTGTAAATGATTTTATGCGTCCAGATAGGATTATTATTGGTGGAGGATCTAATAAAACTCAAGAAACTCTTAGAGAACTTTATAATACTATTGTGATGAATCATGATAGGCTAATTTTTATGGATGTAAAAAGTGCAGAAATGACAAAATATGCTTCTAATGCAATGCTTGCAACTAGAATTTCTTTTATGAATGAAATAGCTAATATATGTGAGAAAACTGGTGCTAATATTAAAAATGTTAGAATAGGTGTTGGTAGTGATAAAAGAATTGGATATGACTATTTATATGCTGGTTGTGGATATGGAGGAAGCTGTTTTCCAAAAGATATTCGCTCATTAATTAGTGTTGCAAAAGAAAATGATTATTCTCCAATTTTACTAAATAGTGTCGAAGAAGTTAATGAAAATCAAAAAAATATACTAATTAACAAGATTTTCAATAGATTTGGTAAAGATTTAAGTAAATATACATTTGCAATTTGGGGATTATCTTTTAAAGCAGAAACAGATGATGTAAGAGATGCTTTTTCTATAGATTTAATTAAAAATCTCATTGATTCTGGTGCAAAAATCAAGGCATATGATCCAAAAGCTATAAGATCATTTAAAAATGTTTTTGGTGAAAATAATAATATAAGTTATTTTAAAAATAAGAATGAAGCTATTAAAGATGCAGATGCTTTAATATTGCTTACAGAATGGAAAGAATTTAGACTTTTAGATTTTGAAGAATTATCTAAAAATTTAAGCAATAATATTATCTTTGATGGAAGAAATATTTATAATAGAAAGTTTATTGAAGAAAATAATTTTGAATTATATCAAATAGGGTGTTAATATGAAAATTTTAATTACAGGCGCAGATGGAATGTTAGGTACAGACTTACAAGAAGTTCTTAAAGATGAAGAAATAATAGCTACAGATGTTGATGTATTAGATATCACAGATAAAAAAGCAACATTTGATTTTGTAGATGACCATAAACCAGACATTATTATTAATTCTGCAGCTTATACTGATGTGGATGGATGTGAAGAAAATAAAGATTTAGCATTTAAAATTAATAGTGAGGGACCTAAAATTTTAGCATTAGCTTGTAAAGAATTTGATATTCCTTTAGTTCATATAAGTACAGATTATGTTTTTAATGGGGACAATGATAAACCTTGGAAAGAAACTGATGTACCTAATCCAATTAGTGTTTATGGTGAGACTAAATTAGAAGCTGAAGTAGCTATTCAAGAAATTTTAGATAAGTTTTTCATTCTTAGAACTGCATGGTTATATGGAGTTCATGGGAATTGTTTTCCAAAAACAATGTTAGAATTATCACAAAATCATGATGAAATATCTGTTGTAGATGATCAAGTTGGAAGCCCTACTTTTACACTTGATTTAGCTACAGCTATTTCTAAACTTATAAAAACTGATTTTTATGGACTTTATCACTTAACTAATTCAGAATATTGTTCTTGGTATGATTTTACAAAATTAATTTTTAAACTTTCAAATATTGATACAAAAGTTAAAGCAGTTACAACAGAAGAGTTTCCAAGACCTGCACCAAGACCTAAATACTCAGTTTTAGCAAATAATCTCTGGAAGGAAAATGGGTTTGAACCTTTAAGGTCTTATAAAGAAGCTATTGAAGAATATTTAAGTTTAGTTAAATAAAAATTTTAATAATTAATTATATGAGGAATTATTATGAAAGGGATTGTATTAGCTGGTGGTTCTGGAACTAGATTATATCCAATAACAAAAGCAGTATCAAAACAATTATTACCATTGTATGATAAACCAATGATTTATTATCCAATATCTGTTCTAATGCTTGCAGGAATAAAAGAAATACTAATTATATCCACTCCAAAAGATTTACCATTATATAAAGATTTATTAGGCGATGGTAGTGATTTTGGAATTTCTTTTTCATATGCAGTTCAGGAAAAACCAAATGGTCTTGCTGAAGCTTTTATTGTAGGTGAGGATTTTATTGGAGATGATAATGTAGCTCTTATTTTAGGAGATAATATTTTCCATGGCCATAGGTTCACAGAAATACTTGAAAAATCTACTAAATTAGAAGAAGGAGCTATTATTTTTGGTTATTATACAAATAATCCTGAAGCTTTTGGTGTTGTAGAATTTGATGATAATGGAAATGTTATATCTATTGAAGAAAAACCAGAAAAGCCAAAATCAAATTATATTGTTCCAGGTCTTTACTTTTATGATAATGATGTAATTGAAATTGCAAAAAATGTTAAACCATCTCCAAGAGGAGAAGTAGAAATAACTTCTGTTAATGAAGAATACCTTAAACGAGGTAAACTTAAAGTGGAATTACTTGGAAGAGGAATGGCTTGGTTAGATACAGGAACTCATCAAGGATTACTTGAAGCTGCAAATTTTATAGAAACAGTTCAAAAACGTCAAAGTCTTTATATTGCATGTTTAGAAGAAATAGCTTATAATAAAGGATATATTAATAAAGAAAAATTACTTGAAGAAGCAGAAGCTCTTAAAAAAACAGATTATGGGCAATATTTATTTAATTTAGCTTCAAGTATTAGGTGATATTATGGGAAAATTTAATTTTATTGATACTGAAATTGATGGAGTTTTTATTGTAGAACCAGCAGTCTTTGGAGATAACAGAGGCTATTTTATGGAAACATTTAATGAAAATGATTTTAAAAATGAAGGTTATGATTTAACTTTTGTTCAAGATAATCAATCAAAATCCTCAAAAGGAGTTTTAAGAGGTCTTCATTTTCAAGTTAATTATCCTCAAGGAAAACTTGTTAGAGTCATAAAAGGAGAAGTTTTTGATGTGGGAGTAGATCTTCGAGAAGGTTCAAAAACTTATGGAAAATGGGTTGGAGCTATTTTATCTGATGAAAATAAAAAACAGCTTTTTATTCCTAAAGGATTTGCACATGGATTTTTAGTTTTATCTGATGAAGCTGAATTTGTTTATAAATGTACAGAATTTTATCATCCTGAAGATGAAGGTGGAATTATTTGGAACGACCCAGATATTAATATTGAATGGCCATTAAATGAGATTGAAGAAGTTAGTTTATCTGATAAAGATAAATTATGGAAAACACTTAAAGATACAAATATAAGCTATTAGGGGATTTTATGTCAAAAATATTAGTTACAGGTGGAGCAGGGTTTATTGGTAGTAATTTTTTAAAATATATGATAGATAAATATCCAGAAGATGAATTTATAAATTTAGATGCTTTAACTTATTGTGGAAATCTTGAGAACTTAGAAGATATTAAAGATAAAGATAATTATTCTTTTGTTAAAGGTGATATTCAAGATAAAAAATTAGTTAATGAATTAGTATCTAATGTTGATTTTGTTATAAATTTTGCAGCTGAAAGCCATGTTGATAGAAGTATTGAAGATCCTGAAATCTTTATAAAGTCTAATATATTAGGTACTCAAGTTTTACTTGACGCTGCTAAAGAACATAAGATTCAAAAATTTTTACAAGTTTCAACTGATGAGGTATATGGAACACTTGGTGAGACAGGATATTTTACAGAAGAAACTCCAATACAACCAAATAGTCCTTATTCTTCTTCTAAAGCTGGAGCAGATTTAATGGTTAGAGCATATCATGAAACATTTGACTTGCCAATAAATATTACACGTTGTTCTAATAATTATGGGCCTTATCAATTTCCCGAAAAACTAATACCTTTAATGATTTCAAATGCATTAGATAATAAACAATTACCTGTTTATGGTGATGGAAAAAATGTTAGAGATTGGTTACATGTTTATGATCATTGTACTGCCATAGATTTAGTTTTGCGTAAAGGTGAATTAGGAGAGATTTACAATATTGGTGGTAATAATGAAAAAGAAAACATTGAAATTGTAAAACTTATTTTAAGTTCTTTAAATAAAGATGAATCTTTGATTAAATTTGTTAAAGATAGATTAGGTCATGACAAGCGTTATGCAATTGATTCATCAAAAATACAAAATGAATTAGGGTGGAAACCTAAATATACTTTTGAAACAGGTATTAAAGAAACAATTCAATGGTATTTAGATAATCAAAAATGGATGGATAATGTAAAATCTGGAGAATACATGGAATATTATAATAAAATGTATGATTTATAGGTGATTTTATTTCTTCAAATGTTAAAGTATCAGTAGTTGTACCTGTTTATAATGTTGAAAAGTATTTAAGAAAATCCTTAGATAGTTTAATTAATCAAACATTAAAAGATATAGAAATCATTTGTGTTAATGATGGATCTACAGATAATTCTTTAGCTATTCTTGAAGAATATGCATTAAAAGATAATAGGATAAAAATTATCACCAAAGAAAATGGTGGATTAAGTTCAGCACGTAATGCTGGAATGAAACATATAACTGGAGAATATACATCCTTTATTGATTCTGATGATTGGGTAGAAACTGATGCATTTGAATTATTATTTAGATTCTCTAAATTAAAAGATTTAGATATTTTAATGTTTCCTTTTAAATTTTATGATGAAGATACATCAGAAGTTTATCAAACACAATATAATTCTTTAGAAGTAATTGATTCTAAATTCAACGAAGAAATTTTTACATATATTGATGTTAAAGATGTATTATTTAAAATAGCTCATTCTCCTGTAAATAAATTATATAAAACTTCTTATTTAAATGATATTAATGCTCATTTTGAAGAAGGCCTTAATTATGAAGATATAGCTTTTTTCTTTCCAACTTTTTTAAATGCAAAGAAAGTTTCAATATGTAGAAAATCTTTTTATTTTTACAGAATAAGAGATAAATCAATTTCTACAACTGGTGATGAAGGTTCTTATGATATTTTTAAAATATTGACTATTTTTTTAAATGTAATGAAAGAAAAAGATCTTTTTAAAGAGTTAAAACAAGACATTTTAATGTATTTAATTGTAAATATTAAATTTGTCTATATTAGATTAAATGAACAATATAGGAATGATTATTTTAAATTAATAAGTGAATATTATGAAAAATTTGATTTAAATCAAGTTGATAAAGAATGCTTAAAAAAATGGCATTTTGATGATAGGGTTTTTTATGAAGCTATTTCTAAATCGAATAACGGAGTAGAATTTGAACTTAGATATAAAATGTTATATTATGAATTTTTATCTTATCATTATGAAAATTTATATAATGATACAAAATCTGAAAATGAAAGATTATTAAATGATTTAAATCAATTACAATCTAAAAATGCAGATTTTCCAAATAAAATAAAAAATATTTTTAAAAAATAAGGAATTTAATTTATGTCATATTTAATCAGCGTTATTATTCCAGTATATAATACAGAAAAATATCTTAGACAATGTTTAGATTCAGTTGTTAATCAAACATTAGGAATTGAGAATATTGAAGTTATTATTGTTAATGACTGTACAACAGACAATAGTATGGAAATAGTTTATGAATATGCAGATAAATATGATTCATTTAAAATAATTGAATTAGAAGAAAATCAAGGACTTGGTAATGCTCGTAATGTTGGCCTAAAAGAAGTAAGCTCAGATTTTATTAACTTTTTAGATAGTGATGATTATATATCTGATGATACTTATGAAAATTCACTTAAAAAAATAAAAGATAATGATTGTGATCTTTTAGTTTATAATTCACAATTTTTCTCAAATGATTCAAAAAATATTCCTTTAGATTTACATCAACTTAATATTAAAGAAGATAAAATCATTAATAACTTAAAAGAATTTCCTCAATTAATTTTTTTAGTTTCTGCTTGGAATAAAATTTTTACAAAAAAATTAGCTAAGTTTTTAGACTTCCCATCAGGATATTACGAAGATAATATAGCTATATTAAATACAATTTTAAATTCTAATAAAATATATCTAAACTCTGAGGTTAAATATTATTATAGGCGTAGTGGGGATGATTCATCAATTTCTACTTCAATATCTCTTAAAAACTGCCTAGATTTATGTAATATTGTTTTTAATATTTTTAAATTGAAAAAAGAACACTTTGATTATTCTAAATATCTTAATATATTAGCTTTAAAGTATACTAATGATATTCTCTTTTGGATTTTCCATTATGATTGGTATATTGGAGAAGAAAAAGAAGTTTTAGATAAGATTAGAAGGTTTATAGATGAATTTTCTATTGAAGATTTTAAAACCTTTAAATCTTTTAAACCTGATTATTTATATGATGAAGAACTTTTAAACTTAAATAAATATGATAATGAAACGTTTTTAGCTAAATTTAAGTATTTTGATAATTTAGCTTATGTAAATTCAATAGCTAATCTTTATATTGATAATGGCAAAGGATTTAATGAGAATGATAAAATAGCTATTAAATATGAACTTAAAAGACATAATAAAATTAGTTTTGATTTAAGTAATTTTGAAAACATTGTTAATTTACGTTTTGATCCTATTGAACAGGTCTTTATAAAATGTAAAATAGTTAATATTGAATCAAATAAAAATAATATCAATATTCAAGATTCTAACTCTTTAAATAGCTTAAATGATGAAACACAAGTTTTTACAACACTTGATCCTTGTTATATTTTAGATATAGGTGATGATAAAAACATTTCTAATATTACTTTTGAATTTGAATTAAATATTTTAAATAAGTTAGATTTAAATAATTTATTTAATGAAAAAGATAATATAATTAATAAACTTAATCAGGAAAACAATATTCTTAGAGAAAAATCAAGTAAATCTAAAAATAGTTTTTTAGGATTAATTAAAAGGTAAGATTATGGGAGATATTTCTTTTTTAAAATTTCTAAAAAGGTCTAAATTTGATTTTAATTTAGCTAAAAAATATTATGATTCATATGATAAAATTATGGAATTAGGTCTTTTTGATAAAGAATTTTATTTATCTAATTATCCTCATATTGCAGAATCAGACATTGATCCATTAGAACATTTTTTATTTTTTGGTTATGATGAGAAGAAATATCCTAGTCCTCATTTTGATTTATATAGCTATGAACAGAAACATCCAGATATTAATATAAATCCTTTAGTACATTATATTTTAGAAGGAGAACAAGGACATATTTTTCTTAAAAGCCCAGCTGAAATAGCTAAAGAAAGATTAATTAATGTTAATTCTTTATTTTTAAATAATTGCACTTTTGAAGATGAACCATTAGTTTCTATTATTGTTTTAAATAGAAATGGTTCAAAACACTTAAAAAGATTATTTACAGATTTTGCATCAAAAACAAACTATAATAACTATGAGATTATTGTTGTTGATAATGCATCAACAGATGATTCTTTAAATGTTTTAGAAGAATTTTCTAAAGATTTACCTATTGAAATTATTAAAAATGATATTAATGTGTCTTTTTCTCAAGGTAATAATGATGCAGCTAAAATAGCTAATGGGGAATATTTATTACTTTTAAATAATGATATCGAGCCTACTTTTGGATGGCTAAATGAATTAATGGGCGTAATGCTTAATAATGAAAATGTTGGAGCAGTTGGAGCTAAGCTTGTATTTCCATATACATTTAATATGGAAAATCAAGAAACTTCTTTTTCAATTCAACATGCAGGAGTTAAATTTAGAGAAGAGATGACTCCTTATATTTATGGTCCTTATCATGAGAATATGTTTTTAACCATGATATTCTCACATAAAGTTAATGAACTTAAAGAATCTATATCAAATACTGCAGCCACTCTACTTGTACCTAAAAAACTTTATCTAGACTTAGGTGGGTTAGATGAAGGTTATTTTTATGGATATGAAGATATTGATTTTGCTTTTAAATTATATACAAATAATTATAAAACCTTTTATTGCCCTTCTGCTTTATTATTTCATCATGAATCAGCAACTAGAATTAATGATGAGAGAGTTCATGAGATAAATTTCAAAAATATATCCTTATTTAAAGACAAATGGGGAGATATTTTATTTAAAGACATTTTAAATGATAAAATTAATCATAAGAATTTTTTAACAGAAGAAAAACTAAATTTCTCAATAATATCAGAAAATAATATAAATAACTTATTAACAAGTTTAATTAAGGATTTAAATTCTAATAACTATGACTTTAATTTAATTTGTGATATGGATGATTACTTCTTAGGTAATGAAGTAGATATTTTATTATCATTTACTCTAAATTATAATACTAAAAAATCAGTATCTAGGTTAAATTTAATAAAAATTTTAATTTTAGATAGCTATGAAGATAATTTCGATAATATTAATGATTATGATATTATTTTAACATGTAATGAAGAGGTTTTTGAGAAGATTAAAAATAATAATTTAGAAAATGTTTTCAAAATAGATAAAGATGAATTTATAAAAAATTCTACAGAAAAACTTATAGAAATTATTAAAAAGGTTTATTTAGGTTAAATTATGTATGATGAGATTTATAAGACTTATAAAAAAGTAGCAGATAAAAATATTAAATGTGATTTATTTAATCAGTCTAATGAACCTAATGATAAACTTATTGATGATATTAAAAAAAATAAAATTGTTATATACACTGCATTTACAGGAGATTATGATACATTAAAAAAACCTGAATTTATAGATGAAAATTGTGATTATATTTGCTATACTGATAATCCAAATATAAGTTCTGATTTTTGGGAAATTCGTTTAATGGAAGAATCAACACTTGATAATAATCGTAAAGCTAAACAATACAAAGTTCTTCCTCATAAATATTTATCAGAATATAAATACAGTTTTTGGCTTGATGGAACCTTTAAAATAAAAGGAAGTATTAGAGAATATATTTATAAATACTTAAAAGATGATTCAAATATTCTTTGTGTAATTCATACAGAAAGAAATTGTGCATATAAAGAATTAAAAGCATCTAAAATTATTCCAAGATATCCTCGTCGAGTAATGGAAGAACAAATGGATAAATATGAAAATGAAGGATTTCCTGAAAACTATGGATTACCTGTTTTAGGAGCTATTTTTAGAGAACATAATGACTCCAAAATTATCAAATTAATGGAAGATTGGTGGAATGAAATTATAGAGTTTTCAAATCAAGATCAATTAAGTTTCAGCTATGTTGCATGGAAAAACAATATACATCCTTCTGTTAGTAAAATTTATTATTGGAACAATGAATATTGGGCAAAAGAAGGAAAATACCACCATAAAGTAGTTTTAGGTTCTCCAGTTACAAGTGATAATTTAAGAGCTAAAATTGGTGAAGAAGTAGCTAATGTTAAATCTCAAGATTCAATAGAATTATCTAAAGAAGAATTATATTTACTTGTTAATGATGTTAAAGGTTTAAAAAGTCATGATCATGATAAAGGTGGGCGTATTGGTTATTATAATGCTGAAATAAATTCTATTTTACATTCAAAATCTTTTAAAATAACAAAGCCTTTAAGAAAAGTAAGTTCTAAAATTAAATCTAATCCATATTTTTATACATTATCAAAATCTAAACTTCATTTTAATAAATATTTAACTATTTATAAAAGAATTAAAGCATCTGGAATTTTTAAAGAAGATAAATATCGAGAAATACATTCTATAGAAAATTATAATCCTATATTACATTATATTTATTATTCTAGTAAAACTGATGATATTAATACAAAAAAAGAATATATTGATGAAATTTTTGATTTTAATTACTATTTAAATGCTTATGAAATTGGAGATGAAGATCCAATTATTCATTATTTTTCTAAAGGTTTCTTTGAAAATAAACATATTAACAATTTAGATTCTGGTTATGTAAAAGATATTAATGTTGATTTTAATTATCAACATGAAGCATCAATTGAGCAAAATATTTTAAATGAAATTTCAAATAATAATTATATTACTAATCCAAAAATAACTATTCCTTATTCAGAATCAGAAAAAACATATGATACTAATTCAATTAAAGTAGGAATCTTCTTAGAAGATACTTTTGTTAATATGAATGCTTGTCCTTATTTAAGATTACATGGACCTTTAAAAGAACTTAGTAAAAGTAAAGATTACCACTTTTTTGTATATGGTAGAGAGGTTTTACCAGTTATAAATCAAAAAAAATTCTTAAATGTTAAATTATTTGATATTATTATAATTCAAAGAATTTCTCCATATTCTGATATTATATTAAAAAAAGCTAAAAAACATGGTATTAAAATAATATATGAGACTGATGATGATTTATTAGATATAAGTCGTGATCACCCATCTTTTGATTACATTTATCCACATATAAAATCTATAAAAAAACTTATGAATAATGTAGATGCAATAACTGTAAGTACTGATGAATTATCTAAGCGATTAAGTGAGTATAATAATATTAATGTCATTAGAAATTATTTTGCTAATGATATATTAAAAATTAAATCTAATAATGAACCAAGTGATAATACTATTAAAATAGGATATTTTGGAACATTTACTCATTTTTCAGATTTAGAATTGATAAAAAATGTTATTTTGATTTTAAAACATGAAATGAAAAAATTAAATATTAATGTTGAATTTGAAGTTATTGGTGGAGCTAATTTTGAGGATGATTCATGGATTAATAGAATTGAGCTACCATATTATCCTATGGGATTAAAAACTTTTTATAGATGGTTAGAACCAAAAATTGATTGGGATATAGGTATTGTTCCTCTTTTACCATCTGAGTTTAATAGAAGTAAAAGTGAATTAAAATATATAGAATTCACAGCATTAGGAATTCCAACAGTTTCAAGTGATACAGATATTTATAAACATGCAATATCTGATGGAATCAATGGATTTTTTGCTAATACAGAGGAAGAATGGGTTGAAAAAATTGAAAAATTAATTTTAGATAAAAAATTACGAGAGAAAATTGTAAGCAATGCTCAAAAAGATATTTCAACTAATTATAGATTATCTGATCGTTCAAAATCATGGAATACTCTTTTTAAAAATTTAATGGAAGATTAATTTTTTTTAATTAATCTCTGATATATATTTTTAATTTTATATTTAAACCAACCTTTAGTTGTTTGAAGATTAGCTACTTGTATTTGTTTATTATTTAATTCTTCTTCTAATTGGTTGATCTTTTTAGAAAATTTATAGGATTCGATGTATTTATAAACTTCATCAAGTTTACTATCTTTTATCTTTTCCATTAAAATTTTATTTTCTTCATTTTCAGGAAATGGATTTATATTTTTAATATTTTTAAATAAATAGCTAGATTTTTCAAGTAATTCTTTTTTTTCCTTTAATGAGATAGTATCACTTAAAATTAAATCACTTAGCCAAGTTGATAAATGTTGATTTAAAATTGTATCATAAAACTTACAGCTATTATTTTTTTGAAGAACTTTTAATGTATAATCATAACCTTCAGTTAAGCCATTTAAATAATGTATTCCTTTAGAAAGGCTTGTAGATGTAATTTCACCTTGTCTTAATCTAAAATTATAAACAATATCATTAATAAAAATTATTTTAGATGCATTTAAAAATGAATCAACCATAAATGTTAAATCTTCTGCAAAAACCCCCTCAGGAAAGCTTATTCTATTTTCTACAATGAATTTTTTTGGAAATATCATTCTCCAAATGTTATTTATAGAAAAAAAGAGTAAATTTTCTTCTATTGAATTTAAAGTTACATCTTCTTTAATCCAATCTTCAGAAACTATTTTTCCATCACCAAATGTTTGAAATTTCCCTATAGATACATCTGATGAGTTTTTAGTAATAGATTCATATAATTTTTCAACAGCATCTTTTGTATAACAATCATCGTGGTCTAAAAACATTAAATAATCTGAATTAGAATTTTTAATAGCTAAATTTCTAGCTGCTCCAGGGGTTCCTGTTTTTTTAACAAGCGGATATGTTTTAATATTCTCATATTTTGAACAATAATCATTAATAATTTCTTCAGTATTATCTGTTGAGAAATCATCGATTATAATAAGTTCAATATTTTTAAAACCTATTGTTTGATCCATAACAGATTTTATTGATGTTTCTAAGAAATTTTCACTATTGTAGGTTGGAATTATTACACTAACCAAATATTTCATATTGAAATTTTTATTACATCTATTATATTAAATCTCCCTATAATTTAATAGAAATAATTAATAGCTATTGTCAATAAAAAATTAATTAGGTTAAATTATGGCTTTTAAATTTAATAATGTTATTAAAAATCATCCTTATCTTTATATTTTTATTAAATCAGGTAAAAATTTCCTTAAATTTATTAATATTTATGATAATTTAAAGAATACTGCCTTCATTAATAAAGATAAATATTTAAAATGCCATAATACTAATAATTTAAATTATTTACTTCATTATATCTATTATGGAAGTAAAAATGATGATATTGGTACTAAAAAAACATATATAAACTCTATTTTTAACTTAGATTTTTACAAAGAAAATTATCTTAAAAATTCTAATGAAGATCCTCTTCTTGATTTTATATACAATGGCTTTTATAATAGCTGTTTTATAAACCCTTTAGATAATGGATATATAGAAAATTTAAATGAAGATATCTCAATTCAGTATGAATCAGGAGTTAAAAATGATATTAAAATAGAATTAAGTATTAATCATTATATTTCTGATAAAAAAGTTACAATTCCTTATATTGAATCTAAAGATGAATTTAAAACAAACACTATTAAAGTTGGAGTATTTTTAAACGATCCATTTGAAAATTTAGCTCCTTGTCCTTATCTAAGAATCCATGAACCATTAAAAGAACTTAGTAAATCTAATAAATTTCATTTTTTTATTTATGGAATGGATAGCTACCATTTAATGGATTTTAATGAGATTTTAAATAAAAAAGTTTTTGATATAATTATAGTTGAGAGAATATTGCCTTTTTTAGATATTTTACTTGAAAAATCATTAAATCAAGGAATAAAACTTATTTATGAAACTGATGATGATTTACTTTCTGTTGAAGAAAATAGTCCTTCATTTGAATATGTAAATAGATGTAGAAATGAAATAGCTGATTTTATTAATGCATCAGATGTAGTTGTAACAGCAACAGATAATTTAGCTCAAAGATTCAATGAATCGAATGTAGAGGTAATTAAAAATTATCATATTGCTAATTTATTACCAATTCAAAAATTTAGAGAAAATAATACAAATACTATTAAAATTGGATATTTTGGAACAAAAACTCATTCTAAAGACTTAGCTATTATTAAAGATGTAATTAAAAAATTAAAAAAAGAAATGAAAGAACAACATGATATTTTAGTAGAATTTGAAATCATTGGTGGATTCAACGAAGATTTAGATGAAAATTGGTTTTCAAATATAGAACTTCCTGAAAATTCTATGAATTTTGAGATTTTCATGAATTGGCTTTCTCAAAATGCAAATTGGGATATTGGAATAGCTCCTTTAGAAGATTCATTTTTTAATAATGGTAAAAGTGAATTAAAATATATAGAATTTTCAGCATTAGGAATACCAGGTGTTTTCAGTGATGTAGAAGTTTATAATTCAGTTGTTATTGACGGATTCAATGGTTATTTAGCTTCAAATAACGAAGAATGGTTTGAAAAACTTCAAAAACTTGTTTTAGATGAAAATTTAAGAAAAGATTTTATATCTAATGCTCAAAGAAATATTTTAGAAAATTACTCTTTAAATGATAGAGTAAAACAATGGGAAAAAATTTTACTTAATTTAGGAAAAAAGGATTAATTAAAGTATAAATAATAAGAAAATGAGATAATATTTAAAGATTGATTTGATTTTTATGGTTGATGAAGAAAAAATTGACCCTTATGAGGTTATCAAAGGTAGACATGAAGGTAATGTCGAAAATTTCATTAAAAAGGAATTATTTGCTCCATTTAAAGAAGTTGATAAAAACATAGTGGAAGATATTAAAAACAATAAACTAGTTATTTATACAGCTTTTACAGGAGATTATGATACTTTAAAAGATCCTGAATTTATTGATGAAAACTGTGATTATATTTGTTTTAGTGATAACCCTGATTTAAAATCTAATGTTTGGGAAATTCGACAAATGGAAGATTCTAATTTAGATGATAATAGAAAAGCAAAACAATATAAAGTATTAACTCATAAATACTTGCCAGAATATAAATATAGTTTTTGGATTGATGGTACTTTTAAGATTAAAGGAAGTATTAGAGAATATATTTATAAATATATTAATTCTCCAATGTTACTGGATGTTCATCCTGAAAGAGATTGTATTTATGATGAAGGAGATAGTTCTTGTGAATTTTCAAGATATTCTAATTTAATAATATCTAAACAAATTGAAAATTATTATAATGAAAAAATGCCTAAACATTATGGTTTACCTGTTTTAGGAGCTATTTTTAGAGAACATAATAATCCTAAGATCATTGAACTTATGAATAGTTGGTGGGAAGAAATAATCATTTATACAAATCAAGATCAGATTAGTTTAACTTATTTAATGTGGAAATTTGATTTTCATCCTTCTGTTAGTGATGTTTATTATTGGATTAATGAATATTGGTCTAAAGAAGGAAAATACCATCATAAAAAAGAAATCACATCACCACTATGCAGTACAAATTTAATTGAAAATTTAGAAGGCAATATTAAAGATATTAATCATTTAAAAAAAGAAGAATTATATTTATTATTTAATGATATTGATACATTAAAACATGAAGCTAGTCAAAAAGATGCAGTTTTAAACTATCAGGAAATAAAGATTAGAAATCTAAAAAATACCTTTTCTTGGAAGATTACAAAGCCTTTGAGATTTATAACAGATAATATTAGGAAAATTAAATAATATTTTTGGAGATTAATAATGAGTATTTTAAAAGGGCCTAAATATTTTTTTCATTCTAATTTTAACTTAAAAAACACCTTTATTTTAACTAAAGCTTATAATAAAATTAAAAAAAGTGGTTTATTTGATGAAAAATTTTATTTAAAACATTATCCAGACGCTAAAAAAACATTAATGGATCCTTTAGAATATTATTTAATATATGGGTATAAAAAAGGCCATCTTCCTAGCTTAGATTTTGATTCTAATTTTTACTTAAATACATATCCAGATGTTAAACATAGTGGAATGAATCCCTTATTACATTATGTATTATATGGAAAAAAAGAAGGTAAGTTGATTCAAAAATCTCCAGCTATTATAAGAAAAGAAGAAATTGAAAATACTAATTTAAATCTTTTAACTAATTATAAATTTGACAAGGAACCATTAGTATCAATTATAATTTTAAATAGAGATGGTATAGATCATTTAAAGCGTTTATTTAATGATTTTGATAATAAAACTAATTATGAAAATTATGAGATAATTGTTGTTGATAATGCATCATCTGATGAGTCAGTCAACTATTTAAAAGAATTATCTTATGATTTACCAATTAAAATAATCGAAAATAAAGTTAATGTTTCTTTTTCTCAAGGTAATAATGATGCAGTTAAAATAGCTAATGGGGAATATGTATTACTTTTAAATAATGATATTGAACCTACATTTGGTTGGTTAAATGAAATGATGGGAGTAATGCTTAATAATGAAAATATTGGTGCAGTTGGAGCTAAATTAATATTCCCTTATTATTTTAAAGATAAAATGAATAAAAAGTCTTTTACTATTCAACATAGTGGAGATATCTTCTCAGAAAGAATTTATCCATGTTGTTTATATGCAAAAAATAAATCTCATAAAAATGGAATATTTGATAGCTCTGTTAATGGAAACAATGAATGTATTGCTGTAACAGGAGCAGTAATGCTTATTAAAAAATCTGTTTATGAAAAATTTGATGGACTTAATGAAGAATATTTTTATGGATTAGAGGACGTTGATTTTACACTTAAATTACACAAAAATAACTACAAAACAATATATTGTGGAAATGCCTTGTTATTTCATCATGAATCAAGTACCCGTAGTAAAGATAAAAAATATGTTGATAATGATAAAAGAAATTTTAATATATTTTGGCAAAGCTGGGGAGATTATTTATCAAAAAATTTACTATTAGATAAAATTAACAATAAAAAATTCTTTACTGAGAAAAAACTTAAAATAATATTTGCAGATATTGATTTTAATATTAATAAAAATTCTAATAAAATGATTAAAGAAATTTCTAATGAATTTTATAATTTAAATTATGATATTGATCTTATTACAGATAAAACAGATCATTTTTGTGGTAGTTCATCAGATATATTAATATCATTTAGTTTAGACTTTAGTATTGAAAAATTAGATGCAAGAGATGATATAGTTAAAGTTTTATCACTAAATAATTTTAATTTTTCTGAAGGGGATGATTTTTCTAAATTAAAATATTATGACATTGTTATTTGTTCTAAAAATTATATATATAAATATTTAAAAGATAATAAATTGTATAATAAGTTTATTTTTAATTTTAACAACGATTCTCCAGAAGAATATTGTGAAAATTTATTAACAAATATTGAAGCTATTTTAAAAAATAATGAAGGATTTTTATAATTGGTGATTTAATGGAATTTTTAAAATCATATATTGGAAAATTTCCTTATTTATATATATTATTTAAATCACCAAATTTTAAGATAGCTAAACTTAATTTTAAAGCTTATAAACTAATTAAAAAACATAATTTATTTAATGAGAACTATTATTTAAATAAAAACGAAAATCTTAAAAATTTAAAAATAGATCCATTACTTCATTATATTTTCTTTGGATATATGGAAGGTAAAGATCCAAGTCCAGACTTTGATAGCTTTTTTTATGTAAATAATTATTATGATGCTAAAATGAGTAAATTAAACCCATTAGTACATTATGCATTATATGATTTAAATAAAAGGGAAACTAAACTTGATAAAAATAAAATTCAAGAATTAAATTCTGTTGAAATAGATAAATTTCTAAATAAAGAACATGATTTCAGTAATACTAATATAAATAAAAGAATTTTATATATTACGCATGAAAAAATTAGTAACTTAGGTGGTACAGGCCATATTACTTTAGATATTATAAATCAATTAAATAAAAACTATGAGTCTTATATATTATCTTCTAATAATGGTCTAGTTGAATTATGGAAGATTTTCAATGATAAATTAGAAAAAATAGCTAATTGGAATGTTGATATTAAAAAACCAGCTATTATTCATGATTATAATAATAAAAATAATGATAATGATTTAAAAAATTACTTTTATAATGAAAAATTAAGAGATATTTATTTTAATATAATACATGATTTAAAAATAGATTTAATTCATATTAGTCATTTAATCAATCATAGTAATGACTTAATAGATATATCTAAGTTTTTTAATGTCCCATATATTTTAAATATACATGATTTTTATTATTTTTGCCCTTCAATTCACCTTTTAAATAATGAAGATAATTATTGTGAAATTAATTGTTTAAATGATAATTGGAATTGTAAAATATCATCTAATACAAAAGAACTAGTTAAACAATGGAGAGAATATTCTATTGAGATTATTAACTCTTCAAATTTAGCTATTTTTCCAAGTAATTTTTCATTTGAATTTTATAAAAATAACTTTAAAGGAATAGATGAAAATAAACTCAAAATAATAGAACCTGGACGAGATTTTAAAAATAAATCTAAAAGTTTTACTATTCTTGATAAGTTTCCAGTTAAAATATTATTTACAGGCCATATCAGCCCTCATAAAGGATCTCTTTTTATAAGACAAATAAAGAAATTAGATAAAAAAAATAAACTTGAATTTCATTTTCTAGGAACAACTGTTCCAAATTTAAATAAATATGGAATTAATCATGGAAGATATGAAAGAGATAAAATAGATGAATATTTTAAAGATATAAAACCATCATTTATAGGCCTATTTTCAACATGTCCTGAAACATATTCTCATACATTAACAGAAAGTTGGAATTCTAATATTCCACCTATTGCAACAAATTTAGGTGCTTTTAAAGAAAGAATAAATAAAACTAATGGTGGTTTTCTTATAGACTATAAATCTCCTGAAATTGCATATAATGAAATAATTAAAATAATTGAAGATAAAGATAAATATATAGAAATTACTGAAAATATAAGTAAAATAGAACTTAAACCTATGAAAGAAATGCTTGATGAATATATAAAAATCTACGCTGATTTAATTAATGATTAAAATGAATAGCTATAAATTATCTGTTATTGTTCCAACTTTTAATTCTGGTAAGTTTTTATGTAATTTATTTGATTCTTTGTTAGGTCAGACTATTGGTTTTGAGAATATTGAGGTTATTTTTGTTGATGATGCTTCTTCAGATTCTTATACATTAGATTTAATTGAGAGTTTAGTTTCTAAATATTCTAATTGTAGAGCTATTTTTTTAAAAGATAATTCAGGTTTTCCAGGTAAACCTCGTAATATTGGGATTGATAAGTCAAAATCAGATTATGTAATTGTTGCAGATCATGATGATTCATATGAGAAAAATACATTAGAAATATTATATGATAATATTAATGAAAACAATGCAGATGTTGTAATATCTAATTTCAATCAAGTTTATAATGATAATATTATTCCATATAAATCATCTTATAAAAAAAATACAGAGATTTTAGATATTTCAAAAAATAAGGAAATTTTAGGAATATCTGCAGCTATTTGGACAAGACTTTTTAGAAAGGATTTTTTAGTTAAAAACAATATAAAGTTTTTAGAAGGAATGTTAGCTGAAGATGTTTATTTTGCATGTAATACATCTTTAAATGCTTCTAAAATAATTTATTTAGCAGAATTTTATGGATACAATTATTATATTCGTGATTCAGAAGATAATAAATCAACAATTCATATTAGAAATAAAAAATACCTAGAAGCTATTTTAAATGGATATTATGAAATAGTTAAAATGCTTAAAAATCAAAAAAAATTAGAATATTCAGATTATATTTTCAAATCCCATTTAACCTCATGGCTTTATACAATAGTTATTAGTGAAATTAATGATGAAGATAAAAAAGAACTATTTAGTAAATGCAAGCCTCTTTATAATGAATATTATGTAGATGATCCATATTTTGAAGGTAATTATGAAAATTTAGTTAATTTTATTAAAAACAATGAATTAGACTTAGCTATTAATGAAGTAAATAAATTAAAATCCTCTCAAAAAAATATAAATAGCTATTTAAATGAAAATAAATATAAACGATTATTTAAATCTTTAAAAAATAAATTAAAATCCTGATAAAATGGCTAAAATATCTGTAATTATTCCAACTTTTAATTCTGGTAAGTTTTTATGTAATTTATTTGATTCTTTGTTAGGTCAGACTATTGGTTTTGAGAATATTGAGGTTATTTTTGTTGATGATGCTTCTTCAGATTCTTATACATTAGATTTAATTGAGAGTTTAGTTTCTAAATATTCTAATTGTAGGGCTATTTTTTTAAAAGAAAATTCGGGTTTTCCAGGTAAACCTCGTAATATTGGGATTGATAAGTCAAAATCAGATTATGTAATTGTTGCAGATCATGATGATTCATATGAAAAAGGGGCATTAGAAATATTATACAAAACAATTATAGAAAATAATGCAGATTTTGTAATAGCTAATTATTATAATGTTTATTCAAATAAAAAAGAGAAAGTTAAAAGTCCTTTTACTAAAAATTTTAATGAAATTTCAGATATTAGTGAGGATTTGAGATTTTTTGATATTGGTCCTAGTATATGGACAAAACTTTTTAATAAAAAATTCTTATTAAAAAATAATATTAAGTTTATTGAAGGAATATTAGGTGAAGATTTGCATTTTTATATTAATTCATTAATTAATTCATCAAAAACAATCTTTTTAAATGATTCATTTATATATAATTATAATGTACGTGATTCTGATACAGATAAATCAACAATTCATATTAGAAATAAAAAATATTTGGGAAAAATGATTGAAGGCTATTATAAAACATGGGATTTACTTAAAAATACAGATAATGAAAAATACTTTTCTAATATTTTCCTAATACATTTAGTTTATTGGCTTACAAGTTTTATAGCTAGTGATTTAAACGATGAGGATAAAAAAGAATTAATAATTGAGATAAATCCTATTTTAAAAAAACAACTTAGCTATTCTGGAGATTTTAATGAAAAAATATACTCATCACTTCCTAAACCTATTTTAAATGATGATTATGATGAAATAATTAAAAATATTAATAAAATTAAAAAATCTCGTAAAATTAAAGAGAAAATTAAAAATATTTTGTTTTTTTATAGATAAGCTGAAGTTAATTTTTAAATATCATTAAAAAATATCTATTTGTTCTAAATTTTTTCAAAAAGTATATATCTTATTATTTATCATATTATTTACCAAGTGAGATAATTATATTTTTAAAAGTATAATATTTCACTTTGGATAGAATAAATTTAAACGGAGGTTTATCTAAATGATAAATAGATTTGGATTAATTTTCGTTTTAGTATTGGTATTATTCTCAATATCTAGTGTACAAGCAATTAATGAAACTAACGAACAAAATATCGATACTGAAACATATATGGAAGTTAATCAGGATAAAATTCAAAAAATAATAAATAATGATGTAAAATACGACGAAGAAATTAATAATAAAAAATATTTGAACTTAACTATGAGTAATATTTCTGTAAACGATGATAATGTATCAATATCATTTATTGGAAATGATGATGCTCAAGGAAATTTAACTTTACTTTTAAGAAATCGTTTCAATACTACAGAATTTATTTTTACAGTAAATAAAACAATTTCTCTTATTAATGGTACTGGAACTATAACATTTAATAATTTATCTGTTGGAAATTATAGTTATAATTTAATTTATTCTGGGGATGAAAATTATAATAGTTTTAGTGGATTACTTCCACAACATAAAATTATTTATGTAGGATGGTCTTTATTTAATATTGTTGATTCAATTTCTACTATTTCGATTGAAAATGATGTAATCTATTATAAAAATGGAAGTAGGTTAGCTGTTCAAATATTAGATTCAAAAAAAAGCCCAGTTAAAAGAGCAGTGTACTTATATCCTGTTGGAATGCCTTTTCCTAATACTTATTTAGTATATATAACAGTTAATGGAATAACTTATGAGAAAGAATTAGATTTGAACAATGCTACTGCATATTTAAATATTAATTTAGATCCTGGAATATATCAAGTAAATATTACATTTAATGGAAACCCACTTTATGCTGGAGTCAACTTAACTACTAATCTAACAGTTTTACCTACATTAGAAGGTAAAAATTTAACTAAATATTATAAAAATGATTCTCAATATGAAGTTAAAGTTTTAGATGGTCAAGGAAATCCATTAAAAGATAAATTTGTTAAAATGAATATTAATGGAGTATTTTATGAGAGAAAAACAGATTCTGAAGGTATTGCTAAATTAAATATTAATTTAAATCCTGGTGAATACATCATAACTGTTTATCATCCAGATACTAATTTAACTTTCAGCAATATTATAACTGTTTTACCTACTTTAATAGGTGAAGCTCTTCAAAAGCCTTTCAGAGGTAAAGAACAGTATAAAGTTAAAGTTTTAGATGGTCAAGGAAAAGCATTAGAAGGTCAAGTCGTTTCAATCAATATTAATGGTATAATTTATAATAAAACCACTAATACTGAAGGATTTGCATATTTGGATATTAATTTAGAGCCTGGTTTTTATATTGTTACTGCAACATATAATGGGTATTCTACTTCAAATATCATAAAAGTTTATTTTACACCCGAAGTGGTTTTTGTTGATTTAAAAAATGTCGGCTAAAACTTCTTCTTTTTCTTTTTTTTTATTTTAACATCATATTAAAACTTATTTTTTAAAAAATAATAAAATAATATTGAAGATAATCTTTTTATATTATACTTATCATATTTATAAAATAACTATTTTTTAAGTATTATTACTTAATTTTTATAATGAGGCAATGTAATGTTTGATAATAAACTGTTAAATAACTTCTCTAAACATTCTTTTCTATTAAAAGAACTTGTAAAAAGAGATATTAATGGAAAATATAAAGATTCTACTTTAGGTCTTTTTTGGAGTTTTTTAAACCCTCTTTTATCAATGATTGTACTCACAATGGTCTTTTCAGTATTATTTTCAGGAATGATTGAAAATTTCCCTGTATATTTATTAAGTGGTAAGTTAATATTCGATCTTTTTGCAAATTCCACACAAGGAGCTATGAATTCAATAAAAGGGAATGCTGAAATTATTAAAAAGATATATGTGCCTAAATATATGTTTGCAATTGGAATTATTTGCTCTGAATTTATTAATTTTTTAATTTCACTATTAGTTTTAGTTTTAGTGATGATTGTAACTCAAGCACCTTTCCATTTATCATTAATATTTGCTCCAATACCAATATTTTTTGTACTTGTATTAACTACTGGGGTAGGATTAATTTTAGCTACAGCAACAACATTCTTTACAGATATTAAATATTTATATGGAGTTTTAATAATGTTACTTTCTTTTATGACTCCTTTATTTTATCCAATTGAAATTATTCCAGAACAATTTCTAATAGCTTTTAAATTAAATCCTTTATATTCAGGTGTAGCTAGTTTCAGAGATGTTATATTAAATGGAACATTCCCTCAAACTGGTCCTTTAATATTTTTAATCATTACATCTATTTTATCATTAATTATTGGAATTATTGTATTTAAAAAATATCAAGATAAATTTGTACTTAACCTATAGGTGTTTAAATGACTATTCAAGTAAGATATCCAAATGAAGTTTATGAAAAAAAGGAAAAAAACACTCAAAAAAGTTGGGATAATCTTGAAAATATTAAATTAGATGACTGGCAATCATTAGCTAGTGTTGATTTAACTATTAGTGAAAATACTCCTGCTCCAATATATGTTAAGAAATTTAATTTTAATATTCCTTCTGATGCAGCTATTGAAAATATTCAAATTGAACATGATTATCACAGAGAACAATCTCAAGATCCTATTGAAATTGAAGCTCCAATCATTAAAATTTCAGCTAATGGTGAATATTTAGAGCAAAAATCTCACCTTGATGCAGGAATTTTTCCAACTGAAAGAAATTTAGTTTTTGAAGGTGAAGATTTATCTGCTAATGATATTAATGGAGAAGACTTTAAAGTAGAAATTATTTTTCCTGAAAATACTAAAGTCAATAGTGGAACATTATATTTAGATTTTATTCGTCTTAAAGTTCAATATGAAACGAAAAGATATCTTTTAACATCTGGAGAAACTAGTCAATATTTCCCGCATGAAAAAAATCCATTAGAAAAAGCTATTGGAGATACATTTAAATATACTTTGTCTTTTAGAAATGTTAATGGAATTTCAAACGATAAACAAAAAGTAGAACTTAACCTTCCAGATGGAATAGAAATTGAAAAATATTATTATAAAGCTAGTAAAGTCAATAAATTAGATGAAGTGGATGATTTTATTGAAGCTAAAGATGAGTTTGATGATAAAAATTTAATTTGGTATCCATCTGTTAGAGGAAAAGGAGTTTCTAGAATTAGATTTATTTTTAAATGCACAAAACCAGGTCTTAAAAAATTATTTGCTTTTAATGAAAATACAGAAATCACTCCAAACTTTTATGTAAACATACATTCTGAGAATTTTGAAGCAAAAGAAGATAAATATGAAGAAACAATGAATAAATGGAGCTCAGAACTAGAAGATGATGAGGAATTCGTTGCTTTAAATCAAAATTTAGCCATTAAAACAAATAATATTTCAATGGAATTTGAAATGGCTCAAGAAAAAGTTGATAATTTAAAAGAATATGTTATTAAAGGACTCAAAAGAGAATTAAAACCAAAAACTAATTTTAAAGCATTAACTGATGTTTCATTTACAATTAATAAAGGTGAAAGAGTTGGAATAATTGGTTTTAATGGTGCAGGTAAAAGTACTGTACTTAAAATATTATCAGGTGTTTTAAAACCAACAGAAGGAGAACTTGATATACAAGGAAAAATAGCACCACTTTTAGAACTTGGAGCAGGTTTTGATCATAATTATAGTGGTAGAGAAAACATATTTTTAAATGGAGCTATTTTAGGATATTCTAAAGAATTTTTAGAAAGTAAATATGATGAAATTGTAGAGTTTTCTGAACTTGGAGAGTTTATTGATACTCCAATTAAAAATTATTCTTCAGGTATGAATGCTAAGTTGGGTTTTTCAATAGCTACAATTGTTGAACCAGATATCTTGATTTTAGATGAAATTCTTTCTGTAGGAGATGTTAGATTCCAAAAGAAAAGTGGAGATAAACTTAAAGAAATGATGGGTTCTGGAACTACAGTTTTACTTGTATCACATTCAACAGCTAAAATCAGAGAATTATGTAATAGGGTAATCTGGTTAGATAAAGGAAAAGTTGTTATGGATGGAGATACTGATTATGTATGTGATGCATACATTGAAGCAGCAGAAAAAGCTTCTGAAGATGAAAAAATGAACTTAGAGTTTAGTTAGATCTATTATGTTTTTTAAACACAAAATTTTTGCATTAATTTTTCAATTTTTTAATTTATTCCCTTTAAATAATAAAAAAATTTCTTTTATTAGTGATTCTAATGAATCTTTTAATAGTAATTTTGATTTTATTAAAAATGAACTATCTAAAAGAGATAATTTTCTATTTAACATATTTTATAAAGACAAATTTTCAATTAAAGGAATATACAATTTAGCTACTTCTAAATACATTTTTTTAAATGATAATTTCTTTCCTTTAGCTTTTATGAAACTTAAAAAGGAAACTAAAGTATTACAGCTATGGCATGCACCAGGTGCCTTTAAAAAATTTGGAGCTTCAGTAATTAAAGATGAAAATGAAAGAAATATGATTTCTAAAATTTCAAATAATACAGATTATCTTTTTACAAGTTCAGATAATGTTAATAAGTTTTATCAAGATGCTTTTTTAATAGATAATAATAAAATTAAAGCTTTAGGAGTTCCAAGAATTGATTATTTTTTCAATAATAATTTAGATGTAAATAAAATAAAAAATGACTTTTATAAGAAATATCCCGAAGCTAAGAATAAAAAAATTGTTTTATATGCTCCAACTTTTAGAGATAAGGAAGAATATAATCATCTTTTTAATTATTTTAATTTAAAAGAATTTAATGATAATTTTAGTGATGAATATATTTTTACTTTAAGATTACATCCTAAAATAAAAAAATTCTTAAATAATGATTTTTCTAAAAATGAAAATTATATTGATTTAACAGATTATAAAAATGAAATGGAACTTTTACTTATTGCAGATGTATTAATAACTGATTATTCCTCTATAATGATTGAATTTGCAACTTTAAATAAACCAATAATATTTTTTACATATGATTATAAGTATTATTTAAATAATGATAGGGGATTTTATTTTGATTTTAAAAAAATGGTTCCAGGACCTATTGCAGAAAACATGGACCAATTAATAAATACTTTTAATAATCTTGATTTTGAAAATATTAATAATAAAGAATTTCTTAGCTATCAATTTAATGAATTGGATGGTAAATCTAGTAAAAGAATTGTTGATTTTATTTTAAATAATGAGTGATAAAATGGATGAAATTATAGTATCAGTTATAGTTCCAATTTATAATTCCTCTCATACACTAGAGAAAACACTTAATTCCATAATTCATCAAAAATTTGAAAATTATGAAATAATTGTAATTGATGATGGTTCAACTGATGATAGTTTAGATAAATCTTACGAAACACTTTCTAAATCTAGCTTGCCTTATCAAATCATCCACCAAAAAAATAAAGGAGCTAGTGTTGCTCGTAATAATGGTTTAGAAGTAGCTAAAGGAGAATATATTCTTTTTGTTGATAGTGATGATTATATAAATAAAGATCAATTAAGTTTCCTGCATAATGCTGTAATTAGGAATGAAACAGATTTTGCCTTCTCAGAACTTTTAAAAATGAAAGGTCGTGAACTTGCAAGCCATGATAATCCATATGGATTTTTAAAAAATAATCAAATTTTAAAATCTATTGATTTAATTAAATTAGAACTTGAAATGAAGATTCCATTTAGTTTTACTCAAATTTTATATAAAACATCTATTTTAAAAGAAAATAATATTAAATTTAATGAAACTTACAAGTATGGTGAAGATACAGATTTTGCACTTAGAGCATTATTTTCTATAGACACTATATCTTTTGTAGATTTACCTGGCTATTATTATCTTTTACATGATGATTCATCAAGTTCAAAATTATATCTTAATAGATTTAAAGTAATTGATGTTTTTGAATCTTTAACTGATTACTTTAGTAAAAATAATACAAAATATTCTGATGAAGAGATTAAACAATTAAATAATTTAATAATTTATAATAGAATTCCTAAAGCTATTTTTGGAAATTTAATGCATTTTTTTAATAAAAATTATAATTTAGATGAAATTACTAATGAAATGAAAAAACTAAACTTATTTTCTAAATTATCTAAATTTAAAATAGCTAGTTTTAAAGATATAAAATTTTGGTTTAAATCAAAAGCATTTTTAATTAGCCCGAAAATTTATTATAAATTATGGAAAGAATTTAAAGGATTTATTTAAGGTGTAAAATGAAAGTTTCTATTATAACTCCTAATTTTAATGGATTAAAATTTTTAAAAAGATATTTTGAATCACTAAAGTTAGAAAAAGATATCATTGAAGAGATTATTATAGTTGACAATGGATCTAATGATGGAAGTATTGATTTTATAAAAGAAATAGCTAATTTAAATGATTTTAAAGTTAAATTAATTGAAAATGAGTCTAATTTAGGTTTTGCAAAAGCTGTTAATCAAGGAATTTTAGAAGCTAAATCAGAATTTATTTATTTACTTAATAATGATATTGAAATAGAAAAAAGAGCTATTTATAACTTAATTGAATTTATTAAAGATAAAGAAGATGTCTTCTCTCTTTCATCTAAAATGATTCGATATAATAATAGAGATTTAATCGATGATGCAGGAGATGAATACAACTTACTTGGATGGACAAGTAAAACTGGATTAAATAAAAATATTTCAAAATTTGAAAGTAATAGGGAAATATTTTCATCTTGTGCTGGTGCAGCATTATATAAAAAAAGCTTACTTATTAAATTAGGATTATTTGATGAAGAATTCTTTGCTTATCTTGAAGATATGGATTTAGGGCTAAGATCTCAAATTGCAGGATATAAAAATTATTATATAGCTAATTCAATTGTTTATCATATTGGAAGTGGAACTAGCGGAAGTCAATATAATGAGTTTAAGGTAAAAATATCAGCTCGAAATAATGTTTGGTTAGTATATAAAAATTTACCAATTCCTCAAAAAATAATTAATATTCTCTTTTTATTTTTAGGATTTTTAATTAAATATTTATTTTTCATTAAAAAAGGATATGGAAAATTATACCTATCTGGTTTAAAAGAAGGCTTAAAAAACAGAAATAAAATTAAAAAAACAGAATTTAAAAGTAAAAACATTAAAAATTACTTTAAAATAGAATGGAAATTAATTGTAAATACATTTAAATTATTAAAAAGATAGGTGTATTATGGATTTATCAATAATCATTGTTAATTATAAAACATTTGATTTAACAAAAGAAACAATTTTATCAGTAATAAATCAAAAACATGATTTTAAATATGAGATTATTGTTGTAGATAATGCATCAAATGATGGAAGTCTTCAAAAGCTTAAAGAAACATTTAATAATCAAATAAAATTTATTAAATCAGATAAAAACAATGGTTTTGCATATGCGAATAATTTAGGATTTAAAAATTCTAAAGGAAGATATATTTTAACTTTAAATTCTGATACATTTGTTAAAGAAGATACATTAAACTCAATTTATCATTATATTGAAAATAATATTGATGTTGGTGCTGTAGGATCTAAATTATCTCTTCCAAATGGCCAGTTAGATAAAGCATCTAAACGCAGTTTTCCAAACCCTAAAAACTCATTTTATAGATTATTCCATATTCCTAGTAAAAATTCTCAAACAAATAACTATAATCTTGATAATTTAAGTGATGATGGAGTTTATGAAGTTGATTGTCTTTCTGGAGCTTTTATGTTTATAAGACGAGATGCTATAAATGATGTTGGATTTTTTGATGATAAATTTTTCATGTATGGTGAAGATATAGATTTATGTTATAGAATTAAAAAAGCTAATTGGAAAATAGTCTACTATGGTAAGGCAGAAACAATTCACTATAAAGGTTCAAGTAGTAAAAAACAAAAATCAAAATTAATATATGAGTTTTACAGAGCTATGTATATTTTTTATAAAAAACATTGTAAAGATAGCTATTCTTTTTTTACTAATTTAATTGTATATATTGGGATTTTAATTTTACTTATGATTAAGCTATTTTTAAATCTTTTTAAAAGATAATTATTTTAAAGTAAAAATTAAATATTAATATAGATAGATATAATTATTAATACTTTTTTACAGGTTAAGTTATGATTAAAGAAAACCAAAGAACTATGAATGCTATTTTAGTTTTAGCGGATGTACTTATTATTATTATATCCTTAATATGTGCATGGTTTTTAAGGTTTAAAACAACACTTTTTGGTCCATTAGGAGGCCATTTAAGCTTTGAATATTATTTATTGTTTTTAGTTTTAGCTGTTATTCCTGTTTATATATTTTTATACTTTTCATTTGGATTATATAAACCATTTAGAACTCATAGAACGATCTTTTCAGAAGCTAATCAAATAATAAAAGTTAATGTAATTGCTTTTGTAGTATTAGTTGCTATTTTATTTATAATAGACCAGCCTGATTTTTCAAGAATAATGCTATTTCTTTTAGCTATTTTTTGTACAGTATTTGGAGTTACAGAACGTTTTGTTGTTAGAGGATTTTTAAAAAATATACGTTCTAAAAATAAAAACATAAAACACATCCTTATTGTAGGAGATAATGAATTAGCTTTTAATTTTGCAAGAAAAATAAAAAATAATTCTTATTTAGGATATTCAATTAGTGGAATTCTTGGAAGCAAAAAAAATATTGGTAAATCTATAGAAGGAAACAATGTAATTGGTCATTATAAAGATTTAAGTAAAGCATTAAAGTATAATACTTTTGATCGGGTGGTAATAGCTATTCCTTTAGAATATTATGCTCATCTTGATGAACTTGTAGAAAGTTGTGAAAAAGGAGGAATAAAAGCAGAAATTATTCCAGATTATTATAAATATTTCCCTGCAAAACCTTCTGTAGACATGATTGAAGATTTACCTATTATAAATATTAGATATGTTCCATTAGATGATGCTTTTAATAAATTCACAAAGTTACTTTCTGATATTGTTATAGCAATTATAGCTATTATTATTACATCTCCAATAATGCTTATTACAGCTATTGCTATTAAACTAACATCAGAGGGACCAATAATTTTTAAACAAAAAAGAATTGGATATCAAAGAAAACCTTTTATGATGTATAAATTTAGAAGTATGAAAGTCCAAGAACCAGGTGATGAAAAGAAAGAATGGACTATTGAAGAAGATCCTAGAAGGACTAAAATTGGTAGTTTTATCAGAAAAACTAGTATTGATGAGCTACCTCAATTTTTCAATGTATTAAAAGGAGAAATGAGTATTGTAGGACCAAGACCTGAGAGACCTTATTTTGTTGAAGAGTTCAGAGAAAAAATTCCTAAATATATGGTAAAACATCAAGTACGTCCAGGCCTTACTGGTTGGGCTCAAATTCATGGGTGTAGAGGCAATACATCAATTAAAAAACGTATCAAATATGATATTGAATATGTAGAAAACTGGCATTTAGGATTAGACTTAGGAATCATGATTAAAACAGTTTTAAAGAAAAATTCCAATGCATATTAATTTTTTTATTTTATTTCATTATTTCATTTTTTAGTATTTCCTTAAATTATATATGATATTTTTGACAAATTAATATTATCAATAGTATTTATTTTTTAATTTTAATTAATTAGAAAATTTTAATTAAAGGAAAAAAATTATAATTATTAATTTTTGAATTGATTTTTGATTTTTAAGTAATTATTTTTAATTTAAAGAAAAATAATCAATTTTTCATTTTAATATATAATTTCTTTTCAAATGCTCTGTTTGAAAGTATTTATATACACTCAAAATTTAAACTATATTTAATTACATGAGGGTTTGGTATGGAAAACGAAATCTTAGAAGAATATGAAAAAGTAAAAGATAAACTTTCTGAAGAAGAATTTTTAGAAAAAATGAAAACTCTTCAGGAAGAGTATGATGGTGTAAGCTTCATGGATGATGTGGATATTGCTAGAATGATTGTTGGTAATTATGTCACAGAAAAAAATGAAGTAGTTTCTGAAAAAGAAGAACATGCAATGGATAGTATATCTAAATTAGAATCTGGTGCTCAAAATGTTTCTGTTATTGGTAAAATAATGGGTATTTCAAATCCTAAAAAATTTACTAGTAGAAAAGGAAAAGATGGGCAATTATGTAATGTTAAACTTGCAGATGATACTGGCGAAATTAGAGCTGTTTTTTGGACTGAAAACATTAAATTGCTCAAAAAAGTCAAAGAAGGAGATATCATCCAAGTTAATAGCGTTGAAGTTAAAAATGGATATAGTGGTAATGAACTACAATTAAATCCAAGATCAACTATTCATGTTTTAGATAATAATGATTATCCAAATTTCCCACAATATGAAGAACCTATAACTCCAATTTCCGATATTAAAGCCGATACACAAGTAAATATTATTGGAAGGATTATTAGAGTATCCGGTATTCGTACATATGAAAAAAATGGAAAAGAAAATCAAGTTGCTTCTTTTGAAATTCAAGATGCTTCAGGAAAAACAGAATATACATTATGGCGTAATGATGCTTTATTAATTGAATCTTTAGGATTAGCAGAAGGAGATTCTGTAAAAATTTTAGGAGCACAAGCTAGAGAATATAATGGTGATGTTTCATTATCTCATTGGGATGGAAGAGTCATTAAAGGTGATTTTGATGTACCAGAATATGAAGAAACTTTTATTAAAATTGCTGAAGCTCATGAGAAAAAAGATGTATCATTAATAGGCCTTGTAACCAAAATTCAAGACACTATAACTTTCCAAAAGAAAGATGGTGGAGAAGGCTATGTTAAATCTATTGAAATAATGGATGATGGAGGATCTATTAGAGTTACTCTATGGGGTAATGATACCAATTTAGAAATAAACAAAGGAGATATTCTTAAAATTACTGGAGGAAACATAGAATTTGATGAATATGCTCCTACAGGATATAGAGTAAATACAAATTGGAATAGTAATATTGTTATAAATCCAACTGATGATAATCCTGAATACGATTTATTAAAAGAATACTGTTCTCAAATTGGTCCTGTCAAAATCGAAGAAGTTCAAGGAGCTGAAGATGATGGTGAAGAAGTAGATATTATTGGAAGAGTAATTTCTGTCAATGATATTAGAGAATTCCAAAGAGATGATGGTAGCACAGGTATTGTCAGATCTATAGATTTTGCAGATGAAACTGGAATCATCAGATTATCTTTCTGGGATGATAAAGCCCAAGAAAATTTCAAACCAGGGGATGCATATCAAATTGAAAATGCAAGAACTAAAATGGGAATGTATGCAGTGGATTTAAATATTGGTAAAACTTCAAGAGTTATTAAACTTACTGATGATGAAGCGAGTATTTTACCTTCCTTTGAAACATTAGAACAAATGATTTTCACTCAAAGAAAAATCTCTGATTTAGATGAAGATGATAGAAACATTCGTGTTATTGGAAGAATTATAGATATTCAAGAACCTAGAGATTTCCAAAGACAAGATGGAACTCCTGGACTTGTTAGAAATATCGATATAGCAGATGATACAGGATCTATTCGTGTTACTTTATGGAATTCTAGTGCTGATTCTACTTTAGAACTTGGACAAGCTATTAAATTAGAAAATCCTCGTATTAATTTTAATGAAGATCGCTTAGAATTAAGTGTTAATGATAGTTCAAATATGATTGCCCCTTCTGATGATGAATTAAAAGAATTACCATCTTATGAAGAGCTGCAAGATATTATATATGAATCTAAATCAATTGAATCTCTTAATGAAAGTGATTTAAATGTTAAAATTTCAGGAACAATAAATGATCCATATGGTAATAAAATATTACTTACTAAATGTCCAAATTGTGGAAATAATTTAGAACAAGATGGAGATGAATCAATTTGTGATTTCTGTAGTGAAGAAATAGACAAACCAAGATACATACTCATGATTCCAGCTAGATTAGAAGATGATACTGGAGATATTCAAATCACTTTCTTCGGCAATCTTGTAGAAGATCTTTTAGAAATGAAACTTGATGAAATTGTTTCAATAATAGAAGATAGTGGAGATTTCGATGTATTAGAAGGTAAAGTCGAAGATTTAAATGGATTAAATGTAGAAGTTATCGCAGATGTTAACTTCGATGATTATAATGAAGAAATTAGGTTATCCCCTAAGAAAATTTTATCTAAAAAATATTAAAAATAAATAGGATTGATTATTATGGTAGAGTTAGAAGATTTGCCAAGTGTTGGCGAAAAAACAGCAGAAAAATTAAGAGATGCGGGTTTTGCAGATATGATGAGATTAGCTACTGCTACTGCAAAAGAGTTAGCTGTAAAAGCAGAAATTGGAGAAGGTGTAGCTGAAAAAGTTATAGAAGCAGCTCGTAAATCTGAAAAAATTGATTTTGAAACTGCTTATGATGTATTAGAAAGAAGAAAAGATGTTGGCCGTATAACTGTTGGTAGTGATGCTTTTAATGAGTTAATCGGTGGAGGAATTGAAACTCAATCTATTTCTGAAGTTTTTGGTGAATTTGGTTCTGGAAAAAGTCAAGTTGCACATGAATTAGCTGTTACAGTACAACTCCCTGAAGAACAAGGAGGACTCGATGGTGAATGTGTATTTATTGATACTGAAAATACATTCAGACCAGAAAGAATTGAACAAATTGCTGATGCTTTTGAATTAGATCATGAAGAAGTTTTACAAAAAATTCACATTGCTCGTGCATTTAATTCAGCTCATCAAATATTAATGGCTGAAAAGATTAATGAATTAGTTCAAAATGGAGCTAATATTAAATTAGTTATTGTTGATTCATTAATGGCTCATTTCAGAGCAGAATATGTTGGAAGAGAATCTTTAGCTGTAAGACAACAAAAATTAAATCAACATTTACATGCTTTACAACAATTAGCAAATAATTATAATATAGCTGTTTTCATTACAAATCAAGTTCAAGCTAGACCAGATGCTTTTTTTGGTTCTCCTACAAAAGCTATTGGCGGGCACGTTTTAGGACATGCATCCACATACAGAATCTGGCTTAAAAAAGGATTAGCTGGTAAAAGAATAGCTCGTTTAGTAGATAGTCCTCATCTTCCTGAAGGAGAATGTGTATTTAAAATCACAACTGATGGAATTGTAGATTAATTAAAATTAACCTAAACTTTTTATTTATTAAAATACAATATTATTATTGTTTAGGTTATTTTTATGGATCCGATAATTTCTACTATACTTTCAATTATTATAATGGTTTTTTTAGGTTTTATACTTAAAAAAATCAATTTAGTTCAAGAAAAAGACGTTGATTCTTTAAATAAAATTGTTATTAATCTGTTCATGCCTTGCATGATATTTAATGCACTGTTTGCAGCAGATTTATCTTCAATTTCTAATTTTGCTTTTTTACCAGTTGTAATGATATTATCAGCAACAATCACTGGTATTATTGCTTTTTTTATTTTAAAATTCTTCAATTTTTCAAAAGAAAAAGTTTGGAGTGTGCTTGTTACAATATTACTTTCTAATACAGCTTTTCTAGGATTTCCTGTAGCTTTAGGTATTTTTGGTAATGATGGTTTAATTAGAGCTATATTTTGTGATATGGGAACTCTTATTATATTTTTGTCAGTTTCTTTTATTTTGTTTTTAGTTTTTGGTGGAACAATAAAGGAAGCTATAAAAAAAATATTACTATTTCCTCCATTATGGGCAGTTATACTAGGTATTTCTTTTAATTTATTAAATATTCCTATTGGAGAAATCCCCTCTACAATTATTACTTATTTAGCGGGTGGAGCTATACCTTTAATTATGATTTCATTAGGTTTATCTTTAAAATTCGATGGACTTAAATGGAACAAAAATATGATAGCTTTTACCTCAATTTTTAAACTTCTTATTTTTCCTTTAATAGCTTTTTGTATAATTAATATCTTTAATTTTTCAGGTTTGGAATATAAAATTGCATTAATTGAAGCTGCTATGCCATCTGGAATGTTAACTATGGTACTTGCTATTACATATGGTTTAGATATTAGATTAACCTCAGATTGTGTGTTGTCAAATACTATTTTTTCTCTAATTTCACTACCTATAATTATCTCAATTTTATAATTTTTAATTGACTATAAACTATTGTTTAAGCTTTATTCTTTTTATTTATTCTTTAATTATATTAATTAACAATAATATTCTGTTTTAGTTTAAACTAAAAATTATTTATGGGAAAAAAATTTTATCATATATATACATTACTCTCGCATTTTTATAGAAACTTTTATAAACGTGTACTCTTAACATATTGTTATCTAAGACTTTTTTGAGAAAATAAAAATTCTTTTTATATTTCTTTAAACTTATTTTAGATATGTCACAACTTGTACAAGGTGATTTAATGGCAGAAGAAAATAGAGATATTAAAAATGAAGAACCAAAAGTGGGAGTATATGTCTGCCACTGTGGTGTAAATATTGGTGGGGTCGTAGACGTTGAAGCAGTCGCTGAATACGCAAGATCATTACCAAATGTTGTAATTGCTAGAGATTATAAATATTACTGTTCTGACCCAGGTCAACAAATTATCCAAGAGGATATTAAAACCTTAGGTCTTAACAGAATTGTTGTCGCAGCTTGTTCTCCAAGGCTTCACGAACCAACATTCAGACGTTGTGTTGAAGAAGCTGGTTTAAACAAATTTTTGTTTGAATTTGCAAACTTAAGAGAACATGATTCTTGGGTACATATGAATGAACCTGAAGCAGCAACCGAAAAAGCTAAAGATTTAACTCGTATGGCTATTGCTAAAGCAAGATTATTGGAACCTTTAGAATCTTCTAAAGTGGCTGTGGAAAATACTTCTCTTGTTATTGGTGGAGGAGTTGCAGGTATCCAATCTGCATTAGATTTAGCTGATATGGGATTCAAAACTTATATGGTAGAAAAACACCCAACTATTGGTGGAAGAATGGGACAATTGGATAAAACTTTCCCTACATTAGATTGTTCAATGTGTATTCTTGCTCCTAAGATGGTGGATGTTTCTAAACACGAAAATATTGAATTAATTACTTATGCTGAAGTAAAAGAAGTTGATGGTTACATTGGAAACTTCACTGTAAAAGTAGAGAAAAAACCTAGGTTTATCGACGAAGATTTATGTGTTGGATGCGGATCTTGTGTTGAAGTATGTCCTATTGAAATTCCTAATTACTTTGATGAAGGTATTGGTATGGTTAAAGCAGCATACATTCCATTCCCTCAAGCTGTTCCTTTGTGTGCTACAATTGATAAAGATTACTGTATTGAATGTAATCTTTGTGATCAAATCTGTGAACGTGGAGCTGTAAACCACGATCAACAACCTGAAACAATTGAACTTGAAATTGGTACTATTGTTGCAGCTACAGGATACGATCCATATGATCCTACTGAAATTTATCAATATGGATATGGTCGTTTCACTAATGTAATTACTGCAATGGAAATCGAAAGAATGATTAATGCATCTGGTCCTACAGAAGGACATGTTATAAAACCTTCTGATGGTAAAGAACCTAAACGTGTTGCATTCATCCATTGTGTTGGTTCAAGAGATGAACAAATCGGAAAAGCATACTGTTCAAGAGTATGTTGTATGTACTCCATGAAAAATGCTCAATTATGTATTGATCACGAACCTGACACTGAAGTCACATGTTACTACATGGATATTCGTGCATTTGGTAAAGGATTTGAAGAGTTCTACAAAAACTCCCAAGAAAAATACGGTATCGAGTTCTTAAGAGGAAAACCTGCTCAAATTTTCGAAAATGATGATTTAACATTAACCATCAGAGCAGAAGATACTTTACTTGGTAAAATCACTGAGTTCAATTACGATATGGTTGTTTTAAGTATCGGTCTTGAAGCTCCTGCTGGATCCAACGAATTAAGACAAACATTAGGATTATCTAAATCTTCAGATGGATTCTATATGGAAGCTCACCCAAAACTCAGACCTGTTGATACTTTAACTGATGGTGTCTACATTGCTGGTGTAGCTCAAGGTCCTAAAGATATTCCTGATGCAGTTGCTCAAGGTTCTGCAGCAGCATCCAGAGCTGCAATTCCAATGTCACAAGGTGAAGTAGAGATCGAACCTATCGTAGCTGCTACTGACGAAACTGTCTGTGGTGCTTGTGAAGTTTGTCTTGAATTATGTCCTTATGGTGCTATTGGTATTGAAGGTGAAGATCAAAATGAACATGCAGCAATCAATGTCGCATTATGTAAAGGGTGCGGTACTTGTGTAGGAGCATGTCCATCTGGTGCACTTGATCAACAACACTTTAAAACAGAACAAATTATGGCACAAATTAGTGCTGCACTTGAAGAAATTGGTAAATAATCTTATAGATTATCTCTTTTTTCTTTATTTTATTTTTTTTTCATTTATTTTTATTTTATGGACTTTTTTTATTATTATTCAATAACTTTAATACATTTTAAAAACATAATTATAGATTAACAATTATTTTTTGAGGTGTTTTTATGTATGGTATAGCTATTGATATAGGTACTAGTGGCATAAGAGCCCAGGCTTTAGATATTAATAAAAATGAAGTAATTTCTACTGTAATTACTCTTAAACATCCTTTACCTGGTGCTAATGTAGTAGATCATCTTCACTTTGCTTTAAAAGTAGGTTTAGATGTTGCACATAATTTACTTATTACAGATATTAATAAAGTTATTGAAGGCTTAAATATTGATCTTTCTAAAGTTATTAGAGTTGCAGTCTGTGGTAATCCAATTCAACTTTCATTATTTCATAATATAGAAATTAGAGATTTAGCTTATTGGGGGGATGATGTGATGGAACGTATGAATATTACTCCTCCATCTAGAAACTCTACAATTACATCTCCAGATAAAATTGGATTAAATTTAAATAAAGATGCTCAAATATTAATTCCTCCAGCTATAAAACATGAAATTGGGGCTGATGCTTTAGCTATGCTTTATAAATCAGGAGTTTTAAATAAAGATGGTATTTTTTTAGTAATTGATTTTGGAACAAATGCAGAAATTGCTCTTGTAATAGATGGTGAAATTTTTGCATGTTCTGCAGCTGCAGGTCCTGCTATTGAAGGACAAAATATTAAGTATGGACGTCTAGCATCACCAGGTGTTATTTCTGATTTAGAAGAAGTAGGACTTGATTGGAAAAATCTTGTTTTAAATAATGATCTTAAAGTTGTTGATGGAGATATTATTGATCCTATGGATGGTAATGTTTCTAAAAATGCAAATTTGGATTTTGAAATAAAAGGAATTACAGGTACTGGTGTAATAGCCACTTTTAGTTTAGGTCAAGATGGTGGAATCATTGAAGATTCTAAAATAGAAACTGATGATGGGTTAATTCATCTTCAAGGAGATATTTCTATTAGTCCTGATGATATTTCAAATATTGGTAAAGCATTAGGTGCTTTTAGAGCTGCATTTTTAACTTTAGCTGAAGATTCGGGAATCTTACTTGAAGATATTGATGCTGTTTATATGGCAGGTGCTTCAGGATTTTATGTTGATCCCTTAAAATCTATTAATGTTGGACAAATTCCACCTACATCTAAAAATATCTATCAAGTTGGAAATACTTCATTGGATATGGCTCAAGATATAGTTTTTAATCCTAAATTATTAGATACTTTACAAGACATTGCTAATAGCATGCGTAGTAATCATATTATGTTAGCTCTTTCTGATACTTTTGAGAAGATATACTCTTTAGAATTAGCTTTATATGATCAAAATATGCCTTTTTGGAAATATAATGAATGGTTACAAAAATATGGATTTCAAACAGTTCCTGAAGCTGAAACAGATCCTAATGTAGAACGTTTATTTGAAAGAGATATTGAAGATTTAGGATTTAATGGGTTATCTGTTATTGATATTGGTGCTACATTTGAAACAAGCTTTGATGGTTGTACAGGCTGTTTAACTTGTATAAATGAATGTCCTGAAAATGCAATTAGCTATGATGATGGTAAAATAACTTTAAGAACTGATAGATGTCTTGGTCTTGGTTGTCAAAAATGTGTTTTATCTTGTCCTGAAAAGGTTTTTGATTATAATAAATTTTTTAAAAAATAAAGTTATTTTTTAATTGAAAAACCAACAACTATTGATGCAATTTTTGGATCTACTTTAAGATCATATTTTTTTTCTAAATATTCATCAGTTTTAGTAGATGGGCTAGATGAAACTACATCAGTTATTTCATCAATTTCATATAGTTCTGGAAAATCAATTGGTGGTAAAATAAAATACTCTTTTGCATGATGATTTTTATTTGCTTCAACGTTTTTCTTAAATAAAACAAACTCTTCACTCAACATTTTGTAGCTTTCATCATTTTTGAATTTTTCCTTCTCATCATCTGAAATAATTTCTTGACCTAAAATTGTTCCATCTTCAGTTATAAGTAAAATAGTTGGTGATGGTGGTGGTCTAAAATCTTTATTTTTAAAGATAACAATACATTTATCTCTAATTAAACATTGTTTTAAACCTTCATTTTCAATAGGGACTAATTCTCCTTCATGTTTAGATTCTATATCAATGATATTTCCTCTATCTTCTGGAGTTAATTCCACAGCTTTTAAAACACCTGGCATAGATTTTATTTTTTCTATTGCTTTTTGAACCACCATTTATATTCCTCTGTATTATATGTGGAGTTTAAAGTATTTTAAATTATTCTTCTATAAGCTCGTAGTAAGATCCTTCAGCACAAGAAACACAAATAGGTTTTCCACCCCTAACTTTGTGACGCCCATCAGTAACTTTTTCATTACAAACAGAACAAAATGTAGAAGTGTGTGGTTTACCTGGCATTTCTCCTTCTTTTAATTCTATTTTAACTTCTTCAACTTTAAATAATTCTTCTGGAGGTGTACTTTTAAATCTTTCAATCATTTCTTCTTTAGTTTCTTTAGCTTTAAATTTTTTATTAGCATCAGCATCAGAAATTCTTAAAGCCTTTTTTGTTTCCATATCATAAAAAGTAGTTGCAAATTTACCATAATACATTTGTTTTAAAGATCTTTTACCTAAAGTACAACCTGTTACAGATTGAACAGCATCAGACATACATCTGTCAATTTCTAAAAATACTACTAAGTTTTTATTTCTTTCGTTTAATTTCATGTTCATTAATTTAAGACCATACATAGCTAATTTTGTACCTATAGCTATTCCGCCACAAAGGTGACCATGAAATGCAACTGCTTTATCTAATTGTTCTATATATTCATCCATTTTTTCAACTCCTTTTTATAAAAAATTTTCTTTTAAAGGTAAACATATTTTTCTATTACCTTCTACTTCTAATAACTTTATATTAATATTATAAGCGGTTTTTAAGTTCTTCTCTGTAATAACATCATGAGGATTTCCATAATCAATAAATTTTTTATTTTGCATAATAGCTACTTTTGTAGAACTTAAAAATGCATGATCTGGAAAATGTGAACTCATTATAATTGATAAACCTGATGCAGATAATTTTTCAATAATTTCAAGTAATTTTATTTGATTACCAAAATCTAGATGTGATGTAGGTTCATCTAAAATTAATAAATCAGGTTCTTGAGCTAAAACTCTTGATAAAAATACTAATTGCCTTTCTCCTCCACTTAAATTAGTATACTCTTTATCTTTCATCTCATATATTCCAAGAGTTTTTAAAGCATTTTCTGATATTTTGATATCTTCTTCTTTTGGTGAGTCTGTTAAATTTATATAAGGGGTTCTTCCCATTAAAACAACATCTAAGACAGTAAAAGGAAATGTTGGAGTATGACCTTGTGGAATATAACCTACTGATTTAGATATTTTAGAATAAGATAGTTTTTTAATATCTTCTCCTTTAATTAGTATTTTTCCACTATTTACATTATTTAATCCATTTAAACATTTAAGTAAACTTGTTTTGCCTGTACCATTAGGACCTAAAATACATAATACTTCTCCTTTTCCAATGTTAAAACTTATATCTTCAAAAATATTTTCATTTTTTTTATAGCTAAATGAAATTTTGTCTACATTAATTAAATCGTCCATTATGACCACTGAGAATATCCTTGTTTTAGTAAATATAAAAATATAGGAACTCCAATTATTGCAGTTAATATTCCAAGTGGCACTTCAATCGTAATTAAAGACCTTGAAATATTGTCTATTAAAAGTAAAAATGATGCTCCAATACTTAATGATGCTGGAATCAATATCTTATTATTCGGTCCTACTAAAATACGAGTAATGTGAGGTACTACAAGTCCAACCCACCCGATTATTCCACTAATTGAAACTGCAGCTGAAGTTACAAGTGTAGATGCAACAATAACAATTAACCTAAATTTTTCAGGATTAATACCTAATGATTGAGCTTCTTCATCTCCCATAGCTAATATATTCAAATGCCATCTTAAAAATAATAATACTGCTAAACCGATAGCTATTGGTATTATAATAATAACTAATTTTTCTAAAGTAACACTTGATAAGCTTCCCATTAACCAATAAGTAATTTGAGGTAGTTTATCATAAGGATCTGCAATAAACTTAGCGCCTGAAATTAATGCATAGAAAAATGCTGAGATGGCAGTTCCTGATAATACTAAAACAAGAACACCTCCTCCTTTAT
Source organism: Methanobrevibacter sp. DSM 116169 (assembly GCF_046197865.1). Classification (GTDB taxonomy): domain Archaea; phylum Methanobacteriota; class Methanobacteria; order Methanobacteriales; family Methanobacteriaceae; genus JAHKLT01. The sequence continues at coordinate 1,843,060 of NZ_CP166990.1, read as the reverse complement.
AACTTTTAGCTATTGAATAAGTTGTAAAAACTGATATTAAACCAAAAACAAAGGCTAAAATTTGAGTTAAAACATTTGAAAAACTTGCTAAAATAGCTATTGATGCTCCAAAACCTGCTCCATTTGAAACACCTAATAAATCTGGTGATACAAGAGGATTTTTAAATATTCCTTGAAATGCAGCTCCAGCTACTGATAAACTTCCTCCAACAATAATAGCTGCAATTATTCTTGGAAGCCTTATATCAAAGACAATATTTGTAATAGTGGAAGAAATTGCAAATTCTGGAAAAATAGGACTTAAAATAGTCATTACTACTTCAACCGGACTTATAGGATATCTTCCAATTAAAAATGACCCAAAAAATAAAATTATTGGAAGAAAAATTAAAATGGGTATTGTATAGATATCCTTATTTTTCATATAATCCTCATAAATTTTCTTTTTTAATACCAGAGCCTAAAAGTATTTTTTCTACTTCTTCATCATCTAAATCTACATGATAAAATTCTTCATAGAATTCTTGAGTAGCTTCTTTCAAATCTAAATCTCCATATTCATCTGGATAAATTACTTTTGCAGTCCAAGGGACTCCAATAATAGTATTTGCGCCAGGTGGTCTATCAAACCATTTAAATGGTGATTGAGGAGATAAATAAACTTCTTTATTTTTAACTGCATCTATATTTGCCCAATTAGGATCAGAATAAACTTTTTCATAAAATGTTGGATCTGTAGTAATGATAACATCGGGATTCCATTTAATCACTTGTTCAATTGATACTTGTATAGTTCCAGAATTATTTTCTCCAGTATCTGCTACATTTATTCCTCCACAAAGAGTAATAAGTTGTGAATGAGAAGATCCTAAAGTATCTGTTTCAAGTCCATCAACACTTTCAGCATAATAAACAGTTTTTCTTTTATCATCTGGTATAGATGCATCTACTTCTTTTACTTTATCTAAATATTTATTATTAAATTCAATAAGTTCATTTGCTTTATCTTCAGAATCTATTGCTTTACCTAAAAAAGATATTGATTTTCCAATTGCAGAAACATTTGTACTATCTTCTACAGCAACAACAGGAATAGATCCAAATTTAGATTGTCGCTCTTTAACTGTAGAGCTATCAACACCCATTCCTTCATCAATAGCTTCGATTATAACATCTGGCTCTGAAGCTATAAATTCTTCATAATTTCCGTCTTGACTTCCAAACCATCCTCCAATAACTGGAAGATTTTTATATTCGTTTGAAACATATTTTAATTCTTCGTCTGTCCAAACAAAGTTCACTCCAGTTAATTTCTCAGGAGCTATCATATATATCATAGTAGTCATAGGTGGACTAGTAGCAGCTACACTATTAACAGTACCTGGAACTTGAACTGTTCTATTTATCATATCGGTTATATTTTTACTTCCATTTGTATTAATAGCATCAGGTGACATTAAAAAATGTACTCCTAAACCTAAAACCATTAAAACACAAAAACATAACACAATAATCTTATTTTTTTCCATATTATCATTTTATTAAACTTTTATTAATTAGAATATTATTAATAATATATAAATAGATTTTGGTTATGAAATTGATTACATAATAACTATTATTTTTTATGAAGATTAATATTAATTAAGGTTTTAAAAATGAAATTAATAAAAAAAGTAGATGCATTAAAATTTCGTAGTGGCAAAATAAACGAAATAAAAGAAGATGTTGTATCTGATAATCCAATTACTCTTGTTATTAATGGTAAACGAGTAAGTACCTTCTCAGCTATTAAAGATTCTCTTAAAGAATTTTCTATTGGGTATTTATTGGGTGAAAATATAATAAAATCTCTAGAAGAGATTGAAGATATTGATATTGATGAGAATATAATTAATATAAAATTAATAAATGATTATAAAATAGAAGATAAGCAATTATGTTCTGATGCAGCAGGAGGTTTAAGAGAAAAAGTAAAATCTGCTGATAATATAGAATCTAATTTAAAAATATCTTCTGAAGAACTTGTTAAAAATATGGAGTTATTAACTTCTAAAGCTAAAATATGGAAATTAACTGGAGGAACACATGTAGCAGCTCTTGTATATAATAATAAAATTATATTAAGGGAAGATGTAAGTCGTCATGTTGCAGTTGATAAAGTAATCGGTGCTGGAGCTTTAGAAGAAGTTGATTTTAATCAATCATATATTATCTACAGTGGTAGAATGCCAGCTGATATGGTAATAAAATTAAATAGAGTAGGTATACCAATAATTGCATCAAATGCTGCTCCTGCTTATTCCGGATATTTAGTTGTTAAAGAATCCAATATGACAATGATTGGATTTTTAAGAGGAGAAAATTTTAATGTTTATGGAAATTATGAAAGAATAGCTTTTAATTAATCACTTATTAAAATATAATAAGTGGAGGAGTATTTAATAACAATAATACTTCTAAAATTATGAGAACTATGCTTTCAATTATTCCTAATTTTATAATATTATTTTTTGCCTGATTATATTTTTTTATATTAATATACATATACCCAAAAGAGATTATTAATAAAATTAATAAAATTAAATAGGTAAATGGAAAAAACATAATATATAAATTATTTATCAATGAAACAAAAAGAATTATGATAAGTATAAAAAAGATTATATTAAAAAATTTAAAATTATTAAGATTCATATTATTCTAAAACAGTGTGCCTAGCTTTTAAATCACTTTCTGTTTTTCCTAATCTAAACATCAATTCAGATATTAATCCATCTAAGAAAATTAATGATGTAAGTTCAAATAAAGTACCTAATGGTGTTAAAGATTTGTAATTACCATGGATTTGTCTTTCAATATAACTTTCATCAGAATCTCCTTCTTTTGGTCTTCCTTTAACTAATATATAAGTATCTGATAATTGACCTAAAGTTGATTCACCATAGCTAGTTAATGATAATACTTTAGAACCTCTTTCTTTAGCTATTTTAACTGCAGAAATTATACTACTTGTTTCACCTGATCCGGAAATAGCTACTATTGCATCTCCTTTGTTGATAGCTGGAGAAATTGTCTCACCAACCACATAAACACTAATTCCTAAATGCATTAATCTCATAGCAAATGCTTTTGCAGCAAGACCAGATCTACCTGCTCCTATTAGAAACACATTGTTTGAATCAATAATTGTGTCTAAAAAGCTATTAACTACTTCTTCATCTAAATAATCTTTTGCAATGTCAATATTTTTTAAAATAGCACCAATTGAGGATTTCATTAATTCCATTATATCTAAACCTTAATATTCTATAAAAATATTAATATGTTAATAATAGATTATAAATATTGATATGAAATGAAGTTTAAAAGTGAAGTTGAATTAAGTTTAAAAATTGATGGAAAAACATATGATTATAAGTTATTTCAGAGTTTAAAGTCAATTTCAGAAAATAATTCTCAAAGAAAAGCTGCTAATGAATTAGGAATTTCTCATGTAGTATTAAACCGTAGAATTAAAAAAGCAGAAGAAAATTTAGGATTTAATCTAGTTTTAAACTATAAAAATGGTTCTAAATTATCTTCTGAAGGTATTGATTTATTAAATGAGTTTAATGAATACTATGATAAGTTAAAAGTTAGTGATGATATTGTTATTTGTGGGGGACATATTGTATCATCATTTTTAGAATCAATAAGTTTAGAAATTCCTTATAAAACAACAATTTATAGTAGTGATGATGAAAGTGCATATGAACTTGCAAAAAAAGGTTTAATAGATATTTTAGTTTTAGATGACCCTTTAATTGCATTTGAAAATAATTTAAACTTTACTCCAATAGCTTATGATTATCTAAATCTTGTATCCTCCTATGATAATTCCAATATTAATTATATTAAAGATTTGGCTGGTAAAAAATTCATTTCAGTTAAAGGAACAGCTCAAAGACTTGCTTTTGATACTTTAAAACAATATGATATTCCTTTTTCTATTGTAAAAGAAGTAAAATCTCAATTTGATGCATATAAAATTATTAGAAATTCTAATGACCTTAATGCATTTTTAAATGCTAGCTATTTTAATGGCAATAATCTTTTAAAAAGTGCTACAAACCATGTTATAAGTTTAACTATTGTTGATGATTCTAAAAAAGAAGTAAATAATTTTGTTAATTATTTATTAAATGAAGGTCAATTAAAAATTAAAAATAATAATTTTACTCCAATTAAAACTTTTAAATGATTACTTTTCAAATACATGGGATAAGTAAAATTATATTTAACTTATAAAAGTTTACTCTTCTATAACTAAAAAATTAAATATTTAGAAATTCATAAAAATAATAAGGTGATAAATTGAAAAGAGAATTACTTGCAGTAGGTCATACAGCACTAGATTATATTATTACATTAGACACTTTTCCAGAAGCTAATAATTCCGCATCATTAAATGATATGAGAAATTTTAATGGTGGAGCAGCAGCAAATGTAGCAATGGTAGCATCAACACTCGGAATTTCTAGTTCTCTTATTTCTGCAGTTGGGGGGGAATTTTCTAGTTCTCAATATATGGAAAAAATGAAAGATTTAAAGATAGATACTGATTCATTTATTGTTGTTCCAAATAAAACAACACCAACAGCATTTGTACTAACTGATTCTAATGGAGATCAAATTAGCTATTTTTATTGGGGTGCTTCTGAAGAATTTAAAACGGCTAAAGTTCCAATGAAAGCTATTGAAAATGTTGAAGTAACTCATCTTGCAACAGGAGACCCAGATTTCAATGGAAGATGTGGTGAATTTGCAAATGAAGTAGATAAAATTGTATCATTTGATCCTGGTCAAGATTTAGGATTATATTCTAAAGAAAATCTAAAAGATTTAATTGGAAATACTTCTATATTATTTGGAAATCATCATGAAATTAAAAGAATCATGGACTCTCTTGAAACAGATATTCAAGGACTAATGGATATTGGTCCCAAAATTGTTGTTAATACTTGTGGTAAAGAAGGAAGTGAAGTCTATTCTGAAGATGGTAAGATCCAAATAGATTCAATTTTAAGAGAAGCCGTAGATCCAACAGGTGCTGGAGATTCTTATAGGGCAGGATTTTTATCAAGATATATTAATGGAGAATCAATTGAGGATTCTGCTAAATTTGCATCATCAGTTTCTTCTTTTGTAGTTGAAGCCCAAGGATGTCAGACAAACATTCCTTCATTTGATAAAGCATATGAGAGAATGTCTGAATTTTACTTATAAAATCTACTTTATTTTTTTCAATTCTTTTTTATTAAATCTAAAACCGATTAATTTATAAGCTATGTTATTAAATTTTAGATTATTAAGTTAAATTAATGTTTAATCAAATATATTTTAATTTATTAAAGTTTATTGGAGATGTATATATGACTCAATTACAAGATGCAAGAAAAGGCATAATAACTGAAGAAATGAAAGAAGTTGCAAAAAAAGAAAATGTTTCTGAAGATTTTATTTTAAAATCTGTTGCAGAAGGAAAAATTGTTATTCCAGCTAATGTAAACAGAAATATATCTGCTAGTGGTATTGGTGCAGGACTCAGAACAAAAGTAAATGCAACTATTGGAACTTCAACAGATATTATTGATTTTGATGAAGAAGAATTAAAAGCACAAATAGCTATTGATAATGGTGCAGATTGCTTAATGGAATTAAGTATTGGTGGAGATTTAGATGAAATTCGTCGTAGAATTTTAAAAATGTCACCTTTACCTGTTGGTTCAGTACCAATTTATCAGGCAGCTATTGAAACAATTAGAGAAAAAGGTTCTGCAATATACATGGATGAAGATATAATGTTTAAAACCATCGAAAAACAAGCAAAAGATGGTGTAGACTTTATGGCGATTCATTGTAGTGTAAATATTGAAACATTGGGCCGTTTAAAAAGACAAGGTAGAAAAGCAGGTTTAGTCTCACGTGGTGGAGCATTTATATCTTCTTGGATTGTTGAAAATCAACTAGAAAATCCATTATATAAAAATTATGAATATATTTTAGAAATAGCTAAAGAACATGATGTTGTAATGTCACTTGCAAATGCAATGAGAGCAGGAGCTATTGCAGATTCAACTGATAGAGCACAAGTTCAAGAGTTAATTGTTTTAGGTGAATTAGTTGATAAAGCACGCGAAGCTGGTGTACAAACTATGATTGAAGGACCAGGTCACATCCCTATTAATGAAATTCCAACAAATATCATGCTTGAGAAGAAAATGTGTTCTAATGCACCATTTTATATGTTAGGCCCTATTGTATGTGATATAGCACCAGGTTATGATCATATTGTATCTTCTATTGGAGCAGCAGCTTCAGCAAAAGCAGGTGCAGATTTCATTTGTTATGTAACTCCGGCAGAACATTTAGCTTTACCTTCTCCTCAAGATGTAAAAGATGGAGTAATAGCTACACGTATAGGTGCATATGCAGGAGATATGGCAAAAGGTGTTCATAATGGTGAAAAAGACTTAGCTATGGCTAATGCAAGAAAAGCACTAGATTGGGAAGCTCAATATGAGTTATCTATTTGTCCAGCTGATGCACGTGCAAAAAGAGATGCAAGACCACCAGAAGATAGTGATGCATGTACTATGTGTGGCAATTTCTGTGCAGTTAAAATTGTTAATGAATGGTTAGATGAAGCAGATACTGATGTATTTGATAATATCTAATTTTCTTTAATTTTTATTTTTTTTATTTTAATTTTAGGACAAATTTACTTTTTTTTAAAAATTTATTAGAATAAATAGTAAATATTTAAATAATATTTTAAACTAAAATATTCTAATAGTACAATGTTGTAGAATTTTTTTAATAAATGGTGTTTACATGGTAGAAGAAAATAAATCTGAGTTTGAAGAACAAAATGATGAATCAAAATTAGCTAATCAGGCAGATGAACTTAATCATTTAACTAATGATATAATTCCTAAACTTAAAGAAGAAAATAGAGAATTATCCAATATTAAACGAGAATTAACTGATGCTCTTGAAAAAAGTACACAAAAGTATTACGAGCAATTAGATATTAACGCAGATTTAAGTGATAAAGTAGCTAAAACTGGTGCTGAACTAGCAATTGCTAAAGTTAAAGTCGATAACTTAGAAAATGAAATGGAACAGATTAAAGAAGATTCACAAAATAAAGAAAATGAATTAAAAAATAAAATAGAAGCAGGGTCTCCTGAAGAATTAGAAAAACTAAAAGGTGAAAATAATCATTTAGCTAGTTCTTTAGAAGAAAGAGAAAATGAATTAAAAAAATCTCAAGATACTCTTTCTAATCTTCAAGTGGAAGTAGATGACCTTAGAAAAAATTTAATTGATATTGGTAACTATAAAGAACAAGTTGATAAAAATTCTAGAGATAAAGTTTTAAGACTTGAAAATACAGTTACTGAATTAGAAACTGCTGTAAGAGAAAAACAAAGAAATTATGATAGAATAGCTACTGATATGGCTAATAAAGATAAGTTCATCAATTCTCTTAGAGAAGATAATGAAAAATTAAATAAAGCTCTCGAATCTCATTCTAAAAGAGGCTTAATTGATAGGTTATCTAATAAACCTATTGACATTGATGAATAATTTCATCAATTTTCTTTTTTTATATAATATTTTAAATTTACATATGTCTAAAACTGATTTTTATTTTATGGATTTAGCTATTGAAGAAGCTAAAAAATCAATAGCTGAAGGTGGAATTCCTATTGGATCTATTTTAACTTTAGATGATAAAGTTATAGCTAAAGGGCATAATAAAATGCTTCAAGAAAATTCTCCAATATTACATGGAGAAATAGATGCAATTAATAATGCAGGTTTATTAAATAGTGAAGATTATAAAAAATCAACACTTTATACTACATTATCTCCTTGTCCAATGTGTGCAGGAGCTATAATAATGTATAATATTCCAAAAGTTGTTATTGGTGAGAATACTACTTTAAAAGGTGCAGAAAATCTTTTAAAAAAGAACAATGTTGAAGTTGTTAATTTAAATCTTGAGAAGATAAAAAATCTATTTGAGGATTTTCAAAAAAATAATGATTTATGGCAAAAAGAACTAGAAAGAGTTTCTAATTCTACTGAAATTGATATCTGATTTTATGAATTATAAAGAAATTAAGTGTAAATCAGCATTAAATAATTTAAAGCGAAAAATGCCTTATGCTTATGATTTAAATATTTACAGAGGATGTAATCATAGTTGTAAATATTGCTATGCTCTGTATTCTCATAAATATTTAAATTCATCAGATTATTACAATGATATTTTTGTTAAATCAAATATTGATGAAGTCTTAAAAAAAGAATTAAAAACTAATAGAAATCTTTTTGCAATTGGAACAGTTACTGATAGCTATCAAGAAGCTGAAAAACATTGTAAAATTATGCCAAAAATTTTAAAAATTTTATTAAGATATAAAAATCCTATAATTATTTCTACAAAATCAGATCTTATTTTAAGAGATTATGATTTAATTAGTGAATTATCAAATAAAACATTTGTAAATATTGCATCATCTATTATAACCTGCGATGATGATTTAAGAAGTCTTATTGAACCTAATACATCTAGCATTAAAAATAGATTTAAATTTTTAAAAGAGTTTAAAAAAACCAATACAAGAATAGGCCTACATATAATGCCTATTTTACCTTATATTACTGATAGCTATGATAATTTAGAAAATCTATTTAAAATGGCTAGTAAAATTGGTGTAAATTATGTTTTACCTGGACAATTAAATCTTTATGGTGAAACAAAAATACAATATTTTAATTTTTTAAAAAAAGAATTTCCACAGGAGTATTTAAAAACTAAAGAATTATTTAAAGAAAAAGAATTAAGAATAAGTTATAAAAAAGATTTATTTTATAAACTTAATAATCTTAAAGATTCTTTTAATCTTTCTTTTAATTATAAACCTGACTATGAAAAAGATAAGCAATCTACTCTTTTTTAAGGCAAACCACAATATTTTTCCTTTTACTATTCTTTTCATAATTTTTAAGCTTCCATTCTAAGTCTTTTAATAACAAAGTCTTTATCTAAAGATAATAAAAATGACGCTGCTCTTGGGCCTTGTTTTTGACCTAAAATCATTTTATAAATTGCCTGAAAACCTTTTTGAGGTTTAATTTCCATAGCTTCTAAAATTTCATACATTGCATCATGTAATTCTTCTGCAGTTTTAAAATCGTTGTTTTCCATTAAATCAGCCAATTTCTTTAAAAATTCAACTTGTTCATCTGGTAAAGGTAATTTAGGAATATTATTTTCTTGAACTTTAAATTTCACAAAATTAGGAGCATATTCATCTAACCAGTTTTCAACATTATCTACTCTTTTTTGGAAATATTCTATATCTGTATCAGTTAATTCATTAAACTGCTTATTAAAACTTTTAGTTAATTGAGAATTCTTTTTTAATATTTCAAATATTTTTTCTAAATTATTTCCAGCTATTTGAATAGCATTAACTAAGAATCTATAAGGCGGTCTAAATGGTAAAGTGGAATTTTCATTAATTTCAGCCATTTCATATATTTTTCTGAATTTTCCATCTTCCTTCTCAGATGGTGCTTCTTCTTCATCGAAATAAACTTTTTCTACTTTATCAAATTGATCCATTAAATCTAAAAACGGCATTTTAGGTGAAAAATCCTTTGCTTTCATTGGTTTACTTCTAAAAATGAAATAATTTAAACTTTCTGCAGGCCCTATATCTAACCATTGTTTAGGAGAGAAAAATACTCCTTTAGATTTACTCATTGCATCTCCATCTAATGTAATCCATTCATAAGGCACAGGATAAGGTGCGGTGTAGTTAAATATTTCTTCTGATATTATTTTACTAACATCATAAGATCCACCACTAGCTGCATGATCTTTTCCAAATGGTTCACAAGTAACACCGAATATTTTCCATCTTGCTGCCCATTCAACTCTCCAAGTTAGTTTCCCATTTCCTTTTGTATAATCCATTTCACCATCATGGCCACATTCGCATCTATATAAAATGTTATTTCCATTATAAGCATAAGCAAAGGTAGTGTTTACTCTACCACATTCTTCACAAATAGGATTATAAGGTAACCAATCATCATCTAATGGGTGTTGTCTATATTGATTAAATATTTCACGAATTCTTGGTGCATTCTCAAGTGATGTTTTAATATAATCGTTATAATCACCTTTTTTATACATCTCAAATCCAGATTCTAATTCAATATCAATTCCATAGTCATCTAATACACTTAAAAATGGTTCTTCGAAGTGCTCAACAAAATTTTCACAACATCCTTCAGGACATGGTATATTAGAGTATGGCATTCCAAGATATTTATCATAACTTTCTGGTAATGGATATGGAACTTTTCTAAGAGGATCATGATCATCTGCTATCCAAATAGTTTCACTTTTTGCCCCTAATTTAACTAAAGCTTTTCCTACAGCATTAGCTATAAACACATCACATGAATTTCCTATATGTATTGTTCCAGATATTGATGTCCCACTAGCTATCACATGTTTTTCAACATCTCTTTCATTTAATTCATCAGCTATTCTTTCAATCCAATGTTTCATTTAATCACCTATGTAATAATAATATCTACTTTCAATTTAATTGAAGTAAACAATAACTAGAAATTAGTTTTAAAATATAATTATAAATATTCTAATAATAAAATAAACAGTAAATTTATACTTATTAATTAATTTTTAATTTAATAAATATATAAAGATATTCAAAATAAGAAAAAAAATTAAAAATATTAGTGATATTATCACTAATATTAAATTGGAATTTCACTATCGGGGACATTGTAAGTAAATATCACATGATAAATTCTGTTTAAGTCCTTTAATGATCCACATGAAGCTTCAATTAAATTATTTGTATCATAATAATTATTTTTATTAAAACTTAAAGTTCCTACACCATTTTTGATTGTAACTACTTGTTCAATTTCTTTATCTTTAAGATAGTTTAAAGTAAAATGTATTTCAAATTCTGGAAGTAAAGTAGCTATTTCATTTTTATTATAGCAAATAATATCATAATTATTAGTTGCCACATTATAAGTCATATTAAATGTAATTAATGTTGTACTTATTCTAGGACATATTGTTCCAGGGCCTTGTGTGCCATTTATTGACCATATAGTGTACTTATTTGTTCCATACCAATTTGAACCTAATTTTAATTTTAAAGAATCATTAAATTCTCCAGGCCCGTAAATTCCTGCAGGATTAGCACTTACTTCTCCAAGTATGATTAATCCTGGACCTTTAGCATTATTATATATTGCATTGTTTTCAACTAAAGGTTGAATTGCATTTGCACTAAATGTATAATTTGCATAAAATACTAGTCCTTCAAGAGTTGATTCAGAAATTAAATTTCCAACTATTTTAATACCTGTACTATTTTTAGAATCTATAAAAATACCAATATAATTATTATAAATATTATTAGAAATCACCTCAGCATTTACAGCAGAATCTCTAAAGTAAATACCATATCCTAATGGTCCTTCAACAACTTCCATTGTAATAAGTCCAATATTATCTATAATATCATTATTTTGAATTAATGTATCAGAAACATCTTTTCCATACAATATTCCATAATTATTTTTACTAATAGTATTTTCTGTTAATATTATGAATTTTGATTGTTCAAAATAGGTTCCAATATTAAATAAATTAATAATGTTATTTTCAACTAAAATATTTTCACTATTTTTAATAGCTATTCCATTTCCAGGCAATAATTCCTTAGCATCCATATAATCTTCTATTTCTGATTGATCTAAGTAATTACCAATATTATTTTGAATAACATTAATATTTTTACTATTTTCAATTAAAATACCAGTTCCATTATTAGCTATTATATTTAAATTACTTATTTTAACATCATTTGATTTAATGGTAAATACATTTTTATTTAAATTTCCATTTAAAGTTGTATTGATTCTACCAATAATATTTAATGAATTTTCTATAAGCAATTCAACATTTTCATAATTTTCTTCAGTAAAAATTAATATTGAACCTTTTTGAGCTGAATTAATTATGTTTTGAATTTGCAAATTAGATAATGTATTAGAAATTGAAATCTTTTTTAAGACTTTTAATTCATTTTCTATATATGAAGAAGAATATAAGGAATTTCCATTATATTTTGCAGTAATTTTATATGTTCCTGTTTGTAATCGTATTGTTAAACTTGTTTCTCCATTTTGATCAGTAGTTCTATAATAAGCAACACCATTAACTGTTATTTCAACATTTTGATTAGCTAATAGATTTCCTGCATTATCTTTTAATAAAAAGATATATCCCTGGTTTTCACCATAAGTTTGTGTTAAATCCTCTCCAATTAATGTTGTTGAAGTTTTTGCACCGGTATTTGCTTTGATTGTAATGGAATTTGTTAAACTAGCTGAATTGTAATAGCTATTTCCTAAATAATTAATTGTAAATGAATATGTATCAGGACCTAATCTAATTGTTAGTCTAGCTATCCCTTCATCATCACTAATACGTTCATATGTAACTCCATTAATTGTAATTAAAATATTTTGATTTATTAAAGGATTTCCATTTTTATCTGTAATTTTAATTGTTAATGGTTTATCTTCACCAAAAGTCCTTTCAATATTTTCAAAATCTAAATTAGCATCTATTTTTTCTGTAGGATTGCTAATAATAACTTTACTAGTTTTAGCTACACTTTCATATAAATCATTTCCTTCATAAACACTGGATATTGAATAAGTTCCAGGACCTAATCTTATTCTTAATTTACCTATTCCATCTAAATCAGTTTGTCTTATATATTCTGCTCCATTAATAGTTATTTTGATATTTTGATTTGATAATGGATTTCCTTCAATATCTGTTAAATATACTATATAATCTTTGTTTTCACCATAAGTTTGTGATAAATCATCACAATTTAATAAAGTTATAATTCCTTTATTTGTTGGAATATTTACAATGACATTATTTAAAACACTTGAATAAAGATAATGATTATTTTCTCTAAATTCTGCTTTAATAGAATATGTACCAGGATTAAGCCTTATATTTAACTTAGCTACTCCATTTGAATCACTTTCTCTTAAATATTCTACTCCATTAATTGTAAAGTATATATTCTGATTTGATAATGGATTTCCATTAATATTTTTTAAATTAACTATATATGCTCCTTCTTCATCATAATTTTTGATTAAATCCATTCCTACTAAAACAGTTCCAAGTTTATTAGTTGAAATATCATTTATAATAATTGTATTAATTTTTGTACTTGGATCATAATCTCCATTACCTTCAAATCGGGTTTCTATAATATATGTACCAGGACCTAAGTTAATTCTAAGACTACTTACTCCTAAATTATTTGTCAATCTTGGATATTCTACTCCATTAACCTTAAAAATAATGTTTTGATTAGATAATGGTTTATTTAAATAATCTGTTAATGTTATTGTATAATGTATTTCTTCTCCATAAGTTCTATTTATATCAGAACCAATTATTATTGTTCCAAGTGATGATGGAATGTCTTTATCATCAATTTTTAAAAATGAAACAGGAATATTGGCTTTATCTGTATAATCAATAAGACCTATCCCAGGACCTATAACTGTTAAAGTATTTCCAGTTGCTAAATAATCAATATCTCTAAAATCAACTATAGCAGTACCATTAATAATTTCAACAACTTTATATATATCTGAACTTGAAGGAACAGGATTTGTACCTACTTTATTTAAAAAGAAAATTAATTCTACTGCATTTAAATCACTAGCTATTTCTTTAGTATCATATCTTATAAATGAAACAGAATAAACTCCTTTTTCTATTTGACTTATTTCACTAATAACTAATCTTCGTCCATGGTTATCTTTTGAAATTAAAACTCCTGGTGAATAAGCAGTACCTCCACAAAATATTTCACTAGAATAATAATTACTTCCTATATAAATTGGCCCAGTATTTCCATCTACCATGTGATATACTACTCTTTCAGCATGATTTACAAAATAATTGTTGTTTATTACTTGAACAGTTTGATCAACAAGATTATCAACATTTTCACTATCGTAAATTCCATAATTTCCATTTTCACTAATAAAATTACCTGTAATTTCCATTTTACTTATATTACAGTCAACATATATTCCTGCACCTTTTTCCGCTCTTTGTAAAACTTCATTATCTCTATTATCTGTAATTCTATTATTTGTTACAAATGAATTAACAACGGAATTAAAAAATATTCCATAATAATTATTTGCATGAATTGTATTATAATTAATATAAGAGCCAGCAACATTTAACCCAATATTAATTCCACTAATGCTATTTTTTTCAATAGTATTATTATAAATTTCAATATTATTGGATTTTTCTACTAATATTCCATTTTTTGAATTAGAAATATATGAATTTTTAATTAAAGTATTTGAAGCTCCATTAACATATATTCCTGGACCTTCGGTTGTTTGAACATTACAATTTGTTACAGTAACATTTGAATTACCTTTAATATAAATTGAATAAGGATCAACAGTACCTCTTTTAGAATTATCATTTATTAATGTAAAACCAGATAATACAGATCCTGAAGCACCTTCTCCAAAGTAAAATATTCCAACTCCATCAGATCCAGCAGTATCTGAAGGACAAGTAGACATAACTGTTCCAACATTACTTATAATATTCAATTGTTTATTTACTACAAAATGACAATGCACATAATTTTCTCCAGTAATTAATATAGTATCTCCAGCATTTGCCTCATCAATAGCTATTTGTATTGTTGGATTGCCCATTTGATTTGTAGCTGAACCATCTACAACATGAGTAGTAGAACTTTTAATAGTATTTTCACTATTTTCTATAGTTAAATTATCGATATCTTCTGCTAGCACAGAATTTAAACAAGAAAAAATAAGTGCTAAAACAAAAAATATTATTATTATTCTATTTTTATTCATATTAAACCTCTAAATTTAGTTTATAATAAAAAGTAATTATTTATATTAATTTGATTATTAAATAATCATATTATTTGCCATTAAATATCAATGTAAAATAATATCATTATTTAAAAAAATAAAAGCTTCTAATTTAATAGAAGCTTTTAAAACTACCAATTTGTAGTAATTCTATTTCCTCCAGTACAACCTTCATAATGGTTAGTACCATCGAAATTAGCGTAAATGGAATAAACACCACTATCTAAATTAATATTAAGATATGCATATCCATTCGCATCAGTAGTTCTATAATAGGTGATAGTATTGATTGTAATTGATACAACTGCATCAGCTATTCCTACACCTTCACTATTGACTAATTGGGTTTTATATTGTGTTCCTTTAACTGTGTAATCAGCATTTTCTCCAATAAGTTTGGTAGTAGCTTTTAAGACAGTAACAGTGTAATCTTCACTAACTTTTTTAATACCATTTTCCCCACCATAAGATACGGTTATTGGATATTCTCCGTTAGCAAGATTAATGTTTAATCCAGCAACACCATTTGCATCAGTAGTTCTTAAATAGGTTCTTCCATTAATAGTAAAACTTACATCTTCACCAGCAATAAGTTTATTTTCACTATTTTTTAATACTACTTGGAATCTTTTTCCAGAAGATGAACTGAGAGTAGTGTTTGCTCCTGAAATAATATACTCACTAGTAATATTAATTTGGCTGTCATTTCCCCAATTTTCATCAAAGAAAGTAAATAATGTAATTCCTCTATCTAAAACACTGTTTGTAACTTCTAAAGCACCTTTTACATCTAATGCTCCACCTTTACTATGAACATATACAGCATTTATGGAATATGGGTTTGCACCATTAAAAGCATAGAATTCATTTCCATCTATGTAGATATCTTGAATATCAGTTGGAGTACCGTGACCAGTATTTCCTTGTTCTATATAAATTCCTATTGCGTCATTAGTTAAATTGAATATATTGTCTTTAACTTTTGTATCAGTAGCTGCTTTAACAAGACCTACAGAATAAATTTCAACATTTTCAAAATAATTTTTTTCCAAATTAATATTGGATAATCCACCACCGAAATAGATACCATAAACATTGTTTAAGAACTTATTTCCAGATACATAAATATCACTAGCACCAGATGCAATAGAAAGACCATCTAACATTGGACCATCGAATGTGTTATTAACAACATATATTTCGCTTCCGCCCATAATATTTATTAATTTACTTCCGGTTTCTTTATTTGCAAATAAAGTAGTTCTATCCATATCTCCTCCAAGGAAAAGACAGTTAGAAATTATTGTATCTCCTCTATTTCCTTGAAGATAGATGCCAGCAGCACCATTTTCAAAAGAACAACTATCAACAGTGATATTTGATCCAGCTCTTATTTCAATCATACGGCCTGTGTAATTATTAACAGCACCAATAACACCAAAACTCATATTGTAAAATGAAGTTCCATCTATACCTGTACCTGAAATAGCAAACATAGTGATTGTACCATTAGTTTTACTATATAAATTGGTTTGTCCTATTCCAGCACCTATGAAAGTAAGGGATTTACCAGTAACAGTTAATGAGATATTATAATAATCTCCTGCATCAAATATGATTGTATCTCCAGAACTAGCATTATTTATAACGCCTTGAATAACTTCATTAGAATCTCCATTTTGGATTCTAGTACTAGTATTAGAAATAACAACAGCTTCAATTACTAATTCTTCTCCTTCTTCTTCAATGACTACATTATAATCATCTAAATTAATATTAGTCTCTTCAACATCTGTAATAATATTTTCTTCAGCAGATACACATGAAAGGGATGTAGCTACTAAAAAAATTACTAATAAAGATAAAAAAGCTTTTCTCATATTCATTTTTTTTCTCCTTTTAGTATTAATCTAATTTTTAAACATACTAATAATTCAGTTATATAAACAACATTCAATCATTTTAAATTTGTTTATATTCATGTTTTTTATTAGTGATTGAATATATTGAAGTGAGTTGTATATAAGTTTTATGAAATAAATCTGAATTTATTTTAATTTTAAATCTTTTAAATTATTATTAACTAAATTATATTTTTTTATTTTTGATTATATTGAATTATTTATATTCATTTTTTTAAAAAATTTTATTTTAACTGTATTTTATAAATTAGAAAATAATTAATCGAATTATATATTTTTACATATCTAAGTCGAAATGTATTTATATATAATTCTATACAGTAACTATTATTACATTAAATTAATATCTTAGGAGGTGAAAGTTATCAAAGAAAAAATTTTTTTATTACTATCCTTTTTCTTAATGTTAAGTGCATTGAATTTTGTTTCTGCAGAAGATATAGAATTACTTGAAACAGAAGATAATGTGATTTATTCTACTGAAAAAATAGATACAACTATATCAAGTTCAGATATGTATCTAACTGAAAAAGGAAATTCTTTTAATATTACATTAACTGATATTAATGGTGATATTTTAGCTAATCAACCTATTACAATAAATGTTAATACAAAAGATTATGATCTTTTAACTGATGAAAATGGTGTTGCTAAATTAAATATTAATTTAAATATTGGAAATTATGAAATTATTACTAAATATCAAGGCAATAATGTTTATAATAGTATATCGGTTGTTAATGCTATTTTTATGAGAAATGATGATACTGTTTTTATTTTTGACGGTTTGACTAATATTGAAATTCAAAAAATTATTGACTCTGCCCCAGAAAATTCAAAAATAGAATTTATGGGTAAAGAATATAATGATATTAGTTTATTAATTACTAAACCTTTAAATCTCATTAGTCATGTTGGAACTGTTTTAAACGGTGTAAATTCAGCTTCTGTTGTAAAATTCTCATCAGTTTCTTCTGGCAAACTATCAGGATTTACAATTTCAAATGGATTAAATGGTGTTGAAGTTTGTGATTCATCTAAAAATATTTTAATATTAAATAATTCTTTTATAAGTAATATAATCAGTATTTATTTAAATAATGCTATGAATATTGATATTTTAGAAAATAAAATAAGTAAAAGTGAAACTGGTATTAAACTTTTTAAAACAAGTTCAACTTTAATAAAAAATAATACTATTTCATTTGGTTTTGATGGAATTTATTTTGATAAACAAAATAATGAAATTCAAATTGAATCTAATAATATTTCTTACAATACTAATTTTGCTATTAATATTAATGAAAATGGAGAAAATATTGTAATTAATGGAAATACTTTGTTTTTCAATGGCAGAGACATGGACAATAACCATGGATTCGGAATTTCTCAATATAATTCTGGTGGAATAAATTTAAATGCAAATATTCGTAATCTTAATATTTTTAGTAACCTTGTTTCTGAAAATAATATGGGAATTTACTATGGTTCAAAATATATTAAAGGAAATCATATTATTGAATATAATGTTATTGCTTATAATCTAGAATTTAATATTTTAGCTAGAGATTCTATATATCGTTCAATTGAAATTGGAGCTAACTATGTAGAAGGAGATGAAAGTGGTTTTATTAAAGTATGCGAAATAATGAAATTATATAAAATAATGCCAACTGAAAATGATGGAAATATAATTTATGGTCCAAATCCTTCAATGTTACCTACATTTTTAGTACCTTATTTTGTTAATGGAGAAATTGTATTACTTTCTGTTATTAATGGTACATTAGATTTATCTTCATTAGGAATTGATGGTGAAGTTACTGTTTCATTTAATTTTGGTAAAAATACTCATCCTTTTACTGTAAATGTTAATAACAGTTCTGTAGATCCTAATCAAAATACTAATTCCACTCCTAATGATGGTGGTTCTGAAGGTGGTGAAAATCCTTCTAATAATTATGGTTCAGGAAGTAGTTCTAATGATGGAACTGGTTTAACTACAGGTTCTGTTTCAAATGAATTCAGTTCAATATCTAAGGATTTATCATCATCTGAAAATAGTCTAACTAATATTGATAGTTCATCAAAAAGCTCATCATCTGCTAGTGAATCTAAAAGATCTGTTTCTAAAGTTATTGAACTTGATGATGAAATTATTAGAGTTTTAGGCATAAGTGGTTTAATTTTTATTTTAATATTGGTTATAGGTCTATATTATCATAAAGATATTAAAGAAATGCTTTCTAAAAGAAGAAATGATATTTAATCTTCTTTATTTTTTTATTTTTTTTCAATCGATATGTTTATATATTCATGTTGATAATAGTATTTTTATATAATTAAAAGAGCTGATTTAATGTATGAGTTAATTTTTTCATATTTACTGATAATTACTGTATTATTTGGAGTAAATATGGGATTTTTTTATAGCTTTAATAAATTAACAAATAAATCAATGTTTATTATTTCAATAGTTCTTTCTTTAAGTATTTTTGTTCTTTCATTAGTAGGAAATTATTTAAGTAGCTATTTTTTATTTGTTCATGATTATTTGGATTTGTTATTTTTAATTGAAGGGCTTATTTTATTTTTAATGAGTTTTATTTTTATATCAAATTATAAAAAAAATATTTCATCAAGTATGCCATTAATTATAGCTAATCTATCTTTAGTAATTTTTATTTTTATTTTTAATACTCAATTAGATCATATAAACTATTCAAATATTGTTTTATCAGCTTTACTTTTATTTATAATTATGTTAATATCTTTTAACGTTTTTAAATTATTAATTTATGCAAAAAGACCATTTTCCATTTTAATTGGAGAATATATGATTTTAGAAGCGATACTTATATTTTGTTTTGGATTAACATTTGATTCTGTTAAAAGTTTAGATTATGCTATGTTTAACTCTTTTTTAATATTGACTCCTACTTATCAATTGATTTATCTTGCAATAGGTATTATAGCTTTATTATTATTGGGTTTATATTTAAATAATGAAAAAATGAAAAAAAAATTTAATTGAGGTATTTCATGATAATTCAAGGTACAGAAACTTTATCTTCACTAATACATATTATTTCAGAAAGTTTACTTACTCCAGTTATTATAATTTTAATAATCTTTTTAGTTATTGTTATTTTATCCCTTGGAGGTTTTATTAATGAAGCTATTTCTAGAAAAACTATTTCTTCAAAAGAATTAGAAGAGTTAATAAGAGATATTTCTTTTTCAAATCACAATCAAATTAAAGAGATTATAGAAAAAAGCAATCTTTTTAAATATCAAAAAGACATTCTTATGAGAATTGCTAATAATTATGATATTGGTATTGATGCAAGAAAAGCATTAGCCAGTAAATTAATTGAAGAAGAAGAATTAAACTTAGTTAAAAATACATCAAAAACTGATGTTTTAATTAGACTCGGACCTATTTTTGGTCTTTTAGGTACTTTAATTCCATTAGGACCAGGACTTGCCGCATTAGGATCTGGAGATATTTCTACTTTAGCAGAAGCATTAATAATAGCATTTGATACTACAGTTCTTGGTTTAGCTATTGGTGCAGTAGCATATTTTATTTCAAAATTCAAAAAACAATGGTATGAAAATGATCTTTCAACTGTTGAGGCTATTGCAGAGGCGGAAATAGAAGCTTTAAATAAGGGTTGAGAAGATGCTTAGAAAAAAGAAAAGATTTTCAGATTCAGATGATGATCCAATGTCTGGAATTTCAAATCTTTCAGATGCTATGCTTGTATTAGCTTTAGGATTTTTAATATTTGCTATAATGGCATTAAGTACAAATCCAAATATGATAAGTGATATGCAACAATCTCAAGCATCACAAGATATTGTTACTGGAGAATCATTTTCTAATGAATCTGGTAGTGTTAGTGATGCTGAAAGTAAAGGTTATAATGAAGTAGGTAAAGTTTTTAAAGATCCAAAGACTGGTGAACTTGTTATGGTGTCGAACTGAAACATTCACCATATCGGTCTTTTTCTGAATATATTGTTATCTTTTTTTTCATTAATAAGTGTTTTTATTTATTTTTAATCAACATTTATATATATTTTATTTCATCATGATTAATCATGAACAATTATTTTAATTGTTTTAACTTTACTTTTGTCATGAAAATTAAAGTTAATTTTTAATAAAAGAAAAAAAATTGTTCATCATATAGGAGGTTAAATAATGAGTTCATCGTTCAAAACACCACCAGAAACCGCTGCAGCTATAGCAGCAACTGGTGAAATAAAAGATAAATCACCAATAGTAAATACAATGGTGTTAGCATTTTTAGCAGGAGCATATATTGCTTTTGGAGGTTTACTTGCTGAAGTTACAACTACTGGAATGGCTGCTGCTGGAGTTCCAGCGGGCCTAGTTAAATTTGCTTTTGGAGCTGTGTTTCCAGTTGGTTTGATGCTTGTAGTTATTGCAGGTTCTGAATTGTTTACTGGTAATGTAATGTACTTAATTATGGGTATTTTAGATGGTAAGGCTACTTTAGCAGGTCTTATTAAAAATTGGACTACAAGTTGGGTTTTCAACTTTATTGGGGCTTTGTTTGTTGCTTATGTACTTGCATATCTTACAGGGATTATGACTGATCCAGCATTTGCAGAAGGAGCAATCACTCTGGCCAGTAAAAAGGCAGCTTTGGCCTGGGATGTATCTTTCTTCAGGGCTGTTGGTTGTAACTGGCTTGTATGTTTGGCAGTTTATTTGGCATTTGCATCTAATGATATTATTGGTAAAATCTTTGGTATTTGGTTCCCAATTATGACTTTCGTAACTCTTGGATTTGAGCATTCAGTTGCAAATATGTTCTTCATACCATTAGGTATGTTTTTAGGAGGAGATATTACAATCATGGGTTTATTCAATAATTTAATACCAGTTACTATTGGTAATATTGTTGGAGCAGGAATATTTGTTGCATGTGCCTATTGGTTTGTATACTTGAGGAAAAAATAATTATAAATTATAATTATAATTTTATTTTTTAAATAATAATATGGAGATTATATAATGGTAGAGATTAAATACACTCCTACTATCTGTCCTTTTTGCGGAACTGGTTGCGGGTTAAATCTAGTAAGTAAAGATGGCAAAGTAGTAGGTGTTGAACCATGGAAAAGACATCCTGTTAATGAAGGTAAATTATGTCCTAAAGGTAACTTTAGTTTTGAATTTATTAATAGGGAAGATAGATTAAAAACACCATTAATTAAAGAAAATGGAGAATTTAGAGAAGCTTCTTGGGATGAAGCTTTAGATTTAGTAGCAAATAAATTAAAAGAAGTATCTGATGAAGATCCTAATAAAGTTGGGTTTTATGCATGTGCAAGATCACCTAATGAAAATATTTATATAACTCAAAAATTAGCTAGAGTTGCTTGTGGTACTCAAAATGTAGATCATTGTGCACGTATTTGTCACGGACCTACTGTAGCAGGACTTGCAAGTACTTTTGGTTCAGGAGCTATGACTAATGGATTTGACAGTATTGAAGATGCGGATGTTATTTTTGTTATAGGTTCTAACAGTATGGAAGCACATCCATTGTTTGGACGTAAGCTTATTAGAGCTAAGAAAAATGGTGCAAAATTAATTGTTGCTGATCCTAGATATACACCAACAGCAAAATTAGCAGACATATACTTAGAATTTAAAACTGGTACTGATGTCGCTCTTTTAAATGGTATGATGAAATTAATCATTGATGCAGGATTACAAGATGATGAATTTATTCAAAATAGAACAAAAGGATATGAGGAACTCAAAGAATTAGTTTCTCGCTATGATATAGATTCAGTTTGTGAAATTGCAGAATGTGATAAAGATACATTAATCGAAGTTACAATGGATTATGCTAAAGCAGCTAAAGCTGCATCTGTCCATGGATTAGGTATTACAGAACATTCACACGGTGCAGACAATGTTATGTCTGTTGCTAATTTAGCAATGCTTACTGGTAATATTGGAAGAGAAGGTACTGGTGTAAATCCATTAAGAGGTCAAAATAATGTACAAGGTGCTTGTGATATGGGAGCACTTCCTTCAGATTATCCAGGATACCGTAAAGTAGCTGATGAAGAAACTACTAAATGGTTTAATGATTATTATGGTGTAAACTTACCTGCAAAACCAGGATTAACATTAATTGAAATGATGAATGCTGCTCATGATGGAGATATGAAAGTATTATATATTCATGGTGAAGATCCTGTTTTAACTGATGCAGATATAACTCATACAAAAGAAGCTATAGACAACCTTGAAATGCTTGTTGTTCAAGAGTTATTTATGACTGATACTGCAGCTATGGCAGATGTAGTATTGCCTGCAGCAGGATGGGGTGAACAAGATGGAACCTTTACAAGTGGTGAGCGAAGAGTTCAAAATGTAAGAAAAGCTCAAGAACCACCTGGTGAAGCTATGCTTGATTGGAAAATAATGGAAGAAATTGCTGTTAGAATGGGAGTTCCAAGAGAAAAATTCCATTATGAAACTGCTCGAGATATTTTTGAAGAAATAAGAGAAGTTGCACCAAATATGGCTGGAATGGACAAAGAAAGAATGGATAAACCAGAATCTATACATTGGCCATGTTTCAGCGAAGATGATCCTTGTGGACCTTTAATGCATAAAGAAAAATTCGCACATCCTGATGGATTAGGTGCATTTATGCCTCAAGAACATTTAGGACCTGTCGAAACTCCTGATGCAGAATATCCTTTACTTTTAACAACTACTCGTACTTTATTCCATTATCATGCAGCTATGACTAGAAGATGTAAAACACTAGATAATGAAGTAAAATCTGGATGGATTGAAATCAACACTAATGATGCTGAAAAATTAGGCGTTATTGATAAAGAAACTGTTAAAGCTAAATCCAGAAGAGGAGAAATTGAAATTCCTGTTAGAGTAACTGAAGATATTAAAGAAGGTATTGTTAATATCCCTATGCACTTTACTGAATGTGCAGCAAATATGTTAACTAACTCCAATTCATTAGATCCTAAATGTAAAATGGTCGAATTAAAAGCTTGTGCAATCAAAGTAGAAAAATTGAGTGGTTAAAATGTCTGTAAAAGTAAATGATAAATTTTATGCATATTCTAATAATGAAGATATTGCAAATAAAGGAGAATATGGTGGTGTTGTAACCACTATTATGAAACACCTCTTAGAAGAAAACATCGTAGATGGAGTCGTAGCTGTTAAAAAAGCTAGTGACTTATATGATGCAGTACCAACAGTTATCACAGACCCTGAGGAAATTATAAAATCTGCTGGTTCTATTCATTTCGGTACATTAAATGTTGCTAAGTTTTTATCTAAATATTTAGATGGTGCTCGTGACATGAAATTAGCTGTTGCATGTAAACCATGTGATGCTAAATCTTTAAGAGAATTAATGAAAAAAGGCAAAGTTATTGAAGATAATGTTGTCATGGTTGGAATAAACTGTGGTGGAACATTCAATCCAGTTCCTTCTATTAAAATGATTAAAGATGTCTATGAATTAGACCCTGAAAAAGTCCAACACGAAGAAATATCTAAAGGAAATCTTATTATTGGAACAAGTGATGGTAAAGAAAATCAATTTAGTATTGATGAACTTGAAGAAGAAGGTATGGGCCGTAGAACTAACTGCCAAAGATGTAGTATGAAAATTCCATTTAATGCAGATTTAGCATTAGGTAATTGGGGTGTTATTGGTCCTTTAGCAGGTAAAGCTACTTTCGTAGAAGTTTTCTCAGATAAAGGTGCAGATATTTTAGAAAGTGTAATAGCTTCTGATAAAATAAAAACTGAAGAACCTATTGAAAAAGGCATTGCTATTAGAGAAAAAATAGCTGAAGTAATGTCAAAAGGTGCTGAAAAACAAAAAGCAGCTGATTTCGAAGGAACTACTGGGGATATTATTGATATACTTCATAAATACAGTGATGATTTATCTAAATGTATGAAATGTTATGGTTGTCGTGAAGCATGTCCTCTTTGTTATTGTGAAGATTGTTGTTTAGAAGCAGAAGGTCCTGAATGGGTTCCTGGTGGATATACTCCAGCAGCACCATTTTATCACTTAACTCGTTTTGTACACATTGCTGATGTTTGTACAAATTGTGGTCAGTGTGAAGATGTTTGTCCTTCAGAAATTCCTGTATCTAAAATATTAGCTACAATCAATAATAAAGTCACTGAAACATTCGGATATATTCCAGGTGTTGATAGTGATGATAAACTTCCTTTCACTGAATACCAAAAAAGTAAATGAATAATTTAAGAATTTTTATAAATTCTTATTTTTTTCTTTTTTAAACTTTTTTAAAAATTAAACTAAAAATATTAAAACATGTTACCTCATGAAGGTTTAAATAGTCCCTCAGAATCTATTACTTATAAAACGGTTCACGTTTATTTATTCCTTCAATGAATATTTTTTCTAATTGCTCATCAGAGTAATCTTCTCTAATAAACTTAACAAAATCAACTAAATTATCATTTTTAAGTAAACAAGGTTTTATTTTTCCATCAGGACTTATTCTAAGACGTGTACAATTTTTACAAAAATCTTTATTATCTATGGGATGAACTACTTCTAATTCTCCGCCATCAATATAATATTTTTTCCTGTTTTGCATGAACTCTCTAACTCTAACTTCATCAGCTATTTTTTCTAGGTTTTCTTCTAATGGATTAACATCATAATAATATTTTTCACTAAAATAGCTATCATCACAATTTTCGCTTTTAACAAGTTCTATTAATTGTAAAATAATACCATGATCTTTTGAAAATTTAAACATGTCTTTAACTTCATTTTCATTAATACCATTCATTAATACCATGTTTATTTTAACTGGATATAATCCTGCTTCTACAGATTTAATAATTCCTTCTTTTGCTTTATCTAAATAATCTTTTTTAGTTACAAATTCATAAACTTCAGGATCTAAACTATCTAAGCTAACATTTATTCTGTTAAGCCCTGCTTTTTTAAGATCATCTGCATATTTTCCTAATAAAGTTCCATTTGTTGTAATTGAAACATCTTTAAAATTTAATTTAGCTATTTTTTCAATAATTTCAACAATATCTTTTCTAATTAAAGGTTCTCCACCAGAAATTCTTATTTTATTAATTCCAAGTCTTTTAGCTATTTGACAAACTTTATAAATTTCATCTGGTGTCATTTCATCACTAGATGGGACCATGCCATCGTGATGACAATAAACACAGTTTAAATTACATCTATTTGTTATAGAGATTCTAAGTGAGATAATGGGTCTTTCAAACTTATCTTTTGTTTTGAAGTCATTCATATAATGCCCTATTCCTTTTTATTAATAGCTATTTCAATTTTTTCTTTATTTTTTACATCGTATTGTTTTGTTTTAAGAGATTTTAGCATTCCAACTATACTTTCCCTTAAAAAGTTATTTACAAATTTATTTAAACCAATAACTTTCCCATCAACCGATAAACTAACATCAGTTTTATCTAAATCTTTGGAATCTATTTCTCCACTAATTATTCCTTTAGCTATTGAATCTCCATCATTATATCCGCAATTATTAATAAATAAAGTGTTTACAATATCACAACTTTTATTTTCAATCTTATCGACTAATGGAGCTATTTCCTCATCTTTAATTTTAAAAGAATCTACATATTCTATAGTATATTCATCAATAAGCTCTTCTGAAGTGGTAATTTTCGGATAATTATAATCTTTAAATCCTTCTATTACAACATAGTCAGGTTCATCTATTACTTTTATAAGAAACAATATTCTCTCAAGTGGAAGTTTTTCCATTATATTAAAAAATGTTGTATTACCTACACCTGTTACTATATCTGATCCTGCTTGCTTATGTTTCCAAGTATCAGTGTTTTCTCTATCCATTTCCATTTTATGATGTGAATCTTTTATAGTAGCTACTTTATTTCCTCTATTTTTAAGTTCACTAATTATTTTTGTAGTTAATGAAGTTTTTCCGCTATCTTTCATACCTACAATTGACACTATTTTCATAATAAAATCCAACCTTTTTTTATTTACTATAATAATATATAAGTTAATTTTTAATTATGTTTTTTAATTTATTTAAACTTTTTTATATTTTTATTTTATCAAAAATCTTTTTATTAAATATTGTTTTCTTAAATTAACATTATTTTATCTTCTTATTTTCATGATTAAGTTTTATAATATTGTTTAAGCTTATTTCACTTCAATTTAATAAATATTTTTTATGTGTTGATACAACACAATACTATATAAAGCTTCCGTCTTAGTTTTAGTAGGTAATTATATATTTATAGGAAATAAATGTGTAATCAATACACATGGTGGATTAAATGCCAAAACATATTGAGTCTGGATTAAAATATTTGGCTGCAGTTAAATTAAAAGAGCAGGGCGAAAATCAACAAAAAATAGCTGAAGAGCTTGATATTGATAGATCTACTGTTTCTCATTATCTTAACGGCAGGAATTTGTCTTGGAACTCTATTGACGTTGCTAAGACGATTACTGATTTATGTCCTGAAGATTTTTTAACTATGGTACAAGTGATTGTTCAAGATCACGGAAAGGCTCGAAAAATCCTTAAAATTTGTAAAAATCATGAATTTGAAGCAAAGGTTAAAGATTCTTGTATTGGTTGTGGATTGTGTGTAGGTTTGTGTTTTATGAAATCTATTGCATTAGTTTCATTAAAAGCTCAAATAAATTCAAGACATTGTTGTGGCTGTAGAATTTGTGAAAATAAATGCCCAACTAATTCTATAAAAATTTTGGAGATTGAATATGATTAAAAATGTAAAAGAATGCAAAGACAATGATTTTGATATTAAAAGAGCTGCAGAAGAAGTAAGAAAGTTGTCTTTCGATGATCATGTTTGTATAGGGTGTGGAATTTGTGAATCCACTTGTCCTGTCGAAGCAATCGAATTAAAAGATGTCGGGGCTATTTCTCGTGTCCATTTGAATACTCAATTTAGTGGTCATGATAAAATAAAGCAAAATATCATTGAAGATATTGATGCTCCAAAAATCGACATTGATGAAGACAAATGTGTTCTTTGTGGTATGTGTAGTGGGTTATGTCCTGCTGATGCATTAAAGCTCGAAATTGATGGTGTATCTATTAAAGATATAGATTCATATCCTCATTACAATCATTTCGCAGAAATTGATGATGATGAGTGTATTTATTGTCAAAAATGTCAAGTTGCATGTCCTAGAGAAGCTATTACTATTGAACGTCATTTACCAAAACGTTCTGATTTAGTGACTGGGGAAATAAGTGTCAATGAAGACAAATGTATATACTGTGGTGTCTGTGAGGAAATGTGTCCTGCAGAAGCTATAGTTGTTGATGAAAAATCCGGTGAAGAGTCAATTGTTATTGATAAAGATAAATGTGTTTACTGTTTAGTATGTAAAAAAGTATGTCCTAAAAATGCAATTGATGCGGTATGTAGAATTTGTTCTTATGGAGATTATGATTTAGACCCAGCTGATGCTGTTGTGACTGGTTCATCTATTATTGAACAAGATCATTGTGTTAAATGTGGTTGGTGTGAAGGTGTATGCCCTACAACAGCTGCTAAAACCAAAAAAGCATTCACAGGTACTTTAGATATAGATCAAGATAAATGTAAAAGTTGTGGAGCATGTGTTGATATTTGCCCATGTAATGTATTGAGTTTCCCAATTCCTACAGGTCCTGGTCAAATATTAGACAATATTGTTAAAAAAGACGAATATTGTATACGCTGTGGAGCATGTGAGAAAGCATGTCCTAATGATGCTATTACTGTAAAAATTAATAGTGTTGATCATACTCCTACTAACTCTAAAACTTGGATTAAAGCATTAGATGCTTTAAAAAATTAAGGTGATTTTATATGGAACTTAAAGTAAATCAAGATAATTGTTTAGGATGTGGTGTTTGCGTAGTAGCATGCCCAGTTAACGCTGAAATTAGCCCAGAAGTCGCTGGTGGTAATGGTTCTAAAACAGAAGAAGTAATTATGATGGTTGAAAACGGTTTTATTAAACTTTTCAATAAAGATAAATGCAAAAAATGTGGAACATGTCAAATGTTCTGCCCAGTTGATGCAATATGGTTAGAATAATTAGGTGATAATTATGCATTATGCAAATACATATTTAGATAAACCTGTTGTCCCTGAAGTTAATATTAATAAAGAAGGCAGTGAAGAAGTACTTAAATGTATGTTAAACACTGGTTCTGATATTTATCAGGGTGCTTGTAAAAAAAGAGGCTCTACTCTTAAAGAAGAGTACAAAAATGCTTCAGGAACATGTTATATGGACCCAAGAGACATGGAAAAATTAGGTGTCAATAATTGGGACAATGTTCTTGTAAAAACTGACTGGGGTGAAGTTGTTGTAAATGCTGCAGCATCTAGAGATGCACCTCACGAAGGAACTGTATTTATTTGTAAAGGCCCGTGGGCAAACACTGTTGTTAGTTCTGATACCTATTGTTGTTCTGATCCAACATATAAAGGAATCCATTGTACTGTCGAAAAAACTGATAGAGAAGTTTTATTAATGGCAGATTTAATGAGATGGGTTTATAAAAAATATGTTGACGAAGATGAAGACAAAGTTGTTGAGAATATGCCTTCTCTTGGAGAACTACCAGTTTATAAAAAACGAGGTTAGGAGGTTAAAAAATGGCATATGAAGAACCAATTACTGATTATGATCATATTGTAGAAAATTGTACTTGTGCATTCTGTGGTTGTAATTGTGATGATTTAGATTACTTAGTTAAAGATGGGCATGTTGTTGCAGTTAGACATGCTTGTAGATTAGGTGCAAGTAAGATAATGGAAGATATGGATCAAAGATTAATGGTCCCTATGGTAAGAGATGAAGATGGTGAACTTAAAGAAGTAGATTGGGACACTGCTCTTGATACAGCTGCTGAATATATTGCTAATTCTATCAGACCTGTTTTTTACGGATGGTCTGAAACTTCTACTGAATGTATGAAAGAAGGAGTAGCTTTAGGAGAATATATTGGAGCTGTTTTAGATAACCAAGCTACTATCTGTCACGGTCCAAGTCTTCAAGCTGTACAAAATGCAGGATATCCTGTACAAACTTTAGGAGAAGTTCAAAACAGAGCGGATGTTTGTGTTTATTCTGGAAGTAATGCAATGAACTCACATCCAAGACACATGGCAAGATACGCGGTTTTCTGTCGTGGATACTTCAGATCTAGAGGTAGATTTGATAGAACTGTTGTTACTATGGATCCTAAATTTAGTGATACAGCTAAAATGTCCGATAAATGGATTGGATTTGAACAAAACGGAGATTATGGATTTTATAATGCTATAAGAGCTGTTTTAAAAGGTAAAGAACTTTCTCAAGATGTAATTTCTGGAATTCCTAAAGAAGATATTTATGAATTAGTTGAAGAAATGAAAAACGCTGAGTTCGGTGTTCTTTTCTTTGGTTTAGGATTAACTCATACCTTATCCAAACAAAGAAATATCGATATAGCTATTAAAATGATTCAGGACTTAAACAAATTTAGTAAATGGGGACTTACTCCGATGAGAGGACATTTCAATGTTAATGGATTTAATATTTTCATGGCATTTGAAAACGGTTTCCCATTTGGTGTTGACTTCTCAAGAGGTTATGCTAGATATGTTTTAGGAGAAACCAATACAATTGATTTATTAACTAGAGGAGAACCTGATGTATTCTTAGTTATTGCTGCTGATCCTGGGGCTCATTTCCCTAATGGTGCAAATCAACACTTAGCTAAAATACCAGTTATTCAAATAGATATTCACTGGGGACCATCTACAGAACTTGCAGATGTTGTTTTACCTGGTTCATTTATTGGTGTAGAATGTGCTGGAACAAGCTATCGTATGGATGGAGTTCCTATCTTTATGAAAAAAGCTATTGATAAACCAGAAACTTGTCGTGATGACGAATGGATTGTTCGTGAATTAAAAGAAAGAGTAATGAAGCTCAGAGAAGAGCCAAATGTTGCTCCTAAATACGTACCAAATCCAGCTGCTTTATAGAGGTGATTTTAATGGAATATATACTTAAAAATGGTATTGTCTATGATCCAGCTAATAAAATTGATGGAGAAAAAAAGGACATAATGTTTAAAGACGGTAAAATAGTAGAAAATGTTTCTTCTGATGCAAAAGTCCTTGATGTAACTGATAAAATTGTAATGCCTTCAGGTATTGATCCTCATGCTCACGTAGCAGGACCAAAATTAGTTGTAGGTAGATTATATCGTCCTGAAGATTCAAGAAGAGGAGTTACTCAAAAGACTAGTGTATTAAGACCGGAATCAGGATTTTCTATTCCTAGCTGTCCTTCAACAGGTTACAGATATTCAAGATTAGGCTACGGAACTGTTGTAGAAGCAGCTATGCCTCCACTTGAAGCGAAACACACACATGAAGAAATTGCAACAATTCCAAACATAGATATCCCTGCATTACCTTTATTTGGTAATAATTGGTTTGTTTTAGAATTTGCAAGAGAAGGTAAAATTGATGAATTAGCTGCATTTATATCTGCATGGCTTAAAATATCAAAAGGATACGGTGTAAAAATTGTAAATCCTTGTGGTACTGAAGCATGGGGATGGGGTATGAATGTACATGGTGTAAATGATAAGGCACCTTATTTTGATGTTACTTCAAAAGAAGTTATTAGAGCTTTAGCTAAAGCTAATGAAAAATTAGGTCTTCCTCACTCAATCCACATCCACCCAAATGATTTAGGACACCCTGGTAATACACCAGTTACTATTGAAACATTAGATTCAGTAAAAGACATTAAAAAGAATGCTCCTATCAGAGACCAAAATATTCATTGTTGTCACCTTCAATTCCATTCATATAATGGAAATAGTTGGAAAGATGCTTCTTCAGGCGCTGAAGATGTAGCTAAATTCATTAATAAATCTGATAATGTCACTTGTGATGTTGGTCAGGTTACTTTCGATGAAACCACTACTATGACTGCAGATGCTCCTATGGAATACGATCTTTTCAAATTGTCTGGATTAAAATGGGCTAATAAAGATGTAGAATGTGAAACTGGATCAGGTATTATACCTGTTATCTACTCTAAAAAGAGTCCTGTTAACACTTTACAATGGGCTATTGGCCTTGAATTGTTCTTATCTATTAAAGATCCTTGGAAAGTTTGTTTAACTACTGACCATCCTAATGCTGGGCCATTTATTAGATACCCAAGAATTATGTCTTGGTTAATGAGTAATACTAGAAGAATGGAAATGATTGAAACTGGTGAAGTCCATAAATGGGTAAATAGTAGAACCACTCTTCCAACACTTGAAAGAGAATACGATTTCTACGATATAGCTGTAATTTCAAGAGCTGCACCTGCTAAAATCCACGGATTTGCAGATAGAGGAGCACTTACTCCTGGTTACAATGCTGATATAGCTGTTTATGATATTAATCCTAATACTATTGATCCATCTAAAGAATATGAAACAATCGAAAAAGGGTTCTCCCTTGCAGATTACACTATTAAAGATGGTCAAATCTTAGTAAAGGATAAAGAGATTGTTTCACTTAAGAAAAGTAGAGCTATTTGGACAAATGTCAAAGGATGGGAAGAAGAAGAGAAAGCTGTCATTGATGGTATTATGCCTTTCTTCAACCAATATTATTCAGTTAAATGGGAAAATTATCCTGTCCACGATCATTACTTATCTGATCCGCTTAGAGTTGATGTTGAAGCAAGTAAATAAGGGTGTTTATAATGAAAACTATAACTTTTAATCAGAAAAAAACTTCTTCTATTGCTTTGGAATTTGATGAGTTAATTCCTGATGAAATTTACACATGGGATAAATCAGATTTTGAAAAATACGAAGTACCTATCGGAAATTCTAGATTTCCATTAACAGATTATTTTGATATTGAAGTAGAAGGAGACGCTGAATCTGCTAATGATGTTAAAATGATTCTTGATGGAGATCTTAATAGAGTTAAATATATTGGATGCGGAATGTCTGGTGGAGATATCCTTTGTAAAGGAAATGTAGATCTTCATGTTGGAGCTGAAATGAGCGGAGGTAGTATTATTGTTGAAGGTAATGCTGCTGCTCATGCTGGTCGTGAAATGGCTGGAGGATATTTAGAAATCCAAGGTGACACCAAAGAATTCACAGGTTCATCATATATTGGTGAATGGAGAGGAATGACTGGTGGAGAAATTGTTGTTAAAGGTAATGCTGGAAAACAATGTGGTGAATGTTTAAGCGGTGGAACAATTCGTGTTTACGGAGATTGTGATATTTTAGCTGGTATTCACATGTCTAAAGGTGTTATTGAAATCCAAGGTGACGTTAATCGTTGGCCTGGAGGACAAATGAAAAACGGTACTATTGTCATTCAAGGAAAATTAGGTAGATTACTTGAAGGATTTGTTTTTGATGAAGTAGTACCTAATCCTGAAATCGAAGGTAAAACTTATGAAGGTAAGTATATTAAATATACTGGAGATATTGGATTAAATGGTAAAGGTTCATTGTTCATTAATGCTGAAATTAACAGGGATAAACTCGGTGAATACAGCGAATCTGACGATGAATATACTTCAATTAGAGAATATAGGAATTTATAATTCCTTTTTCTTTATTTTATTTTTTTTATGTTGTGATAATTTGACAAAAGAAATTTCTTTAACTTACGATGAAGCAATGGATTATATAAAAAACAATGTTAATGTTGGAGATATTTTAGAAGTATCTTATAATCGTATTTTTGCTCCAGGTGAAGTTTTAGCTTTTATTGAACCAGATGAAGTTACTGGTGAAGGATTTAGAATTAATTTGCACCTCATGGGTGAAGTTTTAAGCCAAGCAGTTGTTATAGATTTTAAAGAGATTAAAGATGATCTTTTAGAATTTAGACATATTCCTGATGATGATGGCGAAGAAACTGTTGTTGAAATTAGTGATTAAAATTAATTTAATATAGGTGATTAAATGACTATTAAATCTCTAGAATTGAATAATGATGAAGCTGTAGATTATTTAAAAAATAATATTAAAATTCATGATAAACTTGAAATAGCTTATAATCGTATTTTTGCAGAAGGAGAAGTTTTAAATGTAGATTTTTCTGAATATTTTGGAAAACCAGGTTTTAAAATGCTTTTGAATTTGGAAAATGATTCATCAAATCCTACTATTGAAATTGATATGGATGAAATTAAAGATGATTTAATAGAATTTACTCATTATCCTAAAAATGGTGAAGAAGTTTCTGTTGTAGTAGTTTAATCTATATGTTAAATTATTATTACAATAAATTTTCTTTATCTTATTGAATTTTTAAAAATACATTTAATTATTTACTATATCTTGTATTCTTTTTACATTTTAAACAAGTGATTATTTAATATAATCAAAGAAAAATTAATTTAAAAAATAGCTTTTTTTTATAAATGTTCCATAGATTCAAATGGCATTATTTTTTCTACTGCCTTAACTTCAATATCAATATTTTTTTCTTTTATTGCAGCTATTGTATTTAAACCACTTCCTGCTACAATACCAAAATTATAATTATCTATTTTAGCATTATATATTAGTTCTCTTGGCTTGCTAATTTTATAGATAGAAAAATCATTTTCTTTTAATTTAGAAATAATTTCTTTTGTTTCTTCTTTGGCTACATAATGAACTTCTTTTAAAGAAGCTAATATTCTATTAAAGTCAGTTAATTTATTAGTTAATGATGTTAAATTTTTATAAATGAAAATTTTATGAGGATCTATTGAAGAACCATTGTATGAAATTAGCTCTAAAAACATTGGAGATTCACTTAATTCTAATAATCCCCCATATTTAGGAGTGCTCATTATTCCATTTTTTAGTAAAATCCCATCTATAGATAAACTACATACAGTAGCTATGTCTATTTTATTATTATCATTTTCAATTAACTTATAATGAGGACTAATATGTTCTGGAAACTTTTTATATGTTTTTTCCATTATATCTATTGCATCATCAACATCTACTTTATTTATTTTAGATATATTTGCAATTATATCTCCTTTTCCAGTTTCAATATCATAATTTACATTATTAATTAAATTCCAAGATTTTGAAAGTAGAAATGGGGTTGTTTTTTTAGGATTTTCTTTAATAGCTTTTAAAATATTATTTGAAAGTTTTGATATAGGAGTTAGCTCATTAAAATTAGTAAAATCTTCTCCAGCTTTCATATTAATATCATAT
This sequence comes from Methanobrevibacter sp. DSM 116169, assembly GCF_046197865.1. Lineage (GTDB taxonomy): Archaea > Methanobacteriota > Methanobacteria > Methanobacteriales > Methanobacteriaceae > JAHKLT01. The sequence continues at coordinate 1,807,697 of NZ_CP166990.1, read as the reverse complement.
TTAGATTCTTGTGCAGCACATAATGGAGTAATTCCTCCAACTATAGCTATTCCTACCATGTCTTCACTTACTGGTATTCCTAAAACATTTTCACCAGGTTTTCCAACTTCAATAATTCCATTAATTCCAATAGATTCTAATTTTTTAAAAATATCTATTGCTTTTTTTTGAGATGTAGCTGGAATCATCCTAAAGTTTGCAGGTATGACTCCACTACCTTCTTCGATAACCTTTAAAATAGAAGTCATATCTTTTGCAATAAATGCATCTAAGGGACTAATTGAAGTTTTTTTATAAGAAATAAGATCTTTAAATCTTGTGGGAATATTATCTTCTATTTCTAAAAGTCCACCATATTGAAGTAAAGATGGAATTTGATTATTTAATAAGATTCCATCAATAGTTGTGCCACAGATTGTTTTTAATTCATATCCATTTTTTATTTTTTTTATTTTTGTATAAGGACTAATACACAAACCTGAATCAAATACTTTTTTTATAATATCATAAGCATTTTTTTCATAAATATGGGAAACATTAACTACAACATTTCCTTTTTTATTTACATAATCAAAATCACATAAATAAATCATTTCCTCATATTTAGAATAAATGAAATCCACTTGTTTATAAATTAAACCTTTTTCTAGTGTTTCTTTTCCTAATTCGGTTATTTTTCTCCCGGAATAACCCATTTTTTCAGTATATCCTTTTTCATCTAGGAGTTGCATATGGTATCTAACAGCTCGTTCACCTAAATTAAATCCTTTTTTTTTAAGTTCATCAGCAATTAATTTAGAACCTGTTGGATTATCAGACTCATTTAAAATCCTTAATATTTCTATCATTCTATGGGCAGATTCTGACATTTTATTACCAAATTAAAGGAAATTTATTACATATTTAAATATTTTCTTTGTTCATACCCAAATACTTGAACCCTATATTCGTCCCATTCAGCATATTTGAAGTCTAAGAATTTTTCACTAATATGTCCACCAAGAGCCTTCATCATTATAGGGTCTTCTTCAAGTGAGTGATATGCTTCCCATAAACTAGATGGTAAGACTTTAATGCCTCTTTCTAATCTTTCTTCCTCAGTCAATTTATAAATATTAATTTCAGTAGGATCTCCAGGGTCGATTTTCTTTTTAATACCGTCAAGACCTGCTTGAAGCATAGCTGTAAATGCTAAATATGGATTACATGTTGGATCAGGTGCCCTGTATTCTATACGAGTACCATTACCTCTAGCTGCAGGAACTCTTATTAAAGCTGAACGATTCTTAAGCCCATAAGCTCTGTATACTGGAGCTTCATATCCTGGGACTAATCTTTTGTATGAATTTACAGTAGGATTAGTAATTGCAGTCATTGCAGGTGCATGTTCTAATAGACCACCCATGAAATACATTGCTTCTTTAGATAATCCAGTTTCACTATTGTCATCAGAGAACATATTTTCTCCATTTTTAAAAATACTTTGGTGACAGTGCATTCCACTACCATTTACTCCGAAAAATGGTTTAGGCATAAAAGTAACTGTATAATCTTTAGAATCAAAAGCAGCCATATTATTAACGATTGCTTTAATTGCTTGTTTAAATGTAATAACTGCATCTGCAGTTTTAAGTGCATTATCAAATTTAAAAGCTATTTCGTTTTGTCCTGGCCCTACTTCGTGGTGACTTGCTTCAACTTCAAATCCTAGTTCTTCTAAATTTAATGCAATTTCTCTTCTAAAATCAGTTCCCATATCTTTAGGTTCTACATCAAAATAAGAAGCATCATCATAAGGCATTGGATATCCTTCTTCATCAACATCAACAATGAAAAATTCAGGTTCAGGGCCTATATTATATTCATACCCTTTCTTTTTTATTTTAGCTAATGTTCTTTTTAATAAACCTCTGGAATCTCCTTCAAAAGGTTTATTATCTGGAGTGTAAATATCACACATAAATCTACACACAGCCGCATCTTCAGGTCTCCAAGATAGTCTTGAATAAGTATTAATGTCAGGTTTTAACATTAAATCACTTTCTTCAATTTCTACAAAACCATCAATAGATGATCCATCAAATAACATCCCATCATTAAATAAATCTTCCATATCTTCAGATCCGAATGGAATAGCAATATTTTTGGTTATTCCATTAATATCTACAAATTGTAATCTAACAAATTTTATATAGTCTTCTTCCATTCTATTAATCATTAAATCTATTTCATTTGACATTAAATTGTCTCCTTAACTAGAAAATAATACATGATAATAATTTAGTCGGAAATGTATTTCCGTTAACTAATATGTTTTCCACTTACTAGTATATATAGTTTTTCTAAATACAAATATTTTTTAAAAAATTAAACAATTATACTTAAAATTCAATTAATTAATGTTCATTTTATTATTATTTAATTGAAAACTTAAATACTTTACTTATAATATTTTTTCAACATTAAAAGAATCTAAAAATAATAAATCAAATTTAAAAATTTCTGGTGCATATGTAATTTTTCCAATCCCTGTAATTAATTTAAAAGCTTCCATAGCTTGAATACACCCGATAACATTTGGAACAGGACCAATAGCTGGAGGTAATTCACTTGAAATATTATTAATTTCTTCTTTTAAATCTTCATCTAATTGCTTATTAAAAGAAGGTAAAGAAAACAATTCTTCATAACTTGCAGTATCTTCAGAAAAAACAGTCATTTGCCCCATTGTGCCATGAATAGCTCCATGAATTAATGGAATATTATTTTCTTTAGCATATCTTGATACAATGACTCTAGTTAATAAATTATCTAACCCATCTATTATTACATCACAAGATGAAACAATTTTTTCAATATTATTTTCATCTACAAATTCATTAAAAGCATTAACTTTTACATATGGATTAATATTATGAATATTTTTTTTAGTAGACTCACTTTTAAAATAATTTAAATCTTTTAAGCTACTCATAGTTTGCCTATTTAAATTTGACATATCAAAATAATCAGAATCAACAATATTAAGTTCTCCAACTCCCATTCTTGCAAGCATTTCAATTGCAGCACCACCAATTCCTCCACAACCTATTACAGCGATTTTAGAATCTTTAAAAATTTGTTGCTTATTTTTTGATATAATGCTCATTTGACGTGTAACAATTTCCCAGTATCCCATTTCATTGTATCGATTTGGCATATTTCCACCTTAATAATGATTAAATTCATTTCCAAATAATTTTTGAACCTTTTCTAATTCTTCAGGAATATTAATAATTTGAGGGCAATGTTGTAAACATTTATTACATTTTGTACAGTTTTCTGCTCTTTCATCTTCATTTATAAGGGAAAAATATTGCATTGCACTAGCTGAAGGATTATTAAACATTGTAGCTATATTATATTCTTTAAAACATTGGGGAATATTTACTCCTTCAGGACATGGCATACAATACATACATTGTGTACAATCATTTCCTTTTCCTGAGTTATATTCTCTTGCAACTTCTTTTATAACTTCTTTATCATGAGAAGATATAGAATTTATCTTAGAATTATTAGCTATTTCAATATTAGCTTTTAATTGTTCAAGTGAAGTCATTCCACTTAATACACAATCTACAGCTTCCATATCCCATAAATAATCTAAAGCCCATTCAACAGGTGTTCTTTTAACATCAGCAGTATTCCATATATTCATTATTTTATCTGGAATATTTTGAACAAGCCTACCTCCTCTTAAAGGTTCCATTATTATATTTCCTACATTAATATCATTTAAATATTTTAAACCATCAAGTCCAGACTGATAATTCTCATCAATGAAGTTCATTTGAGTCATAGCTACTTCCCATTTATCATAACTATCTAAAATATCAATTAATATGTCAAATTCAGTGTGAGATGAAAAACCAATGTGTTTTACTATACCCTCTTCAAGAATTCTATCCATAAATTCAAAAACACCACAAGATTTAAGATTTTCCCAATGCTCTTTTGTTAATGTATGTAATAAATAAATATCTAAGTTGTCAGTTTGTAATCTTTTTAATTGATCATTTAAATAAAAATCAAAATCTTCTTTATTTTTAATTAACCATGAAGGAGATTTTGTAGATAATAAAATTTTTTCTCTATAACCTGTAGATAAAAATTCTCCTAAAAAAGGCTCACAATTTCCAATTTCATCACTAAATTCATCAGCATGATAAGTATAAGCAGTATCAATTAAATTTATTCCATTATCTATTCCATAGCTAAGAATTTCACTTGCCTTTTTCTTATCTATATTTCCATTAGAATTAATGGTTGGTAGTCTCATTGTGCCAAGGCCTAAGACTGAAACTTTCTCTTTTGTTTTTCCAAGTTCCCTATATAACATAACAAATCTATTTATAATTTATTTTTAATGTTATAAATGTTTTTAATCAATGATTTTTAAATGGATAAAATAAAAGTAAAATTTATAATTTTAAAAAATAGTTCTTTAATTAATAAAAAAAGTTAAAAATTAATATATTCCTGGGATTGAAGATGCCGGGAGCGGGATTCGAACCCGCGGCCTCACGGTATCCCAGGAATTAGTCAGAGCACTGCTTAAAACCCTATGAGCCGTGCGCTCTAACCAGCTGAGCCACCCCGGCATCAGACTTCAATTGTAATATTGACTAATTTAATATCAATACAACAAATAACTATCAGTAAAATATAACATTTAAAGGTTTCGATTATAATAAAAATTATCCCGTATTTGAATCCTGGTTTTATCATATGAAAAATTTCATTAGGAGATGTAATACAAATTAAAACTTCATTCTTTTACAATCATGAAAAAAGATTAAAGGATTGTGAAAGATAATGAAATATTCAGAAACTGATGTAAAATTAATGCAATTGATTCAAAGAAGAAAATTAGGCATATCAAGCACTAGAAAATATAATGTTGTTTTTAGAGAAATATATAAATTAATTGGTAAAACACCTTCACAGTTAATAGATGAGGCCAAAAAAGAAGAACAACCATTTTTAAATGATGAAGGTATTCCTCAGATATTAGATTTATCTGAAAGAAAAATTAATTCATACCAACTGTTATATAGTAATTTTTTAGAAAGTAGGAGTATTGCTGAGACTACTAAAAAACATAAAATGCTAATGTTTCGCGCTCTTTTTAAGGAATATGATATTAATGTGCCAAGAATGGTACAATATAATACTTTAATTAAAAGAACCAGAATTAATGATATACCTTCATGGAATGATGTTAAAAGAAGTTTAGATTATTGTAAAACTAATAGAGATAAGGCCTTAGTTTGTTTACTAACAACTTCGGGTATGCGTGGAGGAGATGTTGTAAAATTAACTATTCAAGATTTTCTTGAAGCAACATCTGTTTATGGCCATAATATGGATTTAGATGAGTTATTATCTAAAAATCCTAAGGAAATAATTCCGTGTTATGATTTCATACCAGAAAAGACAAAGAAGGATGGGAATCTGTGTATCACTTTTAACACGGGAGAGTGTAGCTATTTTATATTTAAACATATAAAAGCTAGAATGGAAGAAGGGTATTCAGTTGAATTAGAAGCTCCTCTATTTAGAGGTTCTGGAAGAATTTCTGAATTTATAACAGTTGATTGGTTAAGAAGGATATTACAGAATTTAAATACTGATTTAAATATAGGAAAAGATAAGAATGACCTTTTTGGAAAATTTCGAGGACATAATCTTAGAAAGCTATTTTCAACTACGTGCAGGCAGAACATAACTAATGTAGTTGTTAAAGCTGATAAATATAGTGAGTTAGATGTTGTTAGTATATTTACAGGACATACTCCTCCAAATATGTCTAATTCTGAAGTTTATGATGCTGTTGATAGTGAAGATAGTTTTGATAATTATTTAAGAAAAAATTATGAAGCATTAATACCCTATTTGTCAATTAATGAAAATAGGGCTCCAATTAATAAAGATACTAAAAATTTTGAATATGACGAAATCATGAAAATTAAAGAATCGATTAATATTTTATTGGATAGTAAGGAACAAGAGATTTCTTAAATATAGTTCGTGTTTTCGAATTTTTTATCTTAAGTTTTTCAAATAGTATTAATAAAACTATAATGAAGTAGATGGCTTTTTAGTGAGAACTCATAAGGTTACTATAGTTAAATTTATTATATGAAATGTTGAAAAAACAGGTAAGTTTATATAAGATTATTTACATATATTTAAATAATTCATGATTGGTCATGAATCTCAGAAGAATTTTCGGTGTCTGTGAGAATATTCTTCATGATAACAATAAAAAAAAATTATCAAAACTATTTATGTAATTTGACAGATGAAATATTTAAGCATCCGAATACTAATGTTCATTTAAAGATTAATGAATTAGTTTATCAAGACTTAAAGGTTTTACAATCTCTAATCCGAGAACAAACAAATAATCCTTTAACATTGAATAAGTTAGTTAACAATATTCTCAAATCTTTTTTAATGGGTATTGAAAATGAAGATGATGTTACTAGTTTTATAGAATTCATTAAGGGTTCAATTTAGAGGAGTTGAACCAATGAAAAAGAATAATAGAGAATATATTTTTATTCTCAAAAATAAGATATACAATTCTATTAATATATTTGTTAATTCTAATATATATGCTCTTTTTATAATTTTTATAGGTGATTCATTATGATAGCTAGTGATTCACTTTTTAAAAATTCATCTAATAAAATTAATCCTGATAGTATTAAACAAATGATTTCAGAAAATAAAAAGAAATCAATTGATAATAGTGAAGCAATTATTTTAAAAAAAGAAATATTGGGGAAATTAGATAATAATCAGGGAATAAGTACACAGCTATTATCAAATTTTATTAATTCTACAGGTGAATTTTTCTTAGAACATGATACATTAATAGCATATAAAAAGACTAATAAAGGATTTCAAGAATTTAATAAATTCAATTTGGCAACTTATTTTAATGAAACATTTGGAAAGAACAGAATTAGTATAAATCAATGTCACCAAGTTCTAGGCTTTATCACACACAAAATATCAAGAAATTCAGATTTACTTGTTTTTAAAAATGGAACTTTTGATACAGAAAAAGGAACATTTAAAAAAAATGAATTCCCTGAAGATGAATTACCTAAACTTTCATTAGATTTTAATTATAATTCTAATGCAAATTGGGATGACTTACACAATGAAATTGAAGAGATATTAAAATCTAGATGGGAAAAAAACTCTTATAGATTTTATAGGAGTGTAGGAAATTCTTTATTATCAACAAATGAATTAGAAAAAATAACTTTGCTTGTAGGCCCTCCAGGTAGTCGTAAAAGTACATTATTGGAAATTTTAAAAAGAATATTTAAAGATTATTCTAATGTTAGTTATAATTCAATATTAAATAGTGTAGAAAAAGAATTTGCTTTATATCCTTTAATAGGTAGGAGCATTAATATTGAAGATGATGTTCAAACAGGTATATGGAAAAATGTGGGTAGATTGAATAGTTTTGTAACTGGAACAGGATTAGAAGTTAGAAAAAAGCATGAAAATGAAGCATTGCAATTAAACAAATTCAACACTCCCAAAGGATGGGGAGGATGTAATGCCTTACCTCCAATTGTTGGAGATGGAATGGGTAGAAGGTTACTTTTAATTTTATGTGAAAATCCTATTGATACATTTGATATGGATTCTACAATTATAAAAGATATAGTTTTAGGAAAAAGAGATGATGAAATTGAAGGTTTTATTCATTTTTGTTTGAAAATAGCTATAGATGATAGAAAAAAACCTTTATTAAATCAAGAAGAAGAAAAAGAAATGCTCAAAGAATGGATTTGGAAGTCCGACCCAACAAAAATTGGTGTAGAATTAGTTTTCATGGATGAAGACACTTACAGGGACAAATATTCTGATAAAGATGAAGACCTATCTGAAACTTTTATAACTGTTGCTGATGCCAATAAAGAAATGAAAAGATGGCATAAATGGGCATTAAAAAATGGAAAAATATTTAATGAACATAAAAATCCTACAGCAAATACAATTAAAGGTGCAATGGATAGAGCAGGATTTACTCAAAATACTAAAAGAATAATAGATGAAAATGGAGAAAGTAAAACTGCAAAAGTTTATGAAGACTGTATTATAAGTCCAGAATGGATTAAATTGAGAGATGAAGATAATTAACTTTTGTAACTTTGTAACTTTATAACCAATAATTTCCATTTTAGATTTGAAAAGGAAAAAATAAGTAAACAATAATAAAACTGGAAAATGAAGTTACAAGGTTACAATGTAACATTTAAAAAAATACTAAAAAGTGATGAATATGCAAACAGAAAAAAAATTACAAGAAATAAAAAAAGAATTAGAAGAAGGAAAAAAATTTGCAATTATTAAGAATAATAAGACAAATCAATTATTTAATGCTCCAGTAATGAAACGAATGACAAATAATAATAGTCATTTGGGGAAAATAATTTGCCCATATTGTGGTGAAGTACATAAGCATGGATATGATGAGGGATTTAGAGTTCCACATTGTTTTGGATTAAGTAATTATTATTTACTTGATACGGAATCATTAGCAAAATATGATATAAGTTTTGAGAAAGGCGAAATTAGCAATAATGCTAAAACTCTAGTTATAGTTGATTATGAAGATTATGATAAAATAGCCAGAATCAATAAAAATGAATATTGTTGATTTCATGGATGTGTTTTGGGGAGCCATTCCCCAACGACACTCTAATAGCTAAAGGAATGATATAAAATGACAAAACACAGAACAATAGCTAAAAGAGAAACAATGAAATTAAGGAACGAAAAAGCCAGAGAATATTATTATCAAAATGGAATCGAAAAGACAGCCATAAAATATAATCTCCCAATCCATATTATCAAAACTGCTCTTGAGACATATACAAGCAAAACTAATGATACACAAAACAATATAGTTTTAACACAACCATCATATCTTCCATATGCTCATGAATTTGAATTTTATTGGAATTTGATGTTAAACAATTATTCTTATGCAGATGATTTTTATATTATCGCAAATAGTTATCCTTATTCATCTTTAGCAGTACAAAATCTATTTAAAAAAGTTTTCAATTTTGAAAATCCCAGTTTAATAGCTAAAAAAATTACTTTTATCAAGAATTACAATAAAAGAAAATTTGGACTCAATAGATTAACATTAGATGAAATTGAGAAATATTCTCAAATTAGTATGTCTGATGGAGATATTATAAATACACTGAATAGCACATCATCATTAAATGAAAGTTGTGCCTGTTTAAATGTTAGTCTTACTTATTTGATACATGAATGCATGAAGAGAAATATACTTAGAAGCAATAAAAATAATGAAATAATTGCAGAACACGAAAATTACTTAGAAAAAGATTCTATATATGAAGTTATCAGTAGCATTGATGAGAACTTTTATTTGATTAAAGATGAACCTAAGGAATATGAAAAAAAATATTTTAGTAGAATAAACACAAGTTAAAAAACATCCTCTAACAACGACCCATAGTGTAAGATATTATTTGTAGGATTTGATAAACAAGCTCACTACCTGTATTAGAAATTTTTCTATGAAAAATTAAAAAAATATATATGTAAATCGGCAAAAACACAAACTCCAACCACCCTTTGAAAATTAAAGCATGCTTTTTTTTCTACATGCTTATTTTTAAGCCATTTTTTAATTTCAACGATATATTAATAGATTAATTGTATAATAGGGATAAAGGACTGACCTTTTTCAGTAAGATAGTATATAGCTGTATTTTTGGATTCGTTTTTTTCTATCTGAACTAGATTTTTATTCATAAGAAGCTTACAATATTTTATAATATGTGTAGGCTGTTTATCGAGCTCCTTTGCTATTTGTGTTGGTGATTTGCCCTGTTCTGCTAGTGTTAGTAATACTTGAGGCAGTCTTTTAGATAATAATACTGAAGCTAATACTTCTTTATCTTCTTTATCTAATCTTACATTAGTCAAGTCCATAATTAAATTTAAGGAATACTAAAGACTATAATTAATGGCAGAACTCTGCCATACTTTATATATTATGAAGGATAATCTCTTAATATGAGATATATTTATCTCATTTTATAATTAATTATAAGGATGTGTTTATGATGAACAAGGGAATTATTATAGGTGTCATTGTCTTAATAGTGGCACTTGCAGGAGTGGCATTTTTTGTCATGGGAGATACTGGAGATAGTGCTTCAGCAGATGAAAATACAGCTGTAATTAAAATAGAACATGATGGAGCTTGGAGAATGACTTATTCTTCAGATTTAGTATCAAGTACAAATACAGATGGTTCAGGCAATTCAGAGATTAAAGTTAATGCAACTGATGATAAATCTATTATTGCAATAGTGAATTCAGAAACTACAGCAGATGGAGATTTGAAAGTTCAAATCATAGGTAAAAATGGGGAAATTATTAAACAAGGTGCAGATACTGATGGTTCTTCTTCTAATAACCCTTCAGGAACTGTAGAGTTAATGAATATTTAATATTATAGCTAGAGGGATTTAATGAAAGAAACTAATGACTTTATTAAATTATTAGACTTGAAAGCTTTAATAGTTGGTGTTGTAATTGCTTTAATATTTAAAGAATTAATATCAGGATATTGGGGAATTTGTTTTGGGGCTGTAATAGGTGGAATACTTTTCAAACAAGAAGATATGATGGGATTATTATTTAATTCTGCATTTTTAGGCTTTGCATATGCTATAGTAGTAATAATACTTGATTTGTTTAGTTTTGGTTCAAGACTTTTGAATCTAGTTACACCGTTTTCGGTACTTGAAATGATTATTATGGAAATAATACTTTCTGTTATCTTCTTTATGGCAGGATACTATTTTAACAAAATGTTTTTGTCTAAATATTGAGTTTGAATTGTTAAATTGAACTCATTATATTTTTTTTCATTTTTATCTTGAAATATTACTTAAATATCTAATATTGAGGTATTATCCTATTATTTTGAAGCTTCTTTAATGTTTGACTTATATTATATGTTTTAATTTTGTTTTGGTGTGTTTGCTTGGTAATGTCTCTTAATAAATGTTGGCTATTTCAGATTATTATTTTAGCAGGGAGTATATCTCCAAATATTATTAGTTTTTTTTGGGGGGGGGTAATATATCATTTATCCCTACTAAAGTATGTTTTACCCCACCACAAGGATTATATATGCTTAAAACTAATATAATATTGTAGAAATTTATTTATTATAAAATAAAAAGGAGGTGAATATTATTAAGATGAAAAATTATGATTTTGGATTATTTGAAATAGATATTAATGAAAATTCTTTTATTACTTCAGAATATGAAGCATATTATGTAGATGAAGGCAAACCTTCTGAACATCAATTGTTTTTAGATTATGAATATTTTGACAAAAACAATGTTTGGGGTCTTTTTAAATGTCTGTGTATAATAAAAAATAATTCAGCTCTTAATGCTGTGGATAGATTTATTTATTCAAAAGATAATGATGAATATGAGACAATTTTTTATAAAAATCATATAATAATTAAAGATAACTCTCCTATATCTTATGATTTAGAGCCTGATTATATTTATCAATATGAGGATGAAAACATATTCATACATATAACGATGAATACATTAGAATATTTAAAAATGATTATTGATAGTCTTAAAATAAGAAAATATATTGATTATTCATTAATAATTCCTAATGTACAACCTACAGAAATTAGTGAAGTATAATATTATTAACTTTTTTGGGGAGTGTGGGGCTAATGGGCTGATAGCTAAATTTTAATAACAGGAAATAAAGAATTTATATCACCTGTACCCCCAACACATTTCTTATTTCTTCTATTTTTTTTTGAACTCGTTAACTGAGCCAGTAATAACATGATTACTAGGAACTTGTCTTACAATACAATTAAGTAAATAATAATAGAAATTTTTCACATCTGCAGAATTATAAATAGCTATATTATCGGAATACCCGAATCATAAATATTATTTAGAATACTACTAATATTAGTAATGATAGCTATGTTATCTTTATTTTTAAGATTAATTCAGCTTTAAACTTATATTTAGATTGATATCTAGTTCCATGTATTGTAAAATTCTTTTTGACTAATGGAATAGGGTAAAATAAATAAATATATGGAATTTTAGATTTTAATTCTGTAACTTTAATGTTTTTTAGATAATAATATGATGTAATAACTTAATTTTATCTATATGGCCATAATCATATTTTGTAACATTAGTTAAAGCCATATATACACCATTTTATAATTTAATTTATCTTTTTTTGTATTTGTTATTTATTTCATTTTTTGCTAAAATTATTTCTTAACAGATTTTTGAATTAAAAAGCATTATATCACAGATAAATGTTGTATTATCATAGGTTTAATCTATTATTTCTTTTTAATTAAACTTCTTTTTACTATAATGCACTCATTATTATATATTCATTTAATAGGTTTCTACATATATATCAAAGTTTCTAAATAAATGAAAACTAAGTTCTAATAATAGATTTCAAAGAAAAAATATAATATTTGTAATCAATTGTATAATTTTTATTTGTCTTGAAAAAATATTAAAAAATTTTAAAAATAGTATATTTTGGAAAAATTCATTTTCATAAAAATTTAAACTCTTTAAAAAGATTTTTTAAAAAAATTATATAATTAGCCATTTTGATTGTACCCATAAAGAGTTTTTAAAAGTTATAAGCTAATTTTAAGACAATATATTTATATATGATGAAAAACATAGTAATATTGTCAAGTATAACCTTGATAACAAACATTGGAGTTGTTAATTTATGAATGCCGTAAAAGAATTTAAAAGAGTAATTGAAGAAAGAAATATAAAAACTCCTCTTTTTGAGGTTAATGAATCAATAGGAAATATAAACTTATTAAAAGATGGTGAAACAGTATATTCAACATATTTTTTACAAAAAAATGAGATTTTAGAAGTAATAATTGAATTTAAATTAATATAATAGTTATAAGGTTAATATATGAATAATAAGGCGATGAAATTATTAAATAAAGTAGTTGAAGCAAATCAAAGCCTGTAAGCAAATAATTTATCTTCAAACTACATTTATCATTTTTATATTTCCATAATTATTAAATATTTTGATTAAAAGAGAACATGATAATATGATTAACTTAAATAAACAAGAGATTTTATTATTTCTACATAAAATAAAAGAAGATGAGAAACATTTTAATAAATATTTGTTCTATAAATTTCAATATTTTTATGGCCGTAGGAGTCAAGAAATAGCTTCATTAAGAATAGATGATATTGATTTTGATAAAAAAGAAATAACATTTGATTTATCTAAAAAGAAGGAAGAAACTAAACTTACTTTAATATTGCCTGATGCCATAGTTAAAGATATTAAAAAACAAATAGCTAATAAGGAACAAGATTTTTTATTTGTTGAAGATAAAATTAAAATTAATGCATTAAAAAGAAATATGAGGATGTATTTAGAGAGAAATTCTAACAAAATCATCGATGAATTAGTAAATAAAGATATTACATTGAATACACATGATTTTAGAAGATTACGGGGCCAACATCTTTATTTGGCGGGGTACGATTTAGAAATTATACAATCTTTATATGCTCATAATAGCTTAGACCAAACAGTCGAATATCTACAAATTAAAGAAATAGAAGTAAATAAAATGTTATTAGATGACATGAAATAATAATTTTAAAACTTCATTCATATTATTTTTTTTAGAAAATGGTGTTCCTACGAAATTAGAAATTTTAGTAATGGGAACAAAAAAACAGATTTTAAAGCATTTTCAAATACAATTTTTTGATAAATTTGGATTATTGTTCCGATAAGACTCCTTTTAGGAACATTTATAATTTATCTATTATTCATTACAATTAATTGTTGTTTTACATTTTAATATTTTTTCCATATTTGAAGGGTCATGTTTTTCCATAGTTTTCTGATTTTTATTTCCATATGCAAAATAAATAAGTATTTTTCCATTATTAAATTCTTTTGAAGTTAATTCAAACTTTAAATTAAAATATAATTCTTCAACTCTTCCTTCAAATTCTTTCACCACTAAAAAATTCTCTTTTATAGCATGATTTATAAAGATTATATTTTCAGTATCAAGAAGTTTTATGTTTAACCATTTTGGTTTAGATATGTATAATGTATAACATTCTTGGTTTTCTAAAATGATAGAGGAGTAATCAGTTAGTTCAACTTTTAAATTACATAAAACATTAGTATTCTTATCAAATAATAATGAACTGTTCTTAATTTTTATACTTTTATGATTTTCGGTAGTTGAAAAGTTGTTATTCAATTTAATTTTTAATAATTCGGAACTTTTATCAACCCATTTTGAAAATAGGTATAGTATAATAATTATTATTATAATTAATCCTATTCCTAAGAATAAAATATTATTTGAAACTAATTCTAAAAATTGATTAGTAAATAAATCTAAAAATATGTATAATATGCTCCAAATTATACCAAATACTACAAAAATTATACTATCTTTTTTAAACTCTTTAATTAATTTAATTTTATCTTTATTTGATAATGAAAAAAAAAGCTTTGGAGACATCAAAATTATCCGTCCCCCATGATATTTTCAAATTTTTGAATAATAAATTCTTCATTATCTGATTCAATATTAATGGCATCTCTATAATATAAAAGACTATTATTATCTTTAAATATTAATTCTGCTTCAAATAAAGAATATTTTTTATTTATTATTCCGTTTTGACAGTAATCATTTGCTATTTTTTCATTGTGTACAATATCATTTTCATAAAAAAACTTTAATTCTTTTTCTTCAGCATCACAAATTAATTTCTTTTCTTTTTTAGGCGAAGGTATAAAATTTTCAACGTTTCCTATTTTTTCAAAAAATTTTATTAAATTTTCTATAACTTCGTTTTTTTGACCTTCAGTTGTGGCACTTATAAAAAAGAATTTTGATTTTATTCTTATTTTAACTGTTGATTTTTTATGGTATTCATTAGAACTTATTTTAAATGTTGTTATCGATTGATTGTTGTAGTGATAATCTTTTATAGATGATTTAACAGTCGTGAAAATTATTTCTTCATTCAATAATTTATTTTTTTTATCTTTGTTTGTTTCTAAATATTTTTGAATATTATCATCAAATTTGTATATATAATAATAATTCATCTTTTAACACCGAGATATAAAATTACTAATTCTTTTTAACAATTTTCTCTTTTTTCCATATGGGAATTTTTAATTTTTTCAAACCCTTGTTTTGTAGATGTAATTTGGTCATCCATATGTTTATCTAATTCATCTAAATATTCGATAGGGACAAATTTTTCACATACATTCGAGTTTTCCCAATTTTCAATTACTTTTCCAAATAAGTAAATAAATGATGAACATATTTTCAATCTCTCAATATATATTTTATTACTGCTTAATGATCCTATAGCATAAAAATAAATACTTCCTTTAAATTTATCTTTTTCTTCTTTAAATATAATTTTTAAATAGATTGAATTTTTATTGTTTTTGTTAATATTAAAATAACCTTTTAATATTTTAATATTTTGATTATTAAAAAGCCCATATAAAATAGGGAGCGATATCATAGTTTTCTTTTTTTCTTTTGTGCGGGTTTCTTGGGGAATTTGTAGTGCAGTATCTTTAATACTTCCTGCAACAGCCATATCAGTAAAATTCTTA
Organism: Methanobrevibacter sp. DSM 116169; assembly: GCF_046197865.1. GTDB lineage: Archaea > Methanobacteriota > Methanobacteria > Methanobacteriales > Methanobacteriaceae > JAHKLT01. Next base: position 1,791,878 of record NZ_CP166990.1, on the reverse strand, counting down.
ATTCGAATACCAGGATTTAATATTTGTTTTGTATTACCTTTCCATATTAACCAAAGAGGAAAATCTTTATCTATAATTAATTCTTTTGGGTGTATTTTTTTTTCCTCAAAGAACATTTTAATATAGTGATAAGGTTTATCACTATAATCTTCAGGACCTACAACGCAAACTATTTTTAATTCTTGCATAACTATAATATCAATATAGCTAGGTATTCCTTCTTCACTTAAATGAGTATATGTGGTTATTTTAAAATCAGAATTAATCTTTTCAATGGTTTCATTATAATCTTTATATTCTATTTCTATGACTTCGGAGTCATCATCATGTGTTTCTTCATTGATAATTTCTTTAGATAAGTTTATAAAATTTCCATTAAACCCAGAAATTTCATATTCTCCTTCTTTATCTGTACTTCTTTTTTTATAAGAATATTTTGAGAAAAGATAGTCAAAAATTTCATTACTAATATTTTCACTTAAATTAGGTATATAATAAATTTTATTAAAGTTAAGAAATACTTTTTCTCTTTCTAATGCCATGATATTAATTTTAGTAAATAAGTATAAAAATTTATATGTTTTTAATGTATCGGGTGTTTATTTATTCTTATAAACTAATTTGTATGTAATTTTTAATTCATTATTTTCATCATTAATTTCAATTTTATAAATATCTCCTGATTTCAAATCATACTTTTTTATTACATCTACTGGAAGTGTCAAATCCATTGATTTGGTTCCTTGTCGTTCCCTAGCTTTAATAGTATAATTTTTCATATTCTTTTTTCTCTAATAATGTACACTTAATACTTAATGTATCTAATGTACACAATATTCTATTTTTACAATTATTTAAACTAATATCAATTGTATAAAAATGATGATTTTATGACTAGCAATAATCGATTTGATTCTATAGACGAATTGTTAGATTTTACTAAAAATATCAAAGGAAAAAAATTTAAAGATATTGATATTAATAACAAACTAGCTAATTCTAAAAATAAAGGGCGTTTGGGAGAAATAGTTGAAACTGGTTTTTATGGTTATCCTAATAATAATCGTGCAGAGGCAGATTTTGATAATTTAGGTGTTGAATTAAAAGTTTCAGGATATACTATAAATAGTAAAGGCAAAGTAGCTAAAGAGAGAATTTCTTTAAGTATGATTGATTATCATGAGATAATTAATGAAGATTTTGAATTTAGTAAGTTAATATTTAAAAATAAGAAAATTCTCATAATTTGGTATCATTATGAAAGAGATAAACCCTATTCTGAATATGAAATTACTGATTATCAATTATATGATATGTCTAAAGATTTAGAAATTATAAAAAATGATTTTGAGCAAATAAAAGGAAAAGTTGTTGATGGTGATGCACATTTAATATCAGAAGGGGACACTGAACTTTTAGGTGCTTGTACTAAATCTAGTACTAGTAAAGTTAGAAGAACACAACCTAATTCTTCTGAACCTGCAAAACCAAGGGCTTTTAGTTTAAAACATTCATATATAAAGAAAATTTTTAATGAACGGGATGAAGATTAGATATTATTCTTCTTCAATTATTTTTTCAATTGTTTTTCCTAATTTTTTAATAATACCTACAACAAGAGCATTACCCATCATAAAATATCTTCTTTTTTCAGTCATATTTTTTGATTCAATATTGGTCCAATTATCAGGAAACATGTTAATTCTTTCAGCTTCAAGTGGAGTGAGTAATCTTAGTTTTCCAGTAACATTATCTTTAACAACATGTGAACTTCTATTAACTGAAGTTTCACTAGTTAGCATGGTTCTTGCAGGAACATCTAAATTATCTGGAAATGCCATAGAGCCTTCTGAAAAATTATAACATTCTCCATTTGGTTTTTTTCTTGGAATTTTTTTAGAACCTTTTAGATATTTCCATTTTTCAAAGCTTTCGTCATCTAAAAAGTATTTTTCATCAACTTTATTAGTTTCTAAAACATCTTTTAATGGAGATATTGTTATTGTTTTAGGTTCTGTTTTAGCAGTATAAATTTTTCCTTTTTTCATTATTCCTGAATTAAAAAAGTGAAAATCAAATTCATCACTAATATTAACTAAATCTTTATATTTATCCTTAGTTATTATCGTTTTTCCTTTATCTAAAGGAGTGGTATTGATTGGAAAATCTTTAGCAAATATTCCATCATCAAAAACTATGTCTGGAAGAGACTTTTTATCCATTTTTTTATAATAATCCGTTGTTTCATGATATGCAAAAATAAATACTCTTCTTCTTTTTTGAGGGAATCCATATTCTCCAGCATTAATAACTCTCCATTCAATAGAATATCCATTATTTAAGAAAGTTCTAAGCATAACACCAAAATCTCTTCCTCTTTGAGAAGATGGAGAGCGTAATAATCTATCAACATTTTCAAGTAAAACAAATGGAGGTCTTTTAACTTCTAATACTTCTGCAATTTCCCACCATAAAACTCCTTTTTTGCCTTCAATTCCTTGTTCTCCAGATAAACTTCTAGCTACAGAATAATCTTGACATGGAAAACCTCCAACTAATAATGTGTGATTAGGTATTGTTTCCTTATCAATTGTTCCAATATCTTCATTAATATGTGTTTCAGATTCACCAAACCTTTCAATGTAACATTCAAAAGCAGGTTGTGTTTTAGTTGATGGTTCCCATTGATTGGCCCACACAAAATCCCAATTATTTTCTTCTATCACTTGATTATTTTCTAATTTCACTTGGTTTAGGCCACATCTAAATCCACCTACACCTGCAAATAACTCAACAACTTTTTTTTCCATAAATGCACCTAATATATTATATCTATATAATTAAAATAATATCTTATCTTAATGTATGATAAGTATTATTGAATGTGTAATAAAACATTTTAATAAAATTATAATATTTATTTATCGTAAAATTTTTATGTACATGAGATTATAATATTATATGTTAGACTTTATTTAAAACTAATCATTAAATCATAAGTATGTATGATTCAATATTATGATAGGAAGCCACAAATAAAAATCTATTTTATATTTATTACATAGTTTTAAAAGGACAACTATTAAATTTCATGTTATAAGATAATTTAATTAATACTGACAGATTATTATATATCATATCATTTAAGTTTTAAAGCATTTTTAATATGTGTCAAAAAATAAATTCTTAAAAAGGATTATAATCTTTTAAAAACTTATTTAAAATGATTAATACATGTAATTCGGGCATAAATTTCTTTATTACTATTTTTTAGACAATATTGCCTGCTAAAATGAATGTTGTTAAACAAAAAATAGATTACATTGATATTTTATAATTTATTTTTATATTTATTTCAGTAAATTATATATGGCTTATTTTTAATACTATTAATTGTGATTGTAAATTAATGATTAACTTGTTTGTTAACATGATAATTAAATGATTTATATTGATGATAGTAACTAGTTTACGATGTTGTAAAGTTATTTAATAGGGTTTAAAACATAAAATAAGTGTTAAGACAATTCTAAAGGTTATAAATATTACAAAATAACTGTTTAAAAGGATAACTAAAACGTGTTGGATTTCTATTTAGAGCCTCACGGTATCCCAGGAATTAGTCAGAGCACTGCTTAAAACCCTATGAGCCGTGCGCTCTAACCAGCTGAGCCACCCCGGCATCAGACTATTGTATATCAGTTTAACCTATCATTTAAATGTTTTGTTTTATTTTAAGTTGATAGATATTTTTAAACATATGAAAAAACATATCATTAATTTTATGGTGAAAAAATGAGTAATGTAAAAAATATGGATTTAGCTGATGAAGGAATTCGTAAAATAAAATGGGTTCAAAAACACATGCCTGTTTTAGAACATATAAAAAAGGTTTTCAGAGAAGAAAAACCATTTGAAGGAATAACTATTGGATCATGTTTACATTTAGAACCTAAAACTATAAATTTAGGTCTTACTTTACAAGAAGGTGGAGCAGAAGTAGCTATGACTGGTTGTAATCCTCTTTCAACACATGATGATGCTACTGCTGGTGGAGCAGCTTTAGGTTTGAATATGTATGGTTGGAGAGAACAATCTGATGAAGAATATTATGAAGCTATTGATGATGTATTAGATCATAAACCTGATGTCATTATTGATGATGGTGCAGACATGATTATGGTGCTTCATGAGAAAAGAACAGATGTTTTAAAGAATATTCAAGGTGCATGTGAAGAGACTACTACTGGTGTTCATAGATTACAAGCAATGAATGAAGATGGAGCTTTAAAATTCCCTGTTGTAGCTGTAAATGATGCATATACTAAATATTTATTTGATAATAGATATGGTACTGGTCAATCAACTTTTGATGCGATAATGGGAACAACCAATATGTTAATTGCAGGAAAAACCATTGTTGTCTGTGGATATGGATGGTGTGGAAGAGGAGTAGCTTTAAGAGCACAAGGTTTAGGTGCTAATGTTATTGTAACTGAAGTTAATCCTATTAGAGCACTTGAAGCTAGAATGGATGGTTACAGAGTAATGCCTACTCGTGAAGCTGTTAAATATGCAGATCTTATTATTACAGTTACTGGTAATATAAATATTATTAGTGGTGATGATTTTAAAAATATGAAAGATGGATGTATGTTAGCTAATTCTGGACACTTTAATGTAGAAATCAATAGACAAGACTTAGAAAGTCAAGCTGATAGTGTTGAAGAAGTTAAAGAAAGTATTGAAATGTTTAATATGAAAGATGGAAGAAAAATCTATTTATTAGCTGATGGAAGACTTGTTAATTTAGCTGCAGAAAGAGGTCAAGGACACCCTGCAGAAATTATGGATATGAGTTTTGCAGTTCAAGCATTATCTGTTAAATACATTTTAGAAAATGATTTAGATGTTGATGTTAAAAAAGCACCAGATTATATTGATGATACAGTTTCAAGACTTAAACTTAAAGCATTAGGAATTGAAATTGATAGCTTATCAGAATTCCAAATTAATTACTTAGCTAATTGGGAAGAAGGAACTTAAAAATACGGTTTAAATGTCTTATTATCATTATATAAATAATGGAAAAGGACCTAAAAAACTATTTATTGGAGGTCTTCATGGAAATGAAGGTAATACCTCCTTCTATTTTTTAAAAAACTTAAAAAAAGAAGATTTTTCTAAAGGTCAAATTTATATTTTTAATTTTGATAAATCTGATTATATATCTACTTTAAATAAAAAATACTACACTTCTGCTATAGGTAAAAAAATACTTCATTTAATAGAAAAGATTCAACCTGATTTTTATACAGAATTACATTGTTATGATGTAAAACACTTTGAAAAATTAACTTCTCCTAAAAGATTCGATGATGAAGGAATTCCACCTTTAATAGATATTGGAGAATATGTTTTAGTAAGTTCTGTATCTCCATATATCCGTATTAATTATTTAAAAAGGGAAACAGTCTGTAAAACTTTAGAAATTCCATGTTTTAATAAATTAAATAAAAATATAGATATAGATAAATCTATACAAAAATATAATGAATTTTTTAAATTAATAAAATTATCAAATTCAAGAAAAGAGTTTGATAGTAAAATGAGAAATAAATATCATACTCAATATGATTTAGCTATTAAATATACAAAAAAGATATTTGGGGAAAATTTTTTACCCTTTTAATTATTTATCTTCCTCAATATCTATTCCTATTTTTGCAAGACTTCTTCCAAGAATTATTGTAACAATTACAGCTATTATAGTTACAACAATTGCATAGATTAATAACCCAGTTGTAGCAGAACCTGCTTTTATAAAATCACTAATTAATGATTTAATTGCTTCATTCCAAGCTAAACCAGCAACAAGTGCAAATGCTGTTGTCATTAAAGTTCCCATTGTTTTTAAAATCTGAATTTTTACATTATCTGCCATATTTAACACCTTTATTTTTAATTTAAAACCAAGCTTCTAAACTTTTTTGAGAATTATTTAATTTTTTTAATTTTCGAGATGCATTAACAACTCTTTCTTTTGAAAAGCCATGTTGATTAGATAAAAATTCAACAAGTCCATCTTCATTAGGATTTTTCCATTTGATTTTATAATCAGTATTTACATCTGGATTTAAAAAGATATTTTTAATTTCATCTAAATCTTCATCAGATTCATTATTAAGTTCTTCAATAGCTTTATCTATTTTATTATCTTTTAAAAGTTTTAATCCAGTTTTAGCACCAATTCCTTTTTTACCTTCATTAAAATCGGTTCCAACAAGTAGTGCAATATTAACTAAATCTTCTCTTGTAAGATCAAGTTTATTTAATACATCTTTAAGTTTAAGAAGTTCTAAATCTCCAATTTTACTTGTTAAAGTTAAATTTCTAACTATTTTATCTGCACCAAATAATAAACAATCATAATCTTGAGAACCAACAGCCCAAGCATCTCCTTTTTGAACCATATATGAAGCTTGTGCTTCTCCTTCCCCACTTGCTTGAACATATGGAATCCCCATTAAATTTAATAATTTTTTAGAAGATTCAATAATATATGGAGTCATTTTAGAAGATCTTATTGCATATTTTCTAGCTTCCTCATCATCTCCACTATCTAATGCTGCTTTCCATTTTTTTTCAGACTCATTTCTTATTTCTCGTCTTTTTAAAATGGTTTTTTGTTTGTGAATAGAACTTTCACCATCAAATACATAAACAAGTTTTATTCCTTTATCTATTATTGATGAATTTCTATATAATAATCCACTTAAATGAGAAGTAACATTACCATCAGAATCCATTAAAGGTTGACCATTTTGTTGTCTTATTCCTGATAAAAACTGATAAATAATATTAAATGCATCAATAGCTATTATTCTACTATCTAAATCTTTAAAATTTATTTTTTCAGTTTCTATTATATCTTTAAATTTCACACCCAATTAGAACACCTTTAATTTTCTTTAAAATAAGTACTTGGAAATATTTCTTTAATCCAAATTAATACTTCATTATCTTTTATAATTGTATATTCTCTTGATAATAAATTTGCATCAGTATTAAAAATTTTTTCTAATTTAGAATTACTTGATTCTATTTGTATGCTTTTAATTTCTCGCCTTGATTCGATATTATATTTTTTTAATATTCTACCAATTGGAATATCTGCTCTAATTAAATCACACTTAAAATCTTCATTTAGTCTTTTTAAAGGAATATATGATATAGCATAAATAAGGGGTGAATCATTTTTATGCATTAAAACTTCTCTATAATTTACTTCTTCATTTTCATCTATATTTAATAGCTTAGCTACTTCCTCATTTGATTTTTGAAAATGTTGATCTAAAGTTTTTAAGTCAATCTTTCCTTTTAAAACATCTAAAATAGCTGTTATTGAACCATCTGTTGTTAATAATATTTTTTGCGTGTTAGAAAACTTATTTGCACTATTTTTTTCAACTTCATTAATTTTTTCAATTAATCTTTTGTTTGCTTCATTAGTGTTATTTTCCATATTTTCACTTAATATTTTCAGGATTTGTTATAATTCCTTCAATAGCTGATGATGCTACTACTTCAGAATTAGATAAATATATTTTTGATTTTGGATCACCCATCCTACCTTTAAAATTTCTATTGGTAGTTGAGATACATACTTCATCTTCTGATAAGACTCCCATATGCCCTCCAAGACAAGGACCGCATCCAGGATTGCAAATAATAGCTCCAGAATCTAAAAATGTTTTGATATATCCTTTAGAGATTGCATCTTCATAAACTTCTTTTGAAGCTGGTGCTATAATCAACCTAACATCATCATTAATTTTATGACCATCTAATATTTTAGCAGCATCTTCTAAATCTGAAAGTCTACCATTAGTACAAGATCCAATAAAACATTGATCAACTGCAGTTCCTTCTACTTTTGAAATTCCTTTTACATTATCCACATCATTTGGACAAGCTATTTGCTGTTCAATATCTGTTATATCAAATGTAATTTCTTTAGAATAAACTGAATCTTCATCTGATTTAAATACATTAAATGAATCAATAGGTTTTTTTGTTCTATTTGAAATAAACTCTAATGTTTCTCTGTTAGGTTCTATAATTCCATTTTTAGCACCCATTTCTATTGTCATATTACAAATAGTTTGCCTTCCTTCAATATCAATATTATTTATAATGTTTCCACAAAATTCTGCACTTTTATAAGTTGCACCATTTGCTCCTATTTTTCCTATTATGTGTAAAATAATATCTTTAGCTTTAATGTGTTCACTTAAAAGACCTGTAACTTCTAATTTCAATGCTTCTGGTACCATAAACCAAGTTTTACCTGTAGCATAAACCATTGATAAATCAGTTGCACCCATTCCAGTTGAAAATGCCCCAAATGCTCCATAAGTACAAGTATGGGAATCAGCACCTACAATAACTTTTCCAGGTTCAACTAATCCATTTTCTGGTAATACTTGATGGCAAATTCCCTCACCATGTATGAAATGATTTTTTATATTTTGATTTTTTATAAAATTTCTAGCTACCTTTTGAAATTCTGCAGAACCAATAGTATTTGCAGGAACATTATGATCAAAAACAATAGCTATTTTATCTGGATTCCAAACATTTTTAGAAATCTTTTCAAAGTTTTTTATGGTGGGAGGAGAAGTTCCATCATGAGACATAGCTAAATCTACTTCAATTTCGATTATCTCACCAGGAGTCACTTCATGACCTGCTTTATTTGATAATATTTTTTCTGTAATATTCATTTGTATCTAATCATCTTCTTTTTTGTTAATGCTTTTTACAATCTCAACAAAAACATCATCATTAATATATGTACCTTCTTCACGTTGTTCTTTAACCTTTTCAACAATCTCACAAAGTTTATCTTTAGTTACATCTAATCCACATTCATCTAACTTTGCTTTTACAGCTCTACAACCTGAATGTTTACCTAAAACTAATTGTCTTTTTTGACCTACAATTTCTGGCATATATGGTTCATATGTAAGGGGTTCTTCAATTACAGCATCTACATGGATTCCAGATTCATGTCTAAATACATTTTTACCTACAATAGGTTTATTGCGCGGAATTTTTAACTCACTATATTTTGAAACCATTTCTGATAATTCTTGTATATATTTTGTTTTAAATCCTAAATCTTTACCATATAAAATTTTAAATGCCATTACGGTTTCTTCTAAAGATGCATTACCTGCACGTTCACCAATTCCATTTACAGTAGTTGAAATAGCATTTCCTCCAGCTATAACTCCAGATATTGAATTTATTACTGCCATACCAAAGTCATTATGACAATGCATAGCTATATCAGTTTTAACTTCTTTTCTAAGTTCTTGAATTAAATAAGTTATTCCTTGTGGAGTAATAGCTCCAACAGTATCTGCAATATGAACTCTATCTACTTTGTAACTTTCAGCTTGTTTGTAAATCCTTTTTAAAAAATCTAAATCAGTTCTTGTAGCATCTTCTGCAGAAAATGCAACAAATAATCCATGATCTTTTGCATATTCTATAGTACTTGTAATTACATCAATAGCTTCTTCTCTTGAAATATTCATTTTATGTTGCAAATGGATATCTGAAGTTCCTAAAAATGTTATAACTCCATCTACACCACATTCAATAGCTGCATCAATATCTTCTTTTCTACATCTTGCAAGAGATATTATTTTAGCATTTAAATTTTCATTTACAATATTTTTTATTGATTTTCTCTCATGTTCAGATACTATGGGAAATCCTGCTTCAATTTGATGAATTTTAAATTGATCTAATTTTTTAGCTATTTCTAATTTTTCTTCTTTTTTAAAACAGACTCCAGGTGTTTGTTCTCCATCTCTTAAAGTAGTATCATATATTGTTATTTTATCTGGAAGCTTAATTTTTGTTTCTTTGTTATAAGGGCTTACAAAATATTTCATTTACACACATCTTTAATTTAAATTAAATAACCTATTTATGCTTATTATATTAAAATTTTTTCTATTTATTAATTTAAAATGCTTTTTTTATTTTCTATAAAAATTAGAAAATGACTGTTTATTTTAAACAATATCCTTATTTTTTAATTTTTTATTTATTTTTTATTTTCTAATAATTCTAAATATGAATCTCTTTCAAAACCATCTTCAATTCCTAATTTTTTAAAAATTTCAAATATTTTTTTTTGAGAATTTTTATATTGACTATCATCTTCTAAAACAGTTTCTATTTCCATGTAAGGTTCTAAACCTTCAACGAAATCTAAACTCAAAATACATTCTTCATATTGATAATATTCTCTTCTTTTTTTAACACAACGAACAGGAGTAAATCCAATTCTTTTTAAAATTTTTGATGCTTTTTCACTATCTTCAATATCCATTTCGATTTCTTCTCGTGTTTTACTTTCGCTATCGATTTTAGGACCTTTATATGTTATAAATATATTTGCTATATTGTTTTCAACTGTTTTCCTGATTCTTAATGCTTCATCAGTCTTAGCAAAATCAACAATAGGACTTTGAAAATATAAATCTTCTTGAAGCTCTTCTTTAAATTTTTTTATATTTAAATTATTTATTTTTGATTTGATTTCATCAACATTATTTATTTTAGCCTTTATCTCTACTTCAATCATTAAACATTCTTCCCTTTTATTTTATTTTTTTATCAGAAATTTAAAAATTTTTTAGTTAGATATTATTCATATAAACATTTTTTAATTAAAATCATTTTACTTATAAATAGGTTTATATACTATTTAAATAAAATTAATTATAGTAAAAATTTACTTATTTTCTTATAAATTATTTTACTATTTTTTTAAAAAACTTATTGGAGGTTTATTAAATTGACCGATGTCGATATAAAAATTGAAAATATTGTCTCTTCTGCTAGTATAGGTAAAGATATTGTCCTTACTGATGTTGCTAAAGCTTTAGAAGGTGTTGATTTTAATCGTGAACAATTTCCTGGCTTAGTTTTTAAACTTAAAGATCCTAAAACTGCAGCATTAATTTTTAGTTCTGGTAAGCTTGTTTGTACTGGCGCAAAATCTATTGAAGATTCAAAATTGGCAATTAAAAAAACAGTAGATTTAATGAGAACTATTGATAAGGATATTCCTACTGAATTCGAAATTAAAATTCAAAATATTGTGGCTTCTGCTAATTTGGAATCCACATTAAACTTAGAAATTGTGGCATTGGAGTTAGAAGATACTGAATACGAACCAGAACAATTCCCTGGTTTAGTATATAGATTATCTGACCCTAAGGTCGTTTTATTATTATTTGGTTCTGGTAAAGTTGTTTGTACTGGAGCAAAAACACGCGGAGATGCAAAACTCGGTGTAGAAAGAGCTTATGATAGACTTCATGAGTTGGACTTAATATAATTGGTGGTATTATTGATTAAACTTGTAGTATTTGACTTAGATAACGTTATTATAAATGGTGAAGCAATCGATGAAATTGGAAAGCTTGCAAATGTAGAAGATGAAATTTCAGAAATAACTGAAAAAGCTATGAATGGTGAAATTGATTTTGAAACATCTATTAAAGATAGAGTTAAGCTTCTTAAAGATCTTCCATTAGATGATGTAAAAAATGTAGTTGATAACCTTCCTTTAATGAAAGGCGCTAAAAGTGCTATTTCTTCATTGAAAGATGATGGATATGAAGTAGGGATTATTAGCGGAAGTTTTGACATTATTAATGATAGATTAAATGATGAACTTAATGTTGATTATATTTTCACTAATTCATTGACTGTTGAAGACGATAAATTAACTGGTGAGGTTACAGGCCCATTAGTTGATGGTACAAAATTAGATGTTCTTAATTCTCTTATTGAAGATAAAGATATTTCATTAGAAAATGTTGTTGCTGTTGGTGATGGTGCAAATGATATTTCTATGATTGAAGCAGTAAAATATGGTATTGCATTTAATGCTAAACCTGCTGTGAAAGAAGTAGCTGATGTTATCATTGAAGAAAATGATTTAAATAATGTTGTATCTGTCATTAGTGAGAAAACAGAAAATTCAACTGAAAATGTTGAAGTTGTTGAAACTGAAGCTGCTGAAGAACCTGAAGTTGTTGAGGAAGAAGTTGTTGAAGTTGAAACAGTCGAAAAACCTGAAGTTACTGAAGAAGCAACTAAAGAGACTGAAGAAACTCCTAAATCTGAAAAGAAAGAAGAAAAGAAATCTGAAAAAGATAAATTACCTGAACCTGATTTCGATCTTGCTGATACCATGGAAGGTGTCAAACAGCAAAAAGATGAAAGAGAAGCTTTAATTTCTAAAATAGCTGATGAAAGAGAAGAATTTAATCAAGTTGCTAAAGAACAACGTAAAATTCGTGATGAATTAAATGATTCTTTAAAAGAAAATTTGAATAAAGCTATTGAATTTAGAAATGAGCGTAATGATGTCAACAAAGAAGTTGTTGAAGCTAAAAAATTACGTAATGAAGTTAATAACAAAATCAAAAATTTAGAATGGTCTTCTGGTAAAAGGGACAAAATCAAAATCGAAAATGAAATTAAAAAAATCGATAAGATTATTGAAACCCGTGTCTTAGATATCAAAAAAGAAAATCAGCTTGTTAAAAATGCTAATGATCTCAGAAAACAATTAATGGATGTTCATGAAGATGAAAATGTTAAAGAAGAGGCACAAGGTCTCAAATCTGAATCTGAAGAACACCACGCTGTTGTAGTAGAACTTTCTGAAAAGGCTCAAAAAGCACACGAAAACATGTTAGAATACTTTAAAAAGACTGATGAAATAAGAACTGCTGCTGATGATGCACATAAAAAATTCATCGATGCAAGGAAAAATGCTTCAGCTAAACATGAAGACTTTAAAGTTGTTCTTAGTGAAATCCATGTTATAAATAAAAAACTTGGTAATCAAAGACCTAAAAGAAGAAGGACTGAAAAGAAATCTAGTTCTCCATCTAACAAAAATCGTGAAGAAAAAGAAAGAGCTGAAGCTATTTTTGATAAATTTAAAAATGGTAAAAAACTTTCTACTGAAGAACTTTTATTATTACAAAAATACAATATTGGATAAAATAGTATTCCACTATTTTCCAATTCATATTTTAGGTTAGAAAATGTGTGAATCAAAGGATAATAATGATGAAAAAATTGAAGTTTGTTATTTATGTGGAGTAAAATTCAATATAAATGCAAAAGACAATAGTTATTATCGTTATGATAAATATCCAGTTTGTGATGGCTGTAGTAATTCTTATGGATTTTATTAGTTAAAATCTATAAATTCTTAATTTTTTATCTGAATAAATTTAATCTATTTACTTTTTTTCATTAATTTTTTTTTAAATTTTATAAAATTTAGAAAGTATTATATATCTTTGTTAATTTATAAAGTATATTATAATTATTTTAAAAATCCATATTTGTTTTAAGTGGTCGTTATTATGCATGAAGTTATTATTTGCGAAAAACCAAAGTCTGCAGAGAAAATTGCCCAGGCTTTATCAAGCAAAGCTAAAAAATATAAATACAATAAAAAAGTAGGATATTGGAAAATTGAAGAAGATAATAAAGAAATTACTATATTATCTGCTGTAGGACATTTATATTCATTAACTCCAGATAATCCTAAAGAAAAGATTTTTTTTGATTTACATTGGGCTCCTTTATATGAATTAGATAAAAATAAAAAATATGTTAAAGATTATGCTTTAGCTATTAAAAAATTTGCAAAAGGAGCAGATTCTTTTATTCATGCTTGCGATTACGATATTGAAGGAACATTAATTGGATATAATGCATTAAAATATGCTGCAGGTGAAGATTCTTTAGAAAATGTTTCAAGAATGAAATTTTCCACTTTAACAAAACAAGATATTCTTACAGCATATGAAAATAGAATAGATTTAGATATACATCAAGTAGATAGTGGTATTGCAAGACATGTTGTTGATTTTATATTTGGTGTTAATATTTCTAAAGCTTTAATGAGATCAGTTAGTAAAGCTAAAAAAAGGTTTTTAAGATTATCTGCAGGAAGAGTACAAACTCCTACATTAGCTATTTTGGTTGAAAGAGAAAAAGAAATTCAAAAATTCATTCCTGAACCATTTTGGATTATTAAAGCATTATTAAATGGTGATATTGTTGCAGATCACAGTGATGGCAAAATTTTTGATAAGGCTAGAGCTGAAGAAATTTTTAATAAATGTCAAGATGAAGATGCAACAGTTAATGATATTAAATTAAGTAAAAGTATCACAAAACCTCCAATTCCTTTTAATTTAGGAGGATTACAATCTGAAGCATATAATGTTTTTGGATTTTCTCCTAAAAAAACTCAAACAATAGCTCAAAATTTATATACTGAGGGATTTACTTCTTATCCAAGAACTTCATCACAAAAATTACCTGAAAGTTTAGGCTTTAAGGAAATCTTAGCTAAACTTTCTAAAAATAGTGAGTTTAAAAAACATATTACTAAGATGCCTTCAAAATTAAAACCTAATGAAGGTAAAAAAGAAGATGCAGCTCACCCAGCTATTCATCCTACAGGAACAGTTCCTGAAAGCTTAGGAAAAGATGAATTAAAAATATATGAATTAATTGTTTATAGATTTATTAGTGTTTTCTGTGAAGATGCAAAATTCGAATCAATGAATACAAAATTAGATATAGCTAGTGAAAAATTTTCTTTTAAAAGAAGAAGAATTTATGAAATTGGTTGGTTAGAACATTATCCATTTAAAAAAATTGATAATGAAGAGTTTCCAGATATTAAAGTTGGTGATGTCATACCAGTTGATGAGATAGTATCTGAAGAGAAAGAAACTAAACCTCCAGCCAGATATAATGAAGCTTCTTTAATAAAAGAACTTGAAAAAAGAGAATTAGGGACTAAAGCTACTAGAGCAGATATTATAGCTAAATTATATGATAGAGAATATATATCTGGAAAGAAAATTGAGGTTAATCAATTAGGAGAAAACATTACAGATACTTTAGTAGAATACTGTAAAGATTTGACTAGTGAAGAACTTACTAGGGATCTTGAAAATGACATTGAAGGAATCAATAATGATAAAATTACTAAAGAAAAAGTTGTTGATGGTGCTAAAGAAGAAGTTGTTTCTATTTTAGGGGATATTGAAAAAAACGAAAAAGAAATTGGTTCTAAACTTTATGATGCATATGAAGAAAGCAGAATTGTTGGAAAATGTGCATGTGGTGGAGATTTATCTATAAAATATTCTCCTAAAAATAAAAGCTATTTTGTAGGATGTTCTAATTATCCTGATTGTAATACTATATATTCTTATCCTAAAGGCACAAACTTCTTAAAAAAGAAATGTGAAAGATGTGGCCTTCCTATGATATCTTTTGGAAAACCTCGCCAACAAGCATGTTTAGATTCTAATTGCGGCAAAGAGAATGTCAAAAGAGTGGAACCTGAAATTGTTGGTAAATGTCCAGAATGTGGAAATGATTTAATTAAACGTTCAGGGCGTTATGGTGATTTTGTAGGATGTAAAGGCTTTCCTAAATGCAGATTCACATCTTCTTTAGAAGATCTTAAAAATTTAAATAAAGAAAGTTAAATAATCATAAATATTTAATAAGATAAAAATACAAACATATCTTTTAATAAAAATTTAATTTTTATTTTAAAATAATTTTAAACTTTTTAATTTTAAAATTATTTAATTATTATAATAATATTTTATTTAAAAATAAATTAATTATATACAGAGGATTTTATGAATAAAAAAATAATTTTAGATATACTTAAATCGGCAGTTATTGTACTGTTAATTTTAGGTGCAGTTTTCGCATTAAGGGCTCCTGCAGCTGATCTTAATGCGCTGCCTACAGATATCAGAGCACAGTATGTTGATTCTAGCGGACTTCCTTATTTCAGTGAAATGGATTCATATTATAACTTAAGACTTACAGAAAACTATGTTGATCATGGATACCCTGGTGATACTTTTATAAATGGGACGGAAATGGATATGCATCGTGTAGCTCCTGATGGAGTTGAACTAACTTACGAACTTGGAATTACATATATTACATCGTGGTTACATGATTTTGTAAATATGTTTGGATCATTTTCAGTAAAAGAAGTGGCATTTTGGACTGGAGCATTTATTTCTTGTCTTGCAGTAATTCCAGCTTATATTTTTGCTAGAAGAGTTACTAATGATTATGGTGCTATTGTAGCATCATTACTTATATGTCTTGCTCCAAATTACTTTGCACATACTTTCCCAGGATTTTTTGATACAGATATGTTTTATTTCATATTCCCATTATTCTTCATATTGTTCTTTATGGAGAGTATGCGGTCGAAAAATTTGATTCATAAAATTGTATTTGCAATTTTATCAGTTATCTCTATTGGAATATTTTCTATTTCCTGGACAGGTTATATCTTTTATATAGCAGTAATGGGGGCATTTGTAGTTGTTTATGCAATTTTATTATTGTTTTTAAATCGCAATTCTCAATCAAAAACTATAGTTGAGAGATTAAAAGGAATATTACATCAAAAAGAATTCTTATCAATTGGTTTAGTACTTGTTTTTGGTGTAATAAGTTTATCAGCATTTCAGGGAATTGATGCAATATTTAATATTTTCCAACGTTTATTTGGGTTACTTTCATTACAAGATGTTGCAGGATCTGCTACAGCATTTCCAAATGTACTTGTTTCTGTTGCAGAGATGCAAATTCCTGTTTTAGTTTCAGGAGGAATGGGTGGAGCATTTTTAACTAATACTAATGGTGTTATTAATGGTATTGGTGGAATATCTATTTTATTTGCTGCATTAATTGTATTATATGTTTTTGCAACAAAAGTTTGGAAACTCGGAAAAAATAAAATTGAATATGATAGTAGTAAAAAACCTCCAAAATCAGAAAGACAATCATCAGCTAAAAAATTAGATGATGATAAAAAGTTCAAATTACCATTTGGTGACGATATTTTCTTAAAAGGGCATGATAGTGATGAAGCTAAAAGATTAAGTTTAATGTATGGAACTTTATTCTTTGTATGGACTCTTGTTTGTATTGTAGCAGTTACTCAAGGTTCAAGATTTATTACCACTTTAGTATTACCATTTTCATTACTTGCAGGAATATTTGTAGGTTATTGTACTGATTATATTAAATATAAGCAAAATAATAACAACTGGTTAATGGTTATATCCGTTCTAACCGGATTTTTAGCTGGATATCCTTTAATGCAAATTAACAGGACATTAGGTATTATATTAATTATAGCTATTATTGGTATTGTGGGATTGTTGATTTATGGAGTTAAAGATAAGGAATTTTCATTTAATAATGTTCCTTTAAAGAAATATGTTATTGTTATTGCAGTATGTCTTGCATTAGTATCACCAACAATTTGTGGTGCTTATCAAACTGCTTATTCAGTTGTTCCAGGTACTAGTGATGCAATGTGGAATTCTATGGAATGGATTGATGAAAATCAAGCTAACGACACTGTTATCACATCTTGGTGGGATTTCGGTTATTTATTTGAAATAGCTGCAGATAGACAAACTACTTTCGATGGAGGTTCTCAGTCAGGAGAACGTGCATTTTGGCTAGGTCAGGCTATGACGACGGATAATTTAGAACTATCTGCCGGAATATTTAGAATGATGAATACTGAAGGTGGAAGAGCTGTCGAAGCATTAAATAATTACACTGATGGGGATACTGGCTTAACAACTTCTATTTTAATTGAAGTACTACCATTAACTAAAGAAGATGCAATAAATACTATGGTTAATAAGTATAGTTTAACTAAGACAGAAGCTAGTGATGTTGCTCAATATTCACATCCTGATAATCCAAGACCTACTACATTTGTTGCAAGTTCAGACATGCTTCAAAAAGCAGGTTGGTGGAGTTACTTTGGAAATTGGGATTTCGAAAAACAAGAGTCTGAACATTACCAATATTATATAGCAACTCAAGAATTTAAGGTTGCTCCAGGAAGTTCTGATAAATTACCTATATTAGAAGATTCTGGTGTTACATTTAATGTTGTTGTTAATAGAGGTGCAGATAATAATACTACTGCATATACTGAAGCGGTATATGCTCATAATGGTAGTCAAATATATATTAATGATACTCCATACAATCCACTTAACATTTCTAATATAATTGTTATTCAAGATGGATATTTAGTTAAAAATGAAACTATTAATAATTCAAATAATGCTAACTATTCATTAATGTTAATGATTAATGAAGATTATGTTTCTCCTATTTTAATGAGTAATGAACTTCAAAATTCAATGTTTACTCAATTATATCTATTAGGTGGATCTAATCAAACTGTTTTCAAAAATGTACATATGGATACAGGAGTTTCATTGTGGGAAGTACAATTTAATAACACGGTAGCAGGTGGAGGAAGTAGTTCAACCACTACTAATGCTACAACTTAATTTTTTTTTTAAATTATTTTTTTATTATGGGATTTTTTTTATGGGTATAGAGGAAAAAATACAGTCTATTGAAGATGAAATTCAAAAAACACCTTACAACAAAAACACTTCTCATCATATTGGGAAGTTAAAAGCTAAAATTTCAAAACTTAAAGAAGAAGCTATTCAAAGAAGTAGCTCTGGTACTAAGGGTAAGGGGTTTCATGTTAAAAAAACAGGAGATGCTACTGCTGTTTTAGTTGGATTTCCATCTGTAGGTAAATCTACTTTATTAAATAGAATTACTAATGCAGAAAGTAAAGTAGGGTCTTATCAATTTACCACTTTAGATATTATTCCAGGTATTATGGAATATAGAAATGCTAAAATTCAAATATTTGATATTCCAGGTATTATTACTGGAGCATCTGGAGGAAAAGGTAGAGGTAAAGAAATTTTATCTGTTGCTAGAACTTCAGATTTAATAGTAGTTGTATTAGATGCATTTAATCCTCAACATTTGGATGTTATTTTAAAAGAACTTAAAAACATAGGAATTCGTCCTAATGAGAAAAAGCCAGATGTTACAGTTAATCCTAAAAAATTAGGAGGAGTACATGTATCATCAACTGTACCTTTAACTCATTTAGATGAGAAAACTATCAGATCCATTATAAATGAATATGGTATGCATAATGCAGATATTCTTTTTAGAGATGATGTTACTATGGATCAATTTATTGATGTTCTTGATAGAAATAAATCATATGTACCTATGATAATTCTTTTAAATAAAGTGGATCTTGTAGATGAAACATATTTAAATGAAATTAAAAAAACAATTCCTGATTTTATACCTATATCTGCAGGTAAAGATTTAAATATTGATTTTTTAAAAGAACAAATATTTGAGAATTTAAATTTAATTAGAATATATTTAAAACCTCAAGGTAGGAAAGCTGATATGGAAGATCCATTAGTATTAAAAAAAGGATCTACTGTCATTGATGCTTGTGGAAAATTACATAGAGAATTTGTTAAAAATTTCCGCCATGCAAAAATTTGGGGAAGTTCTGTTAAGTTTCCAGGTCAAAAAGTAGGACCAGATCATGTTCTCGATGATGAAGATGTTTTAAGAATTATTCTTAAAAAATAATAAAAACAATGTATAATAAAACTATTTTTATAACTGGAACTCCTGGTGTTGGAAAAACAACTGTTTCTAATTTGTTAGTTGACATTTTAAAAGATAGCTATGATGTTAAATTAATTAGAATTAATGATTTAGCATTTGAAAATAATCTAATTATTGATGAAAATCTTAAAAAAGACTATAAAATAATTGATATTGAAAAATTAGATTTATATTTACAAGAAAATATTAATAATTTTTTAAAAGTAGAAAATAATAAATCAACTATTGTTATTGTTGAAGGTCATCTTTCACATTTTTGTTCTAATCCAGATTTAGTTTTTGTACTTAGATTAAATCCTTCTATTCTCGAAGAAAGATTAATTAGCAGAAATTATTCTTCTGATAAAATTAAAGAAAATTTAGAAGCTGAATCATTAGCTGTATGTTCTAATGAAGCATATGAAATTCATGAAAATAAAGTAAATGAAATTAATACTAGTAATTTAAATATTGATTGTGTTGTATCTCTTATTTTGCAAGTCGTTAATAATGAAAGTGAATTTCCTCCTGGAAATGTTAATTTTATGGATTGGATTTTAGAAAATTTTTGATTTTTTTAATAATTAATTAATAAATAGAAAAGGTTTATAAATATAGAAAAACAAATTCTTCATTAATATTCTTCTTATACCTAATTGTTATTTATAACTATGGGGATTTTGTTTTAAATTGTCTAAATCTATTTAATTCAAGATTTTGAATATTGTATCTCATTTAAAATAGTTATTTAATTAATTATGAGAGGGGTATCATTGAGTAGAGGAAAAAAACCTAAGTGGATGATCGATATTGCAAAAGAACGAATGAATATTCTTTTTTCACGTGCAGAAAAAGAATTCGCTCAGCATCCTGAGAGATCTCATCGTTACGTTCAAATAGCTAGAAAATTATCTACTAAGTATAATACAAAAATTCCTCGAAATTGGAATAGACGATTTTGTAAAAATTGTTTTAAATTCCTATCTTATGGTTCAAATTCATCCGTCCGGCTAATTGACGAAAAAGTCAATATCAAATGCGGAGAATGTGGCCATGTTATGAAAATTCCTTATTTCAAAGAGAAAAAAAATAGAAGGAGAACTAAATATGAGTCAATCAAAAAAAGAAATGATGAATAGATCTCTTTCAGCTATGACAATTAATATTGGTAAAGCTACGATTAATGATAATGTAATCGATGAAATTAAACGTCAGCTTAAAGCTAATGAAATTGTAAAGCTAAAATTTGCAAAAAATATTGCAGATGATAAAGAAACTTATATTAACAGCATTGTTGAAAAAACTAAATCCAAACTCATTGATGTGAGAGGACATGTTGCTGTTATTTACAAAAGAAAATCTTAAATATTACTTAAATTTAGAGTTACAGACCAATGGATAAAAATTAGGCCAAGGTCTTAAATTTACAGTTGATTAAGAGAAAATAATTAAAATTATTGGAGAATTAATATGACTACTGTATATGACGTTCCTGCAGATATCTTAATAAATCACACTGCAGCTGAATTAGAAAATAATGATAAGATAAACCCACCAGAATGGTCTAATTTTGTAAAAACTGGTGTTCATAAAGAAAGAAAACCGGAAAACACTTCCTGGTGGTATATTAGATGTGCATCTATTTTAAGAAGAGTTTATATAGATGGCCCTGTTGGAGTAATTAGTTTAAAAACATTTTATGGTGGAAAAAAAGACCGTGGTGTTACTCCTGAAGTATTTAGAAAAGGAAGCGGAGCTATTATTAGAGGCGCATTACATCAATTAGAAGATGCAGGATTTGTTGAAAAAGTTGATGGTGGAAGAGTTATTACTCCTTCTGGAAGATCTTTTTTAGATAAAAATTCTTCTGTTGTTATTAAAGATATTCCTGATCTTGAAAAATATTAATATTATAATTTGGAGAGTTTGGTATGAGTGATCTTGATGAAATTCGACGTAAAAGAATGGCGGAATTAGAACGCCAACAAGCTATGAATGCTGATCAAAATCAACAGCAAGCACAGCAGCATATGCAACAACAGCAAATGCAACAAGAGATGGAAGCTCAAAAGAAACAAATTTTAATTCAAATTTTAACTCCTGAAGCTCGTAATAGATTATCTAATCTAAAACTTACAAAACCTGAATTTGTTCAGCAAATTGAATTACAATTAATCCAATCTGCTCAAGCAGGAAGTTTAAGAGGAAAAGTTACAGATGAGCAGTTAAAAGTTCTTTTAAAGAATGTTTCTGGCCAAAAAAGAGATATAAACATTACAAGAAAATGAAAGTAGGTGTTTTATATAGTGGAGGAAAAGATAGCTCACTTATTGCAGTTATTCTTAAAAGATTAGGTTTTGATGTAGAATTATGCACTGTAAATTTCGGTGTTTATGATTCATATATTCCTGCAAAAAACTCTGCTAAATCTTTAGGTTTCAATCATAAAGTTTTGAAAATGGATTTTGAAATTTTAAATAATGCAACTGATATTATTATTGAGGACGATTTTCCAAACAACGGGATAGATTTTATTCATAAAAAAGTTATAGATAATATAGCTAATGATTATCCTATTGTTGCTGATGGAACTCGTCGTGATGATAAAACTCCCAAACTTAATAAAAACCAAATTAGGAGCTTAGAAGATAGAAAAAATATCCAATATATAAATTTGGATAGTTTCGGTTATAAATCAATAAAAACAATGGTGTCCTCAATATTCGAGCTTACTCATGAAAAAAGTAATAAAGATAATAATTCTGATTATGAGGTTGAAATTCGAATGTTGATTGATGAGAAGGATGGAAAATCTGAAGATATTTTTCCTGAACATTATCAAACTAGGGTTATTGGTTATAAATAATTATTATTAAATAATATGGTGATTAAATGAGTAGAAATAAGGTATTGCCTAAAAAATTAAGAATGGCAAAGGCAAATAAACAAAATAGAAGAATTCCTATTTGGGCTTATGCTAAGACTAACAAAGGTCTTAGGTACAGACCTAAACCAAGAAATTGGAGAAGAAATAGCCTTAAATTATAGGGGGATTTTTCATGGAAAGAATTTATACAATTCCACTTAGAAATGCAAAAAGAGTTCAAAGAACTATTAGAGCTCCAAGAGCTATTAGAGAAGTTAGAAATTTTTTAACTAAACATATGAAAGCTGAAAAAGTTATTATAGATGCTTCTATTAATGAAGAAATCTGGACCAGAGGAATTCAAAAAATACCTTCTAAAATAACTGTAAAAGCTGTTAAAGATGATGATGGCATTGTTGAAGCTACATTATCTGAATAATATTTTAAATAAGGTAATTAAATGTTAAAAAGATTAGATATTGTTGGAAATCCTAACTTAGGGGTTTTTATTCTTGTAACTGAAGATGTTGCTATTGTTCCATTTAATCTTTCTGATGATAAAGTTAATTTAATTGAAGAAATTTTAGAAGTAGATACTATTAAATCTTCTATTTCTGGAAGTAATCTTATTGGATCATTAGCTATAGCTAATTCTAATGGTGTCATCGTTTCTCCTTATGCTTTTGATAAGGAAATTGATTTATTAAAAGAAAAAGGTTTAAATGTAGCTAAACTTCCAGATAAATTTTCAGCAATTGGAAATATTGCTGCAGTTAATGATGTTGGAGGAATAGCTAGTCCTTTTATATCTGATAAAGCTAGTAATGTTATCGAAGATGTTTTAGATATTGATCTTAAAACTAGTTCAATTGTTGGCAAAGAAATCGTTGGTTCTTTAATTACTGTTACAAATAATGGTTTTTTAATTGATAAAAATGCAAGTGCTAAGGAAATAAAATTTGCTACAGAAGTCTTTGGTGTTGAAGGTAATGTAGGTACTGTTGGTAGAGGAATATCTTTTGTTGGAGCTTGTTCAGTTGCAAATTCAAAAGGAGCTATTGTTGCTGAAAATAGTACTGGTCCTGAAATGGCTAGGGTTGAAGAAGCATTAGGATTTTTAGATGCATTTTAAAAAATATTAATAAGGGGAAATTATATGATTACAAAAATTTATAGAGTAAAAGGTAAATTTACATTAGGTAGTGAAATTCAAAAATTTACTAAAGAATATAAAGCTACTTCAAAAAGTGATATTGAAGAGAAAATCTATTCTCATTTTGGTAGTAAACATAATATCAACCAAAATCAAATATCAATTGAAGATATTGAAGAAATTAGTAGCGATGAAGTTACTGATCCAATCATTAAACAAATATTATAAAATTATTTAATAAGGTGTAATTATGGAAGACCAGCAAAAATTAGAAGAATTAGTAAATGAAATTAATATGTATAAACAACAAGCTGAAATAATTCAAAACCAAATTGATATGATTCGTTCTTCTCTTACTGAAGTTGAAGTATTAAATAGTACTTTAGATGATTTAAAAGAAAAAAAATCAGTTGAAGCTTTTGTTCCATTAGGTGCTGGTTCTTTTATGAAAGGAGAAATTAATAATACTGATGAAGTTATTATGAGTATTGGTGCAGGGGTTGCTGTTACTAAAGATATAGCTGGAGCTAAAGAAATTATTTCTTCTCAAAAGAAAGAGCTTCAAGATAATTTAGATAAAATGCTTGCTAATTTACAACAAGTAAGTGATATTATTGGTCAATTATCTCCACAAGCTGAACAGCTAATGGCACAAACACAAGCTAGATAATACTTAAATAATTTTTTCATTTTTTTAATTTTATCTTTTTATAATAATTTTTATTTTTTTAAACTAATTTAAGGGGTCATTTTATTGTTTGAATCATTAAAAAAGAAATTTTCAAGAACTAGTAATAAATTAACTGAAGAATTAACTGAAGAAGCTAAAGAAGAAAATAATATCGAAGATTCTAAAGAGGAAATTGAAAATATAAACTCTGATGATGAAAATAATGATTCAAATAATGATAATAAACCTAGTTTCTTTTCAACGTTTTCAAGGAAAAAGGATGAAGAGGAAGAAGATGTTAAAACAGATTCTGTTGAACAAATAGAAGAAGTTACAGAAGAACGAACTGATTTCTTCTCCGAGTTAGCACAGAAAAAAGATGAAAAAGAAGAATCTGGTAATAATAAAGAAATTGTAGAAGATTCTAAAAAAGAAGAATCATCTAGTTTTTTTTCCAAATTTAAACGAAATAAAGAAGAAAAAGTTGATGAAACTGATGAAGAAGAAATTGCAGAAACTGAAACTATAGGTGATGAAACTGAAGAAATTGTAGAAGATGAAAATTCAGGATTTCTTTCTAAGTATCGTAAACCTAAAGATAAAGATGATTCTAATAAATCTGGCATATTTTCATTTATTAAAGAAAAAACAATTTCTGAAAAACATGTTGAAGATATATTGTTCGAACTTGAAATGGGTCTTTTAGAAGGTGATGTAGCTATGGATGTTGCAAACACCGTTGTAGATTCTGTTAAAAACGATTTAATTGGTCAAAAAATTAAAAGAAGTAGCGATATTGAAGAATATACTTATGATGCTTTAAAAAATGCAGTTTCTAAAATCATTGATGTTCCAGGTAAATCAATGACTGAAATGATTGAAGATAAAAAAGCTAAAGGTGAACCTCTTGTTGTTATGTTTGTAGGTATTAATGGAACTGGAAAAACTACAACAATTGGTAAAATAGCTAATTATTATATTAATAAAGGATATACTCCAGTAATAGCTGCTGCTGATACATTTAGGGCTGGAGCTATTGAACAAGTTACTCATCATGCTGATAATTTAGGTGTTAAAATTATAAAGCATCAAAAAGGATCAGATCCTGCTGCAGTTGCATATGATGCTGTAGAACATGCAAAATCTAAAGGAAAAGAATTAGTTCTAATTGATACTGCAGGTAGGATGCAAAATAATACTAATTTAATGGATGAGATGAAAAAAATTAATAGAGTTGCAAAACCTGATCTTGTTGTTTTTGTTGGTGATGCATTAACTGGAAATGATGCAACAGAACAAGCAAGTAAATTTAATGATGCAATTGGTGTTGATGGTGTAATACTTACTAAGGCTGATGCTGATAGTAAAGGTGGTGCATCACTTTCTATTGGATATGTTATTAAAAAACCAATTTTATTTTTGGGAATGGGCCAATCATATGATGATATTAAAGAATATGATGCCGAATGGATGTTAGGACAACTTTTCTCTAGTGATACAGTGATTGAAAATGAGTCAGAATAGATCTGAGTGGAATAGCTCCTTTGCATTTTTAATTGCTATGATTGGATCTGCTGTAGGTCTTGGAAATATATGGAGATTTCCATATGTTTTATATTCTAATGGTGGTGGATCATTTATAATTCCATATATTGTAGCTATTCTTCTTTTAGGATTTTCACTTGCATTACTGGAATATTCTGTTGGTTATAAATTTAAAGCTTCTTTTTCAAAAACATTTAACAAAATCAAACCTAAATTAGAGTATGTAGCTTGGTTTATTTGTTTTACTGTATTTTTAATTGTTTCTTATTATGTAACTGTTATTGGTTGGGATTTATTATATTTAATACTGAGTTTTTTTAAAGGTTGGGGTGCAGATCCTAATTTATTTTTCATAGACAGTATCTTAAATCAAAACAATTCTATAGCAGGATTATTTACTTTTTCTCCTTTAGTTTTAATTGCTACTATTCTTGTTTGGGCTATGGCATGGTATATTTCCCATCGAAATATTAACTCTGGAATAGCTAAGGTAAGTAAAATTTTAGTTCCATTATTATTTGTAATGGTTATAATAATTGTATTATTTTCTTTAACTTTGCCTGGTGCAAGTATAGGTTATAGTGCTATGTTTACTCCTGATTGGGGTGCATTATTAGATTTAAACATTTGGATAGCAGCATTTGGTCAAATTTTATTTTCACTTTCTTTAGGAATGGCTATTTTAATTACTTATTCTAGCTATTTGCCTGATGATTCGAAATTAGTTGATAATGCAGCAATAGTTATTTTTTCTAATTCTAGTTTTGAAATTTTCAATGCAATTGGTGTCTTTTCTATTTTAGGTTTTATGAGTTTTACTAGTGGAATTCAGATTAATGAATTAATAACAGAAGGAACTGGACTAGCTTTTATTGCATTTCCTAAAGTTTTTAATGTTATGGGAGATGCAGCATATATTTTAGGACCATTATTTTTTGCATGTATCTTATTTGCAGGTATAACTTCTTTAGTATCTTTACTTGAACCTTTTATCGATTCGATTAGTGATAAATTTGGATCATCAAGAAAGAAAACTACTACAATAATTTGTATTATTGGATTTTGTATTTCAACAATATTTACAACAGGTATGGGTAGTTTTATCTTAGAAATCTTTGATGGATTTTTAAATAACTTTTCACTTCTTTTAGGAGTTTTATTTGAATGTGTAATATTTGGATGGTTCTATTCAATTGATGATCTATTAGAA
Organism: Methanobrevibacter sp. DSM 116169; assembly: GCF_046197865.1. GTDB lineage: Archaea > Methanobacteriota > Methanobacteria > Methanobacteriales > Methanobacteriaceae > JAHKLT01. The sequence continues at coordinate 1,764,775 of NZ_CP166990.1, read as the reverse complement.
GTTATTAACAAAAACACATCTATAAAAATAGGAATTTGGTGGAAAAATGTTGTTAAATATGTTTTACCAATAGTTTTATCAGTATTACTTTTAAAAGGAATATATGATAGTATATTTTTAGGAAGTCCTGAAGAGTATGTTATTAAAGGAATATTAATTTTACTTTTAATTATAGTTCCAATTGTACTTACAAAAGTTAAAGGAAAAGAAAATTCAGTTTTAACTTAATGGAGATTAAAAATGAAGAAAAAATTAATTATATTATTGTTAATCTGTATTATTGGATTAATTGCTGTAGATACTTATTATTTAAACCAACCTGCTAATGATTATTCTAATAAAGAAGATGTTAGTATAGCTATCACTGGGGATGTAATGTTTGCTCGTAAAATGCCAGGAGTTCTTGATTTGGGAAGTCCTTTTAGAAATGTTGAAGATGTTGTATCAACAGTAGATTTATTGCTTATTAATTTTGAAAATCCTGCAACATATGCAAGTACTCCTTATAAAGGGGCAGTTCCTTTAAAATCTGATCCAAAATATGTTGGACTTGCAAAAGCTAATGAAAATACTATAGCTGCCCTTGCAAATAATCATATTGGGGATTATGGTCCTGAAGGATTAAAAGATACAATTAATGCTTTAGATGAAAATGGAATTAGTTATATTGGTGCGGGTAATAATTTGGAAGAAGCTAGTAAGCCTGTTGTCCAAGATATTAAAGATAGAAAAGTTGTTATTTTAAATTATATGGATCAAGATAATTTTCAAGAATTTTCACAAAGTGAAATACCAATAGCTACAGAAAATGAACCAGGTTATTCTCCTATTGATTGGGATATTATTGAAAAAGATTTAGCTGAATATAATGATACTGCTGATATAATAATTGTTTATTTGCATTATGGAAATGAATATAGCACAAGTCCTAATGAAAATCAAGTAAATATTTCAAAAAAATTAATAGATAATGGTGCAGACATTGTAGTTGGAGCTCATCCTCATGTAACTCAAGGAATTGAAATGTATAATGATAAACCTATTTTTTATAGTTTAGGTAATTTTATATTTGATCAATCAAATCCTAATACTCATTTAGGGATGTTTTTAGAACTAGATTTAGTTAATGATAGCTGTGAAGTAACTGTTTATCCAATTTATATAAATGGTTATATTCCTCAATATATGTCTGCTGATGAGGGAGCAAATCTTTTAAATGGCTTGAATCCTCAATGTGATAATGTTACAATAACTGAAAATGGTACTGGAAAATTAGTTTTTAAATTAGATTAAATCTATTTTAAATCACTTAATAGTTTTCCACCAACTCCTACATTTTCTGCAGGATATTCTTCTATTAATATAGTAATAGCTGATTCTGGAAGGTTATAAGCATTAGCTACAACTTTTGTTACTTCATGTACCATCTTATTTTTATTTTCTTTATTTATTGTATTATTTCCACTAATTGTTACAACTGGCATTTTTTAACCTCATTTTTTATATGTTAAATTATATAATTAATTATTATAAAATAGTTATTATTTATTTTATATATGAGAACATGTATATTACCATACAATTTCTTAATAGTTTAATAGCTATTATTAATTTTAATTAAAATTATGGATGATTAAAAATGCTTGGAGAGAAAGAACTTATAAAATTATTTCCTGAATTTGTTGATTTAATACAACCTTCTGGAATTGATCTTGCCCTCGATGAAATATATGTCCAAAAATCTGAAGGATCATTAATTGATAATGAAAAAAATTTACCAGATATAGAAACTTTAGAAGGACCTATTTATACTTTAAAACCTAAAACTGCTTATTTAGCTACAATCGATCGCAAAATTAAAATTCCTAAAGGATATACTATGCTTTATACTCCTAGATCTACATTACTTAGGTCTTTTATTTCTGTTCAAACTGCAGTAGGAGACCCTGGTTTTTATGGAACATTAATGTTTATGATATATAATCATGGAGAATTTGAATATAAAATCAAAAAAGGGGATCGTATTGCTCAGGGAGTCGTTTTTGAAGTTGTAGGCTCTGGAGAATATGATGGTAGCTATCAAGAAAAAGAAGATTAATATGAATATATCTAGTTGGATTGTTAAAATTCTAGAAAATAATGGTGTTAAACATATTTTTGGCCAACCTGGTGAGCAAATTTTACCATTATATGTTGCTTTAAAGGATTCTAATATTGAACACATTTTAATGAATCATGAACAAGCTGCAGCTCATGCATCAGATGCATATTCTAGAAGTTCTAACAAATTTGGGGTTTGCCTTTCAACTGCAGGTCCTGGAGCATTAAATTTTACAATGGCTATAGCTACAGCATTTAAAGATAATGTACCAATGTTAATAATAACAGGAGACAATCCTACTAATATTAAAGATAAAGATTGCTTCCAATCAATTCCAATTAATGATGTTTTCAAAAATATTACTTTTAAAAGTTTCAACCCTTCTTCTTCTAAAGAAGCATTAGATAATTTATATTTAGCTATTAACTTATTAGATAATGAACCTAAAGGCCCGATTCATATTAATTTATCTAAAGATATTTTACTTGAAGAACTTGAAAATTATGAAAAAGTTGACTTTAAAGTAAATTATAATTATGAAAATATTGAAATAGCTAAAAAATTAATTAAAGATTCTAAAAAACCATTAATAATTGCAGGTGCAGGAGTAAAATATTCAAAAGCTCTAGAAAAACTTAAAATATTTTGTTTTGATAAAAATATTCCAATTTCTACAACTTATCATGCAAAAGGAATAATAAATGAATTTGATAAAATCAATTTAGGTATGGTTGGTGTAAGGGGAAGTAATTTTTCAAATTATGCACTTGATAATTCAGATTTAATAATAGCTTTAGGATGTAAGCTTTCTGAGAGAACAATAATTGATAAATTACCTATTAATAATAAACTAATTCATGTTAATATTGATGAAAGTGTTTTAGAAGGTAATTGTAAAATTCATGGAGATGTAGGCACATTTTTAGATAAAATTAATGATCTAACTTTAAAGTTTAATAATGATTGGATGGATGAAATTTATTCAAACAATGTTCCACTAAAAGTTGAAGGATTAGATTCTCTATCATTAAATCCTCAAATAGCTATAAAAGAAATTTTATCTAATTACGAGAATACATTATTTGTAAATGATGCAGGAACTCATACTACATGGGTAACATTAGAATCTAAATTAGGTGAAGGTTCTCAATTAATTTATTCAGGATCTTTTGCTCCTATGGGTTATGGACTTCCAGCATCAATAGGTGCAAGTATAGCAAATCAAGATAAAAAAACTGTTTTAATTAATGGTGATGGCGGTTTTCAAATGAACCTGCAAGAATTAGCTGTAATTTCAAAGTTAAATCTTCCAATTATTATATGTATTTTAAATAATAATGAATTAGGTATTATTCGTCAATATGAAGAAGAATTTTATAATATGGAAAGCTATCAAGTAAAATTAGATAACCCTGATTTTATAGGTATTTCTACATCTTATGGTATTTCTTCATCAAAAGTTAAAACAGAAAAAGAATTAAAAATTGCTTTAAAAGAAGCATATAATGTTAATAAACCTTATTTAATTGAAATTATTGTAGAATCAGAAAACATTCCATTTCCTAAATAAAGATCTTTTATAAAATCTCTTATAATTTCTTTTTTATTTTCATCAAAATATTTACTTTCATTTAATGCATATAAATGAAATTTTCCATTATCTTCAATTATTAAGCATAATGGATCTAATTGTAAAGTGCTAGGGGATTTTTTAATAGCTATTATTTCCATTTTATAAATATAATAAAAGTTCTTACTATCTACTTTTATTTTTTTATAGACATTTCCTTTAATTTGCCTAAAATAATTTGAAATTTCACTAGAAAATTTATTCTTCATTTTTTCCCCTACTAACTTGAATTATTTCTTTAATTAAGTTAAAAACATCTTTATTTATAATTAATCTTAATAATGCATATACTATATTAATTAATCTTATTTTTATATTTAAATCTAGATTAAAATCAAAGGTAGGCTTTGTAAATATAGGCATAGCTGTTAAAGAACAAGATTTTAAAAGAGTATTTGGAATTGTTGCAAAAACCCAAAAATAACCAACAAGTTTTGCAGTTTCAACATAGCTACTAAATCCAAAATCGATATGAAAACTAAATTTTTCAATATTAAATGATTTAAAAATTCTCTTTAAAAAATAATAAAAATAAGGAAGTGTTTTTTTAATTTTTGGGATTAATGGTTTATATTGTTCATAATATTCTTGTGGTGTTTTATCTTCTTCAGTTTCTTCTTCTAGATTATCTTCTTTTTTAAAGATTTTATCTTTTAAAGGTTGAAACTTATCAAAAATCTTATTTAAATATTTTTCCTCTTCAGGAGGACTTTCTTCTTCTGGAAATTCTTTTTTTATAATAGCTATTTTTTCAAATATTATTATATTTATAAAACCAACAATAGTTGATTCTTTTTTATTTAAGTTTATAATTATTCTAATTCCAAGGATTAAAAATATAAAAATTATTATAAGAATTATTAAAATAATCCCTAAAATAAAATTTATAAAATCCAATGTATCCCTTTCTTTAATTATTCTTCATCTTTGATTTCAATTTTATTTGGAGGTATGTATTCTCCTTCATCATAATCGTCATCATCATCTTTAGGGATAATTTCTTTTATGAGTTCTGTTATAACAGGAGTTAAATCACTAAGAGCTTTATTTAAATCATTTCCTTTAGATAAATTTAATACTCTAACACTTTCAGGCCCTTCAACACCTTTTAATATAACTACCATTGATACAGGTTCAACACCAGCTCCTGCAGCCATAGCTTGCATTCCAGTTTTCTCAACAGCATCAGAACCTGATCCAAAACCCATACCAGTTCTCATTACTGGAATAAGAGTTGCGGTTTCAGTTTCGATTGATTCTCCTACAAAATTTTTTATGTTAATTAATTTATGTAATTCATCAACAATTGTTTTTACATCATCTGCTTGCATTTTCACACTTCCTTTTAATAATTTTATAAATATGATTCTGTAATTGATTTAACACCTGCACCAGAGTCAACATCAATTCCAAGTCCTTTTAATGTCATACCAATAGCTGAAAAAGTAATAGCTAATTCTTTATAAGAAACAACACCCATATGTCCTATTCTAAATACATTTCCTTTTAAGTGGTCTTGACCACCAGCTAATTCAACACCAAATTTATCTCTTGTAGTTCCTCTAAATTCTTTATCAGTTATACCTTCTGGCATTTTAACTGCAGTAACTGTAGCAGAAGAAACGGATTCATCTGGGAATAATTCAAGACCAAGAGCTTTAACTGCTTCAACAGTTGCTTTTGCTGCTTTATGATGACGTTCAACTCTGTTTTCAATCCCTTCTTCTTTAACAATTTTTAATGCTTCATATAATGCATATGTTAATGATACTGATGGAGTATATGGTGTTTCAGGAGGAGTTTTATCTCCACTTTTTTTATAAGCTTTCATATCTAAATAATAAGAGTTAGAATTAACATTTTCATTTGCAATCCATGCATCATCACTTAAAGTTATTGCAGCCATTCCAGGTGGTGCAGCAAGACATTTTTGAGAACCAGTTACACAAACATCAATTCCATATCCGTCTACATCAACATAATCTCCGCCTAAAGATGAAACAGTATCAACAACATATAATGCATCATAATTTTTCATTACTTTTCCAATTTCCTTAATTGGTGCAGCTACTCCAGTTGAAGTTTCATTATGAACTACAGTAATAGCTTTAATATCTTCATCTTCATCTAATGCTTCTTTAATATCTTTTGGATCAACAGCTGTTCCCCATTCAACTGTTAATTCTTTAGCATCTATATTATGGGACTGAGCTATTTTCATAAAACGCTCACCAAATTTTCCACCAACAACACTTAATACTTTTTCATTAGGATTTACAATACTTGAAATTCCTGCTTCCATTGCAGCAGTACCTGATCCTGTTATAGTATAAGATTTATTTTCAGTTTTAAATACTTCAGAAACCAAATTATTAGTTTTGGTTAATATATCTCCAAATAATGCACTTCTATGATTGACGATTGGTTGGGACATAGCTTCTAAGACTCTTTTAGGAACTGTTGTAGGTCCTGGAAGCATTAATAATATTTCATCCATTTTTTATTTTCCTCCAATAAAACATTTAAATAAGCTTAATTTTAAGCTATTTAAAATTATTTTTTTTATATTATTAAAACATATTTATTGTCTAAAAATTTTTATAATTTCATTTTCAAAATATTAATTATGCAAATGAGTGAGTGGCAAATTTGGTATGAAAAAATATTAAATGATTTTAATTTTTCCTTAAAAGATGATGAAGATTCAGCTATTATATTAAGTAAATTATTAGATGGTATTAGTTTTTTAAAGATTAATGATTTGATTGATACATTTGAAAGTTATGATAAAGCTATTGTTTTTGGTGCAGGCCCATCTCTTTTAAAACATATACAAATAATTAAAAATTGTCAAGATTTAGAAGATTATATTTTAATAGCTGCAGATGGTGCAAGTTCAGCATTATTAAGTGAAAATCTTGTACCTGATATTATTGTTACAGATTTAGATGGAAAATTAGAAGATCTATATAAAGCTAATAAAAAAGGATCTATAATGGTAATTCATGCTCATGGAAATAATTCTAATGAAATAAGTGAACATACTCTTAAATTTAATAATATTTTAGGAACCACACAATCAAAACCAATTAAAAATCTTTATAATTTTGGAGGGTTTACTGATGGAGATAGAGCAATCTTCTTAGCAGTTGATTTAAATGTTAGTGAGATTGTTTTAGCAGGAATGGATTTTGGAAATATTGTAACTAAGTTTTCAAGACCTAATATTTTAAATGATACAGAAATAGCTGATGATATTAAAATTAAAAAATTAAAATATGCTGAGTGTCTTACACAATGGATTGTTGATAATGAAAATATTAAAATTAAAAAATTAAAATAGATTTTTTTAAAAAAATTTATTTATATTAGTTAAAATAAAATATTCATTATGGGAATTGAAGATATTTTAATGCATGATGAGAGCATTTTTCAAAATATAAACGCATTTGATCCCGATTATGTTCCTGAAAATTTTAATTATCGTGACACTCAAATGGAAGCTATGGCTATGGCTATTAGACCAGCTATTAGTGGAGGAAAACCTAATAACTTAGTTGTATTAGGTTCTTGTGGTACGGGTAAAACAACAGCTATTAAGAAAGTATTTGGACTTGTTGGAAAAAATACTGAAAAGGTTGTTTGTTGTTATGTTAATTGCCAATTACACACTACACGATTTGGTATTTTCTCTCAAATTTATAAAAAAATATTTGGACATCTTCCTCCTGAGACTGGTGTTCCTTTTTCTAAAATTTATGAGAAAATAATGAAATATCTACAAAAAGAAGAAAAATCATTAATTGTAGCTTTTGATGATGTTAATTATCTTTTTCAAAGTAAAAATGCTAATAAGATTTTTTATGATTTACTTAGGGCTTATGAAGAATTTCCTGGTGCAAAAACAGGGATTTTTGCTATTTTATCAGATTTAGAACTTAGATTTGCATTTGATAAAAATGTAAACACAGTTTTTATTCCTCAAGATATTACTTTCCAACCATATACTTTTTCTGAAGTATTTGATATTTTATCAGATAGAGCTAAAGTTGGATTTTATCCTGGAGTTATTGAAGATGAAATTATTGAAGAGATTACTGAATATGCTATTAACAAAGGGGATTTAAGAACAGGTATTGATTTACTTAGAACAACTGGTAATATTGCAGAAGCTAATGCTTCTCGAAAAATAGAACAAGAACATTTAGATGAGGCTATTGCATCACAAAGTTCTATTAATTTACAAGAAACTTTAAAATCTTTAAACGATGTGGAAAAATCTTTACTTGAAATTGTAGTAAATTCAAATGAAGTTTTAAATGCTGGACAGCTATCAGAAATTTTCTTAGAAAAAGAAGATGTTAGCTATGCTACATTTAATAGAACTTTAGAAAAACTAGAATTTTTAAGATTAATTGACACTAAATTCACAGGTAAAGGTGTTAGAGGTAATTCTCGTGAGGTTATCTTAAGATTTTCTCCTGATGAATTTAATAAAAATTGTAAATAAAAAAAATAAAAATTAAAATAATAATATGTACAGGGTTAATTATGGAATTTGTAACATATTATTATTTAAAATATTAAATAATATACTTCCTACCTTTTAATTGAGTATTGCATGACTCAACTTTTTGTATATTGCTTTATACAGACTGTTGATCAGTAGGGTTTGGTAGTATATTAAATTCCAAATAATATATTTGGATTTGGGTCTGAAACAACAGCCATTATAGATAAAAGCAATACTGAAAATACAAATAGTATTGCCATGCAAGAGTTAAAATTGTATATACTGAAATCTAATTCATCTCTAAATGAGTTTTTCTTTCTCAAATCGACTTTCAAATTGTTGTCTATATTTTTCAACATAAGTATCACATCACTAGTTTAATGTTGTTTGAAAACTCATATAAAGGAAGAGAAAGACCCCATTTGAAAAGTAATATTTTTGATGATTAATATGAAAAATCCTTACGAATACTTCGATGTAACTGCAGACATTGGTTTTATCGCCTATGGTGAGACTCTAAATGAAAGTTTTGAAAATGCAGGACTAGCTATGTTTAATGTTATATCTGATACAAATAACATTAAAGCTATAAATAAGCTAACATTTTCTATTGAATCAGAAGATGAAGTATCTCTTTTATATGATTTTCTAGAAGAATTACTCTTTTTACATGAGGTTAAATTCATGTTATTTTCTAAATTTAATGTTGAAATTTATAAAAAAGAAAATGGCTTTAAATTAAATGCTACAATTGAAGGAGAAGAAATTAATTGGGAAATTCATGAAAGAGGTAGTGAAATAAAAGCTATTACTTTTCATATGATGGAAGTATCAAAAAACAATGGATTTTACCAGACAAAAGCAATTCTAGATTTGTAAAATAATTAAATAATATTAAAAATAAATATAGTATTAGATAATATGAGATATATTAAAAATTCTACAAGAATTCTTGAAACTATTATTGGAATAGTTGGAGGATTATTAAGTTTAATCGGGTGCTCTTTTATAGTATTTATTGGAAGTTTTGCATCAGAGACTACAATAACATTAGGGATTTTAGGATTAATTGGAGCATTACTTGGAATATTTGCAAGTTTTTATGTAAATGTTGATAATTATATAGCTGGATTTTTATTTATTATTGCAGCGATTATGGTAATTGTTGGAGCAACATTTTTAGGAATTCCTGGAATGTTATTATTATTGCTTGCAGGTCTTTTATCATTTATTAGGAATTAATTTTACAGTGGTTATATGGATAAAAAGGAAAATTTTATTAAAATTAGTGAAAACATATGGGAAATTCCAGAATCATTTAATAAGAAAATGAACTCTTCTGGAAGAATCTATATGGATAAGGAAAACTTTGAAAAATTAGAAGAAGGGGCAATTGATCAAGTAATTAATGTTGCATGCTTACCTGGTATTAAAAAATATTCTATAGGTCTTCCAGATATTCACTTTGGTTATGGATTTCCAATAGGGGGAGTAGCTGCTTTTGATTCTAAACTAGGAATTATCAGTCCTGGTGGGGTTGGATTTGATATTAATTGTGGTGTTAGAATGATTAGAACTAATTTAACACTTAATGATATTGAAGATAATATTGATAATCTTTTATCTGAGCTTTTTGAAAATATTCCATCTGGAGTTGGAAGTAAAGGAAAAATTAAACTCAAAGAAAACGAAATTGATGATGTTTTAGATAAAGGGGCTAAATGGGCAGTTGAAAATGGTTTTGGATGGGATGATGATCTTGAATACCTTGAAGAAAATGGATGTATTGAAGATGCAGATAGTGAAAAGGTATCTGATAAAGCAAAAAGAAGAGGAATTCCTCAACTAGGTTCTTTAGGTTCAGGTAATCATTTTATTGAAATTCAAAAAGTTTCTGAAATTTATGATGAGGAAATAGCTGAAATATTCGGTATTAAAGAAGGTATGATTACTATTATGATTCATACCGGATCAAGAGGCTGTGGTCATCAAGTTTGTTCTGATTATTTAAGAAAAATGGACAGAGCTTATAAAAATTATAAAATTGATATTCCAGATCGCCAATTAGCTTGTGCACCATTAAATTCTAATGAGGCTCAAGATTATCTTAAAGCAATGTATGCAGCAGCTAATTATGCATGGGCTAATAGACAAATGATTACTCATTGGGTTAGAGAATCTTTTGAAAATGTATTGAATACTAGTGCTAAAGATATGGATATGAGTATTATTTATGATGTAGCTCATAACATTGTAAAAGAAGAAGTTCATGATATAAATGGTAGAGAATCTAAATTAGTTGTTCATAGAAAAGGAGCTACAAGAGCTTTTGGACCAGGAAGGTCAGAAATTCCTGAAAAATACAGAAAAGTTGGTCAACCTGTATTAATTCCTGGAACTATGGGGACAGCTTCATATATTTTACATGGAACTCAAAAAGCAATGGATGAAACATTTGGTTCAACTGCACATGGTGCAGGACGTGTATTAAGTAGAACACAAGCTAAAAAAGATTATACATCTCAAGAAATTGAATCTGAATTGGAAAATAAGGGAATTAAAATTAAAGCAAGTACTAAAAATGTTATAGCTGAGGAAGCATCTGGTGCTTATAAAGATGTTGATAGTGTTGTTAAAGTTTCAGATGATGTAGGAATAGCTAAACTTGTTGCTAAAGTAGTTCCAATAGCTGTTACTAAAGGATGATTATATGATTGGTATTATTGGAGGTAGTGGAGTTTATAAATTAACTGAACTTGCCGACGCGATTGAAGAAAAACTAGTTAAAACTAACTATGGTGAAGATGTTAAAGTAAGCATTTTAAAAATTAATGAAAAAGATGTAGCTTTTATATCTAGACATTCTTCTAATCATTCTCTTCCTCCACATATGATTAATTATAAGGCAAATATTGATGCTCTTAAATCTATTGGAGTGAGTAAAATTATAGCTACTAATTCTGTAGGATCTTTAAATAAAGATATAGCTCCTGGAGATATTGCAATAGCTACGGATTTTCTTGATTTTACAAAAAATAGGCCTACAAGTTTTTATGATGATAAAGTAGTTCATGTTGATGTAACAGAACCATATTGTCCTAGCTTAAATAAATTAATTAGTTCAAACTTTAAAAATATTAAAAATGGGGTTTATGTTTGTACAGAAGGGCCTCGTTTTGAAACTGCTGCTGAGATAAAAATGTTTAAACAACTTGGTGGAGATTTAGTTGGAATGACTGGGCTACCTGAAGTGGTTCTTGCAAGAGAAAAAGAAATTTGTTATTCATCAATATGTTTGGTTTCTAATTATGCAGCAGGTATTTCTGAGGATAAATTAACAATTGACGAAGTTTTTGAATTTGTTGAACTTAAAAGAAATGATTTAATAAATTTAATTTATAAAACAATTAATAAAATTCAAGATAATGAAGATTGTACTTGCCTAAATGCTTTAGAGGGAGCAGAAGTTTAATCTTCATCACTAAATATTTCTTCTATATTAACATTAAAATATTTAGCTATTTTAAATGCTAATTTTAATGAAGGGTCATATTTTTCTTTTTCTATTGATAGTATTGTTTGTCTTGTTACACCTAAGCTACTAGCTAGGTCGTCTTGTGTAATATCTTGCATTGCTCTAAATACTTTCAATTTATTTTTCATTTAATGACCTATTAGTATTTTCTTTTATAATATATTGATGAAATTCCATATATGATAAAACTAAGTATTATGAAAATAATTAAGGGATATACTATTATTTGATATTCTGGATATTGATTTCTAAGTGTTAAAATAGCTATTAAAGAATAAATTGCTAATGTTAATGTAATTCCATAAGTCATATATCCTGCTTGTTCTTTTATATATGTTTGTCTTTCATCTTCTATAACTTTACCTTTTCTAGTTTTAAAGAATTTATCAAATTCATTATAGTTTTTTAAAGTAAATGGTAGTAATAAAATGACTAAAATTAATGCAGAAACTATTAAATAACTAATATCTGCAAATATTACTCCTAAAAACCAAAATAAATTAGTTATAAATGAAGCTAAAAATAATATGATCACTTTTATTTTTGTATTAATATAATCACGTCCTATATTGAATGTTAAATATATTTAACATAATGTTATATAAACTTTACTTTAAGCAAATATTATAATAAAAACAAAAATATAATATATTATTAAAAAGAGCTAAAAGGAGATGAATTATGTCAAAAGTTATTTTATTATGTGGAAGTCCTCGCAAAGAAAGTAATACATTTGATGTTTTAAATGCATGTCGAGAAGAAATAGAAAAAAATGGAGTTGATGCAGAAATTATTTCTTTTAGAGGTAAAAACATCAAATCATGTATTGCTTGTAATAAATGTGTTGAAAAGGGTAATTGTGTTTTAAATGATGGATTAGAAGAAATTATTGAAAAAATACGAGTTTCAGATGGATTTATTCCTGCAGCACCAGTATACTTTGGAACAGCAAGAGGAGATATAATGGCAGCTCTTCAAAGAATAGGAAAAGTTTCAAGAGGGACAGATAATTTCTTAGATTGGATGGTAGGCGGACCAATAACTGTTGGAAGACGTGGTGGACATACATTAACTTTACAAGAAATGTCTATGTTTTTTAATATAAATAATATGATTATAGTTGGAAGTAACTATTGGAATATGGTTTTTGCAGGCCCAGAAGGAACATCTTCAGAGGATTCAGAAGGAATCGATACTATAAAACTATTTGGGGAAAATGTAGCTAAATTAATTAAAAAAATAAATTAAGGTTTTATAATGAAAATAGCTGTTGCAAGTTCAAATGGAGAAGTTGTAGATTCACATCTTGGAAAAGCTACTTGTTTATATATTTATGAACTTGAAGAAGATAAGTTTGTTTTTCTTGAAAAGAGAAAAACGGGCGTAGATACTTCTAAAAAACATTCAGGAAGCTTAGTACTAGATACTGCAAAAGATTGTGAGGCTATAATTTCTTTAAAATTCGGGTTTAAATCTAAAATGAAAGCAGATAATGCTAATATCAAACTTGTTCAAGATGAAGGAACTGTTGAAGATGTTTTAAATAGATATCTTGAACATACTAAATTTATGAATAAACCACTTAATATATAATAAAGGAGGGCAAAATTTGAAAATAAAGAATTTTAATAGAATTTTTTCTTTAACACTAATTATATTAATATTATTTTTAAGTTTTAATGTAATAAATGCTGAAGATGGAAATTTTACTACTTTAGATAATAAAATAAATTCAGATTCTAATATAATATTAGATTCAAATTATAAATTAGCTAATGCAGAATTTAACCAATATGAAAATGGTATTGTCATTAATTCAACTAAAACAATAGATGGAAATGGTTCATATATTGATGGTATTAACGCAGAAAAACAAGTAAGAATATTTAATATTGGATCTGATGGTAATTTAACCTTAAAAAATTTAATTTTAAAAAATTCATATAATGAAGTAGGTGGGGCAATAAACGTTGCAAAAGGAGGAGCATTAACTTTAATAAATGTAAGTTTTATTAATAGTTCTGCTTCTAATGGTGGTGCTATATATTCAAATAGTTCTACAATAATCATTATAGATTCTAATTTTTTAAATAATTTTATTTCTAATAAAACTAGCTCAGAATCATTTAATGGTGCTGGAATTTATATTTCTAATAGTAATCTTACTATAACAAATACGAACTTTTTAAATAATAATGCATCAATATTTTTAAAAATTGATGAGGAAAATTTTAATAGTTCTAGTGGAGGAGGAATTTATAGTCTAAATTCTAAAATTGAAATAAATAACTCTACATTTTATAAAAACTATGCAACACAATATGGTGGAGCTATAGCTGTATTTAATGGAACTTTAAAAATTAATAAAACAAATTTTACTGGTAATTATTTAAAATATTTCAATATTGAAGAAGGACAATTCATGCCTTCTGGAGGTTCAATTAGTTTATTTTATTCTAATTTAACAGTTTATGCATCTAATTTTGAAAACTCTATAGCTAATGCTGGAGGAGTCATATTTAAATTTAATAGTGATTTAAAAGTTTATATGTCAAATTTCACTAATAATGGTGCATATAATCAAGGTGGAGTTTTATGGGATCAAACATCTAAACCTAATAGTGGAGAAACATTAATTGATAATTGTATTTTTAAAAATTCATATTTGAATTCTAATAATATGGATGATGCGGGAGTAGTTATAATTTCATCAGGTGTAGAACCAGAAATTTCAAAAATCAATATATTCAATTCTAATTTTTCAAATAATATTGCTAAAAATGAATTAATGGGCCTTATCCAATTGAGTTTTTCTGAACTTAATATTGATAATTCTAATTTTTTAAATAACACAGCTGTTATTATAAAAGGTTTCTCAGGTAATAATCCTTTTAAAATTAATATTAATAATTCAAATTTCACAAATACTGTTTCACAATATGTTATTTTTACAATAAGAAATTCTGAAGCTATGATTAAAAACAGTAATTTTATTAATAATACTTTTTCATTATCAGCTATATTTAATTTTGCAGGAAATCATGTTATTTCGGGTTGTTTATTTGAAAATAATAATGTAAAAAGTATTGAAAATATATATGCTTCGACAATTGTTAATACAGGAGAAATGAAAATCTCGAATTCTAATTTTTACAATAATAATGCTAGCTATGGTGGAGCTATACTTAATGGTTATTGTGTTTATGATTATGCAAATGATATTTTTGATTTTTATGATGGTGGTAATTTAATTATAGATACAGTTATATTTAAAAATAATCATGCTACTTATGGTGGAGCTATTTTTAATCCTGGAAATTATACTATTTTAGACCCTGAAGAAGTTAATATTGATGGAGGTAAATTATATATTACTAATTCTGTATTTGAAAATAATAATGCTGAGTATGGTGGAGCTATAGCTAGTATGAAATATGATTTTAATCATGTTAATGCAACTTATAATCCTATAAATATAGTAAATATAACTAATTCAGAATTTATTGGTAATTTAGCATCTAATATTGGTGGTGCTATTTATAATAATGCCACAATGTATTTAAAAAACAATATTATGGAAAATTGTCTTGCAGAGGAACTAGAAAATTATATTTACAATGATAATATTATTATAAATCCCACAGTCACATTTATCAATGGAGATACAATTTATACAACTGTTAACTCAAAAATAACCATAAATGTCACTGTTACTGATGATAATAAAAATCCTATTACTGGAAAATTTGTTAACATGGCTATTGGTGAAAAACAAAATATTATTGTTGAAATTATAGAAGGTAAAGGCTTTTATGAATATTCTGTTACGACTATAGGAAATTTCACTGTTACTGGAATTTATAATGGTGGAGGAAATGAATCTAATATTCGAAATGGAAAAATAATTTCCTTTAAAGAATCTAAATTATTAATAGATGCTAAAAATGTTATTGAAGGTAGTAATGTTACAATAACTATTTATTTAACAGATTTTGAAGATAATAAATTAAATGCTATTGTTCAAGTCTTATTTAATGATACAATTTTAAATATAAATGTTATTAATGGAATAGCTTCTTTTATAATTCCAGATTTGCCTAATGGAAAGTATAATATAAGTGCTTATTATGGAGGTAATAGTGAATATGCTTCTTCTAATTATTCTACTAGTTTTAAAGTTTCAGAATTTTTAGATACTATTATTAAAGTAAATGATTTAGAAATGTATTATAAAAATGGAAGTAAATATGTAATTACTTTATTTGATTCTAATTTTGAAGTATTATCTGAAATGAATGTATATATAAAAATTAATGGCATATCTTATATGAAAATTACAGATAAAAATGGTAATGCTGAGTTAAATATTAATCTTCGTCCTGGTAAATATGAAGTTTCTGTTTACTTTAATGGAACTGGTAAATATGCAGAATCTGAAAATAATAGTAATGTAAATGTTTTATCAACTATAATCATTGAAAATATCACTAAACACTATAAAAATGATACTCAATATAAAATTACTGTGGTGGATGGTAATAATAACTCTGTTGCAGGTAAAAATGTATCTATAAATATAAATGGAGTAATTTATTATCGTTTAACTGATAAAGATGGAATTGCAACATTAAATATTAATTTAGATCCAGGTAAATATGTTGCTACTGTTGAACACCCTGAAAGCGACTTAAAAATAAGTAGTATCATTGAAGTAATACCTATTTTATATGGTAAGAATTTAATTAAGAATTTTGGAAATAGTGAACAATATGAAGTTGCAGTATTAGATAATTTAGGTAAACCGTTATCTGATGTGATTGTTAGAATAAATATTAATGGAGTAATTTATTCTAGAATATCTGATAGTAATGGAATAGCTAAATTAAATATTAATCTTAATCCTGGTAGTTATATTGCAACAGCAATGTATAATGGTTATTCAACCTCAAATAATATTACTGTAAATCCTTAATTATTATTAAGGATTTTTATTTTTTTTAAATAATTTATTTATATTAATTTGGATATGTTTTTTAAAAACTTTTAAATATAATAAATTGAAAAATTATTAATAACCTTATTGGGCGGGTTTTATATTTTTAAAACTTATTAGATTAATATTACTTAAAATAACTTAAAAGAGAATAGATTGATTCTATTCATGAAAATATTATGATATTTTCTATAAAATTATTTTATTAGATTATTTTATAGCTTATTTGATAAAAGATTAGATATCATAATGACAGATGATTTTTTAAGAATCTAAAACATTTAGCAATAGCTATCTTGTTTTAATTATTATTATAAAATTAATTACAAAAAAATAAAACAAAATGTGATACAATGGCAAAAGCAAGACGTAGAGTACGTGATACATGGAAAGAAAAATCTTGGTATACAATTAAAACTCCTGTTGGATTTGGAGATAAAGAAATTGGTGAAACTCCTTCAAGAGACCCTGATTTTCTTATAGGTAGAGGAGTCGAAGTTACTATGAGAGAATTAACTGGTGATTTTTCTAAACAATACATTAAATTACGATTTGAAGTAGATAATGTTGCAGGGGATACAGCTAACACTAAATTTACAGGACATAAAACTACTACAGATTATGTTAGAAGTATGATTAGAAGAGGAACTAGTAGAATTGATGTTTCCAAAATTGTAAAAACTAAAGATGATTACAAAGTAAAACTCCATGTTTTAGCAGTAACTACAAGAAGATCTAAATCTTCCCAACAAAAATATATGAGAGAAGTTGTTCAAGAGTTATTAACTGAAGTAGCTAAAGAAAAAAGCTTCGAAGATCTCATAGAATCTACTGTTAATGGTAAATTAGCATCTGAGATTTATCACAATGCTAAGAAAATCTACCCTCTTAAAAGAGTAGAAATCATTAAAAGTAAAGTTATAGAATAGATATTCTTAACTTTTTTTTTAATTTTTACTATTTTTGATTTATTTTGGAGGTTCTAAAGTGGATAAACTAATGATTAATTGGGGATATGTTATTATTCTCTTTATTTTAGGTTTTATTACTTATAAACGTAGAGCTTTAGACTTTTTAGGATCTCTTTTCATGGTTGTCATGGGTGTTGTTATAATCTTCTCAGCAGGTGTCTCATGGCTTTTAATAATTTTACTATTTTTGATTTTAAGCCTTTTTGCAACTAAATTTGCTAAACCTTATAAAAGGAGTTTAGGTAAATATGAAGGCCAAAGAAATGCAATTAACGTTATTTCTAATGGTATTGTAGCATTTATGTTTGCTGCATTTGGAAGTTATTATTTACCATTTGCTGGAGGATTTATTGGAGCAGTTGCAACAGCAACATCTGATACTTTAGCTAGTGAGATCGGTATTTTAAAAAAACCAAGACTTATAACTACAATGGAAGAAGTCGAACCTGGAACTGATGGAGCTATCTCTATTTTAGGAACCGCAGTAGGAATTGTGGGTGCTGGAGTCATTGGAATTGTTGGGTTTATTTTAGGTGTAATATCTGATCCTTTTGTATCTATTAAAGTAGCTGTTATTGCAGGAACTTTAGGGTGCTTTGTTGACAGTATTCTTGGTGCAGTTCTTGAGAGGAAAGGTGTTTTAAAAAATGAACATGTAAATCTAATTGCAACAATATCTGGAGCATTTTTAGGTGTTTTATTAGTAATATAAATATTTTTTTTATTAAATTAACAAACACATGCTGATAAGATTATAATTAAATTACTATTTTTCATATCTACTTATTTAAATTAAATCTAAATATATTTTAATTAAATTAATTTTTTTAAAATTATAAATTATAATTCAAACTTTCAATATAAACAACTTTAAAAATCTATTAAAAATAAGTTTTTTTTTAAAAAAAATAATAGGAGAAAATTAAATTTCTCCAGAAAGTTCTTTTTCATTTAACAAAGGCCTAATACTTAAAAGACCAATTCCCATAGTAGATAAGTTATGTAAAAGAGAAGAACTTGTATGAGTTATAGTTCCTAAAACTCCCAAACCTATTAATGATGAATTGATAGATACAATCATTTTATAATTATTATTGATTTTATCTAACATTTTTTGACTTAGAACTTTTAAAGTAATTAACTCATTTAAATCATCTGATAGAAGAGAAATATCAGCTACTTCACGGGCTATATCTGATGAATTTTTCATAGATACAGAAACATCTGCACAAGATAATGCAGGTGAGTCATTAATTCCATCACCAACCATTATAACTTTGTTTCCTTTACTTTTAAATTCATCAATAATTTTAGATTTATCATCAGGAAGAACTTGTGATCTATATTCATCAATTCCTAATTCTTTAGCTGCATGACTAGCTGCATTTTCACTATCTCCTGTTAACATAACAACATGTTTTATACCTAAATTTTTAAGTTTAGCTATAACAGACTTAGCTTCATCGCGAACAGGATCTTCAATACAGAATATACCTTCTAATTTTTTACCAATTGCCAAATATACTATAGAATAATCATCAGCATGTTTACTTACAATTTTTTCTTGTTTTTTAGTAAATTTAACATTTTCATCATCAACAACAAAATGTTTACTGCCAATTATTGTTTTCTTTTTACCATAGTGAGTAACAATACCATGAGCTACAATATATTCAACTTCTGCATGTTCTTCTGCATGGTTTAAGTTTTCTTCTTCAGCTTGTTTTACAATAGCTCTTGCAACACTATGGGCATAATGCTCTTCAATACATGCCCCCATTTTTAGAATCTCTTCTCTTGAATGTTTTCCAAGAGGAATGACTTTAGCAACTTTTGGAGATGCATTAGTTAGTGTACCTGTTTTATCAAATACTATAGTATCTGCTTGAGCATATGCCTCTAAAAATTTACCTCCTTTAACTAGAAGTTTATGATTAGATGCTTCTCTCATAGCTGAAATTACAACAAGAGGTGTAGCTAGTTTAATAGCACATGAAAAATCTACAGTTAATACAGATAATGCTCTTTGAAAATCCTTAGTTAATAAATAAGCTATTGCTGTTGTTAATAAACTAAATGGTACAATAGTATCTGCTAATCTTTCAGCTTTACTTTGAACATTTGCTTTTAAATTTTCTGAATCTTCAATTAATTTAACAATTTTATTAATTCTTGTATCTTCATTTACAGAATCAACTTCAACAGTTATATTGCCTTCTTCAATAAATGTTCCAGCATGGACTGTTTTGCCTATATTTTTTTGAATAGCTAATGGTTCTCCAGTCATAGAAGCTTCATTAACCATACTTTCTCCATCAAGAACTTTACCATCAACTGGAATTATTTCTCCAGTTCTGATTTTAATTTTATCTCCTTTTTTGATTTTTGAAGGTGCTTGGCTGATTTCATTACCATCATCATCAACAACCCATACATTATCTATATTTAATGCTAAACTATTTTCTAATGTATTTTTAGTACGCTTAACTGTATATTCTTCTAATAAATCAGAAATTGATAATAAGAACATTATAGATGATGTTGATGAATAAGATTTGTCAATTAATGTGCCACCAATAGCTAATCCATCAAGTAAATCAACATTCATATTTAAATGCAATATACTATTTAAAGCAGCTTTTAAATATTTAAATGATCTAGCTATTGTTATGATATTTTTCATTGGTATTGGTAAGAATATTTTAAAAAATAATCTTGTGAATAATTTTTTAGTTAATTTAAAATAGAATTCATTATCAATAGCTCTTATGGAATCTTCTTCACTACCTTCAGCTTCATAAATATCATTTATTCCAATTCCAGAAATAAATTTTAATATATTATTTTTATTGGATACATCATCATATTCAATAAGAATGCTTCCGTTTGTATGTGTAGTTATTACAGATTTGACACATTTCTTTTTAAGTATTAGTTCAGATAACCCATATCCTTCTTTTTGATTAAAAGCATATCTTCCTAATCTTAACCTTATTCGTGTTCCTTTGTCATATACGATTTCAAATTTCATATAATGGCTCTAGAAAAGTTATTTTTTAGACTTTTTTTCATCTTTGTCTTCAATATATATTTCTTTTTTATTTTTTTCTTCAGCTTCATGGCAGATATCTTCAGCACTGTCTTTCATATTTTGGAAAGATTCTTCAGCATCTTTTTGAATCACCATAGCTTTTGCCATTGTATCTACTGCTGTGTTTTTAACTTTTTCACTTTCAAGTACTTTCTTACCTATAATTGCTGCTGCAATTCCTCCACAAAATAATAAAGCTTCTTTATGGTCGTATAATTTTTCAATTGTATCTTTCATATTTTTTCTCTCCTTATTTATTATATTATATCCCTAAATATATTTTAGGTAAACTTAAATTTATTACACTCATTATATATATTTTTCTTATTTTTACTTAAATGTCAAAATATCTTATAAAAAGCTTAAGTTTAAGTATAATGTAATACAGATAGTATTATAGTTTAATTATATGATTTCTTTATAATATTGAGTGATGCTATGAAACGTACCAAAAAACTTATTATTGCAAACTTGTTAGTGATTTTAATCGGTTTGATTATTGTTACTGGAGGTGCATTATTTTTTGACAATGAAGGGGAACTTTCTACAGGTCAAAAAAATATACTTGTATGTGCGGTTGATGAAGGAGAACCTAGGCCTGGAATGGGTGGTTGTGACATGGCATTTATTATAGAATTAAATAATGGTACTTTAACAGGATATACTCCGATTTATCCTTCTGGACTAACACATCCAAATGCAACAGAACCTCAAGAAGCCCAAGAACAGGGTGCAGGTGAAAAATTGCTATTGCATGATGCTTTTTGGTATGAAGATAATGAGCAATCTATGAAGTATGCTAAGGAAATTGTAGAATATCAAAAAAATGTATCTATTGATGCGGTGGTTGCTGTAAATTCTGAAGCTTTAGATTCTATTCTTGCAGCTGCAAGTCCATTAAAAGTTAATGGACAAGAAATTAATAGTACTGGAATTGATTTTATTCGAGATGAACAAGATTCTGATGGTCTCTCAAGAGGAGATGCAGTTATGGAAGTAGCTAAAGCTGTTGCAGAATCTGCTAATGATCCTACAAAAAGAGCAACAATGATTGAAACAGCTTTTGACCAATATTCCAAAGGTAATATTGTTATGACTCCTCAAGGAGCTTTCGCTGAATTGATAGCTTCAAAAGGACTAAATTCCTTTTTCTCTTAATTTTTTTATTTTTCTAATTTTTTTTTCGAAATCTTTATATATTCAAAAACATAACTATTTTTTATTGCATTAATAATAATTTATTATTAAAAAGTATTACTCATTGATGTAATTTTTTAAAATTTGTAATACTTTTGCAATATGATTATAATGGAGAGTTATTATGGATAAAAAATATCTTGGAATAATAGGAATTGTATTAGTTATATGTATAGCTGGGGCAGCTATTTTCTTAGGAGGGTCTTCTGTTGAGAGAAATCCTGATGAATTAGTTGCAGCTGTAGGAGCGCATGGAGGAGAACCAGAAACAGGTTTTGATCCTATTCAAGGATGGGGAAGTTCATCAGGAACTGAATCATTAGTTCAAAGTACACTTTTAAAAAGAACTGGTAACATGTCTTTAAATAATGATTTAGCGGAAAGTTATTCAGTTAGTGATGATTTAAAAACATATACAGTAAATATTAAAGATAATGTTAAGTTTCATGATAATACAACATTAACAGCTAAAGATGTTGCATTTACATATAATGAAGCTAAAGAATCTGGAGCTGCATGTGATTTATCTAGTATGGAAAATGTAACTGCAATTAATGATACTACTGTAGAATTTAAATTAAGTGATAGTGATTCTACATTTATTAATAAACTTTGTGTTTTAGGTATTGTTCCTGAAGCATCATACAACAATGAATCTTATGGGGAAAATCCTATTGGATCAGGACCATATAAATTTGTTCAGTGGGATAAAGGTCAACAAGCTATTTTTGAATTAAACGATGATTATTATAATGAAAAGCCAGAATTTAAAAAATTAACCATTTTATTTTTAGAAAATGATGCAGCTTTTGCAGCTGCTAAAAATGGAGAAGTAGATATTGCAGAAGTTCCATTATCTTATGCAAAAGAAGATATTTCAAATATGAGTGCAATTATTTTAGATTCTGTTGATGCTCGTGGAATTTCTTTACCTGTAGTTCCAAATGAAGGCAATACTACTGAAGATGGATATGCTATTGGAAATAATGTTACTGCTGATGAAAATATTAGAAAAGCATTAAATTATGGTATTAATAGACAAGATTTAATTGATGGTCCTTTAAATGGCCAAGGTAATAAATCGTTTGATGGAATTGGTTCTGCTTTACCTTGGAGTAATGATGAAGCAGCTATTGAAGATGGTGATATTGAACAAGCAAAACAAATATTAAAAGAAGGAGGATGGGAAGATACAGATAATGATGGAATAGTTGAGAAAAATGGTACAAAAGCAACATTCAAGGTATTCTATCCTTCCGAAGATACAACTCGTCAAGCAATTGCTATTTCTGTTGCAGAACAAGCAAAAGAATTTGGCATAGAAATTGAAGCTGAAGGTAAAAGTTGGGATGAAATTGATAGCCAAAAAGTTTCAAATGGTGTTGTATGGGGATATGCTAGTGTAGATCCTTCTTCTTTATATCATCAATATTATGGGGATTTTGCAGGAAATGGATATGATAATCCATCATATTATAATAATTCTGAAGTAAATCAACATATGGATCAAGCTATGAAATCTAGTGAAGAATCATCTTATTCTTCATGGTCACAAGTATCATGGGATGGTAGTAATGGAATTTCACCAAAAGGAGATGCACCATGGTTATGGACAGTTTTTGTTGATTATCCTTATTTTGTTGATAATACATTAGATATTTCAGAAAATACAACCACTATTCAACCTCATGGTGGAGATATTTTTGGAAATATTTATGATTGGAAAAGAGTAAATTCATAATAAATTTACTTTTTCTTTTTTTTTAGAAAGCTATTTATAATAAATAATGTAACTTAACTGTATAATAAAAAAATATGAAAATGTATTACTTTTTTGGAGATTATTTATAAATAAAGTATTACTTTTTTTTAAAATTATTAAATCTTATTAATTATGGAGATATGGAAATGCAAAAAAAATATTTAATTGGTGCTTTAGCTGTAATAATTGTTTGTATTATTGGCGGAGCATTATTTTTTACTAGTACTTCTGTTGAAAGAGCACCAGATGAATTAGTTATGACTGCTGCTTCTCATACTGGAGAACCAGAAACAGGTTTTAATCCTCTTACAGGTTGGGGGTGTGGGCATGTAAATTTTGAACCTCTTATTCAAAGTACTTTATTTAAATCAGACGATGATGGAAATATAATAAATGATTTAGCTACTGATTATCAAGTTGAAGATGGTGGAAAAAAATGGATAGTACATATTAGAGATGATGTTAAATTTTCTGATGGTACACCTTTAACTGCAGAAGATGTAGCTTTCACTTTTAATGAAGCTAGACATAGTAATTCAGAATTAGATATGTCTAATTTAGATAAAGCAACTGCTATTGATAATAAAACAGTAGAGTTTGATCTTAAAGAAGCTCAATCAACATTTATATGGAAATTAAGATATGTTGGTATTGTTCCAGAAGCAAGTTATGATAATGAAACATATGGGGAAAATCCTATTGGTTCAGGTCCTTATAAATTAGTTCAGTGGGATAAAGGTCAACAAGCTATTTTTGAACTTAATGAAAATTATTATGGTGAAAAACCATTTTTCAAAAAAATCACTATGCTCTTTTTAGAAGGAGATGCTTCTATATCTGCTGTAAAATCTGGTGATGTAGATATTGCAGGAATTGATATAACACAAGTAGATAATGACGTTGAGGGTTATGAACTAATTAATTTATCTTCTGGAAGAGCTCAAGGAATTTCATTCCCTATTCAAAATGATACTGGATTAACATCTGATGATGGGGATAAAATAGGTAATAATGTAACAGCTGATATAGCTATTAGAAAAGCATTAAATACTGCAATGAATCGTAGTAAAATAGTCGATGAAATTTATTATGGATATGGAAGTCCTGAATATACTGGAATAGATTCAAGAGATTATGGTAATCCTGATGCAAAAGTTAATGATTCTAATGTTGGAGAAGCTAAAAAAATCCTTGAAGAAGGAGGATGGAAAGATACAGATGGTGATGGAATTGTAGATAAAAACGGTACAAAAGCATCATTTAAAATTTATTATACTGCGGATGATCAAGTAAGACAAGCATTAGCTACTGTTATTTCTGAAGAAGCTAAAGAAATAGGTATTGAAGCTGAACTAGTTGGAACTGATTGGGATGACATTTATAAAAATCAATATAGTTCTGCAGTCTTATTCCAACAAAGTTCCATAGACCCATATCACTCTGTTTATTTACAATTCCATAGTAAAGAAGCTGATGACAGTTATATGAATCCAGGATTATATAACAATTCTCAAGTGGATAGTTATTTAGATCAAGCTCTTGTTACATCTGATGAAGGTGCATCTAATGAATTATGGAAACAAGCTGCATTTGATGGAACTACTGGTTTTGGACCAGCTGGTGATGCAACTTGGCTTTGGATTGTTTCTCATGATAATCTTTATATGGTTGATGAAAGTATAGATATGGGAACTCCAGCTAAAAACTCTGGTGCAGATATTCTTCAAAATATTTGGGAATGGAAAAGAGTAAATGCTACTGCTTAGTGATTTAAATGAATTATAAGAGACTTGGTAAATTCTTAGGATATAAATTTATAAGACTCATAATCTTATTATTTGCAGTATCATTAATTAGTTTCATTTTAATTGATTTATCTCCTATCGATCCAGTTAGGGCATATATTGGTGAAATGGCAGTTAGTGCAGAACAAGTGGCTAAATTACAAGCATTTTGGGGAGTCAATGAACCTATTACTACTAAATTAATTAATTGGGGTGGTAATTTAATACAAGGAGATTTTGGTGTATCATTAATTTATAGAATACCTGTTATTGATGTTATTTCTGAAAGATTTTTAGCATCACTTACATTAATGTTTGCATCATGGTTAATTTCAGGAGTTTTAGGATTTGGTTTAGGAGTTCTTGCAGGAATGTATAGAGGATCTTGGATTGATAAAGTAGTAAAAGTTTATTGTTATACTTTACTTGCAGCTCCAACATTTTGGATAGCTTTACTTTTACTCATGGTGTTTTCTGTTTATTTAGGATGGTTCCCAACGGGATTAGGTGTTCCTGTTGGAAAATTAGCTGAAGATGTAACATTTTTCGAATGGTTATATAGATTAATTTTACCTGCAATAACTTTAAGTGTCTTAGGAATTGCTCAAATAGCTATGTATACAAGAGATAAATTAGTGAATGTTTTATCTGATGATTTCATATTATTTGCAAAAGCAAGAGGTGAAAGTGGATGGAGTTTAATAAAAAGACATGGGATTAGAAATATTCTCCTTCCAGCTATTACTTTACAGTTTTTATCATTTAATGAATTATTTGGTGGGGCAGTTTTAGTTGAACAAGTATTTTCATATCCGGGTATTGGTCAAGCAGCCGTAGCTGCTGGTTTAAAAAGTGATGTTCCATTACTATTAGCTATAGTCTTATTTAGTTCATTATTTGTCTTTTGTGGTAATGCAATAGCAGATTTAATATATAATTTTGTTGATCCAAGAATTAAAGAAGGTGAAGCTGATGAATAATGAAAAATATAGCCATTCATTTAAAAAAATGAATTTAAGAGCTAAAACTATATTAATTATATTTTTAACTGTAATATTTTTACTTGTAATTGTAATTAATAGTTTTTTCATTGATGTTAGTTCAATAACTACTAATTTTCCTTTAAGAAACATGGCTCCATCTTTAGAACATATTTTTGGTACTGATTGGATGGGTAGAGATATGTTTACAAGAACTATGAAAGGATTAGGTCTTAGTATTCAAGTAGGTGCATTTGCTTCTATTATGAGTACTATTATTGCTGTAATTTTAGGATTACTTTCTAGTTTAAATAAATATTTAGATAGTTTTGTGAATTGGTTAATAGATTTATTTGCTTCAATACCTCATTTATTACTGATTATATTAATTTCATTATGTTTGGGTGGAGGTTCATTTGGAGTTATTATTGCTGTTGGTTTTACTCATTGGACGTCTCTTGCAAGAGTGTTAAGAGCAGAAATAAAACAAATTAATACTTCAGAATATATTCATTTATCTGAAAATCTTGGAAAATCAAAATTATGGATAGCTAGAAAACATATATTTCCTTTAATATTAACACAAATAATTTTAGGTACTATTTTAGTATTCCCACATGCTATAATGCACGAAGCGAGTGTAACGTTTTTAGGATTTGGTCTTTCTCCTCATGAACCTGCAATTGGGATAATTTTATCAGAATCAATGAAATATTTAGCTACAGGTGCTTGGTGGTTAGCATTTTTCCCTGGTCTTGCTTTACTTATTATAGTTTTAGTATTTGATGTTATAGGGGATAATTTACAAAAATTATTGGATCCAGCTAATGCTCATGAATAGGAGGAATTAAATGTCAGAAGAATTATTAAAAGTTTCAAATATATCAATTTCTTTTCTCCAATATACTGTTGGGTTAAGACAAAATTTATTAAAGGTTATTAGTGATTTATCACTTGAAATTTCCTCTGGTGAAATTGTAGCAGTTTTAGGTTCTAGTGGATCTGGAAAAAGTTTACTTGCACATGGAATTTTAGGAATTTTACCAAGTAATGCTAATTTAAGTGGTGAAATGACTTACTGTGGTGAAAATCTAAATCAAGATTTAAAAGAAAAATTGAGAGGAGATGAAATATCACTCATTCCTCAATCTGTTAAATTTTTAGATCCTTTAATGAAAGTTTCAGAACAAGTTATTGGTGAATGTTCTGATGATGCAGAAAAAGCTGAAAAAAAAGCTCTTCAAAGAGAAATATTTGAAAAATATGGACTTGGTGAAGAAGTAGATGATATGTATCCATTTCAATTATCTGGAGGAATGGCTAGAAGAGTTTTAATTTCAACAGCTTTAATGAATAATCCAAAACTTGTTATTGCTGATGAACCAACACCAGGTTTGGATGAAAAATCTGTAAAAGAAACATTAAACCATATAAAACAAATGGCAAAAGATAATGTCGGAGTATTATTAATTACACATGATATTGATGCAGCTTTGAATGTTGCAGATAAAATAGCTATTTTTTATGCAGGTTATGTTATTGAAGTAGTTAATACAGAAGATTTTAGTGGAGATGGAAAAAGATTAATCCATCCTTATACTAAGGCATTATACCATGCTCTTCCTCAAAATGATTTTAAATTAACTGAAGGTCATCAACCATTGCATGGTGAGATTCCTTCATGTTGTCCTTATTATAAAAGATGTGATAATCCTACAGAAAGATGTGGAGTTAATATTCCTCCATTAGTAGACATTTCAAATAAAAAAGTAAGATGTTTTAGAGCTAATGAATATAAAGATGAAATATTGGAAATAGAAACTAAGGTGATAAATTGATATTAAAAGGAGAAGGTATTAGTTTCAAATATCCATCTAGTAAAAATTACCTTATTAAAGATTTAAACATTTCACTTGAAAGTAATGAGATAAAAGGATTAGTTGGCGATAGTGGTGGTGGAAAATCAACCTTATGTAAAATCTTATCAGGATATAACAAAAGTAAAGGAAAAGTTACTATTGATGGAACAGAAAACAATATTAAAAATGGTTTTAATCCTGTTCAATTAATTTTTCAACACCCTGAGTTAACAATGAATCCTAAATGGAAAATGAAAGATATTTTGTTTGAATCATGGAATGTTGATAATGAAATTATAAATGACTTTGGAATTCAAGAGTCTTGGCTTAATAGATGGCCTAATGAATTGTCTGGAGGAGAACTTCAAAGATTTTCAGTCTTAAGAGCATTATCTCCTAAGACAAAATTTTTAATTTGTGATGAGATTACAACAATGCTTGATGCAGTAACACAAGTTCAAATTTGGGATTTAGTTACAAAAATAGCTAAAGAAAGACAATTAGGACTTCTTGTTGTAAGTCATGATAAAAATCTTGTAAATAGGATATGTGATGATGTTGTATATTTAGAAGAGATTAATAATATTTAATTATAAATCTCTTATATTATTTTTCTAATTAAAACAGAGGTATTATTGGTATTTCCAGTTGGTAAGACCATAACTTCTTTATGAAAACCTCTTGTATCTTTTTCTGTTACTGGTGAATATAAAATAGCTCTCATACCAGTATATGTTCTATAAATGATTGGAGTCTTCTCATCAATTAATTCCCAAACATTTGCAAATACTCTTTCTTTAGGTTCTGCAAGAGCTGCAACCATTAAAATATCATAATCTAAATCTTTAATTGAATTTTCATCTCCAACTATTATTTCAATGTCTTTATCAAGACCTAATTTCTTTAATACTTTTCTTGATAGTGAAGCAACATCTTCTTCTAGCTCTATTCCAATACATTTACATCCAAAGATGTTATTAAACATAATAAGTGTTAAAGGAAGAGGGCCACTTCCAACAAATACAAATGTTTTTTTATCATTAAATTTAACTAACTGACTTTCGTTTTCAATAAGACCTATATATCTATCATAAAAATGAAATGAATCTAATGTTTCTTTTGGATTATCAGATTTAGCTATTTTTAATGCATTTTCAGTTTCAAGACGTGATCCAATATAAACATAAAATTTTCTAATTAATTTTAAAGCTTTATTCATCTTTTCATCATCTAAAATATGTTTTGCAGAATCAAAATCTATAAATTTATCATGAGCTATTACTTCAACTTCATCTAAAAGTTTAATTATTTCATCAATATCTACATTATCTAATTTAGAATCACCATATTTATCTAAATCTCCGTAAGATGAAAGAGCCTCAGCTATTTCTTCAATTTTGCCCCAGTATTTATAACAACTCATAATATCACGTATATTATATTATATCCTTCATATTAAATAAAGTTTTTTAGTTCTTATTAAAATTAAATAAGAAGTTTTATATAGTATTTTCCTTATTAATAATATTATATATCTTAAAACATTCTATAGAGTATTACTAATCATTTAAAAATCATCTAAAAAGTAATACTCTATTTAAATAATTAATAAAAGTAATACTTATATTTAAATGATTTTGAAAAAAGTATTACTTTTTTACTTCAAAGGTTAAAATATGAAAATTGAAATAAAATCTTTAAAAGAGCTTGATTTAGATTTTAAAATGGTTAAAGATTTTTTATTTAATCAAATTAAAAAAGAATATGGATATGGTTATGTTCCTAATTTTCATGAGGATATTATAAATTTAAAAGAAACATATATTGATAATAATAAAAATAACTTTTTTATAGCTATAGATAAAGAAAAAAATAAAATCATAGGATCAATAGCTATAAGAGGATATGATAAAGATTTTAAAGAATTTGAGGGGATGTTTTCTTATAATCTAACATCAAGTATTTGGAGATTATTTGTAGATAATGATTATAGACGATTAGGCATTGGACGTAAACTTGTAGAGAAAGTAGAAATCTTTTCAAAGGAAAATGATTATATTGGAATTTATTTACATACTCATAAAACACTTAAAGGAGCATTAGATTTCTGGACCTCTTTAAAATATGATATATTAATAGATACAGAAAATGAACTTAAAACAGTCCACATGTTTAAAAACATCAATAATTTAAGAAATACTTTAAATTCATCTTCTAAAATTCCTATTTAAATATTTGGTTCTAGTTTTTTTATAAAAAGTCCCATAAATATTACTATCATAGGAAAAAACAAAATATATAATATTAAGATTAAATTTCCAGGTACTATATCTCCCATTATAGTTGAAGCAGCCATGAGCATTATTAATATAATTACAGGCCCTAAAATAGCTAAAAATGTATAAATTAAAATAAATCCATTTAATTTTTGAGAATATTCTTTAAGTTGCATATGAATATCAAATGTAATATCTTCGGCTATAATATTTAAGCTATTTGCAAGATTTCCTCCAACTTTTAAAGTTATAATAATTTGTGTAATAGCTCTTGTTAATCCTTTTGAACCAATTCTTCCTGACATATTATTTAAAGCATTTTCTGTTGATTCACCATATTTTATCTCTTCTAAAACTCTTTTTATTTCTTCTGAAAAGGATCCATAATCATTACTGGCTATTGTATTTAAGGTATCATGTAAACCTTTTCCAGATTTAAGATCTGTGCTCATATGTCTAAGTGCATAAGGCAATTCATTTGTAATATCATCATATTTTCTATTTTTTTTTATTTTAGAATAGTTAAAACTTAAAAAAAATAGGTTTAAAATTATTATTAAAATAATCATAGCTACTTCTAAACCTAAAATTAAATAAATTCCTAAAATTAACATGATTATTATAGATAGGAATGATTTATTTTTTGTTAAATCTTTTATATTTTTTAATATTCTTTCTAATTTAGAAATATCTTCATTAATTGGTGTTTTTACTTCATTATTTTTATTAAAAATATTTGGAACTTTTTTAAAAGCTTTTATAAATTCAAAAAATAAATTGCCTATTAATATAAAAAAATTATTTAAAATAAAATCACCTTAGCTATTTAATAAGATTTTATTTAATACAGAATTAGAATCTATATAATATTTTTCGATATATTTTTTTACATCATTAATGGAGCGAATATTTTCTCTAACAAGATAATTTATTAATATTTGTCTGTTATCAATTTCATTAAACAATATTTCATTTGAGATACCACTTTTTTTAGATATTTCATTTATTGTTTTACTTGCAATTGAAATATTATCTATTGTATCTGTTTCAGGGTTCCATTGAAATATTTTATTTAATTGAATCGTACCTTCTTCAACTCCTACTATTTCTGCAACCTCACTTATTCTTCTAACAGATTCTCCTTTAGATTTATAAATTCTATTTTGCATAATTATAAAATCTAATGCAGAAATCATTATTTGTGGAACAGACATTGGTGCATTTGTAAGCCGTGTGATAGTTTCTCTTGCATTGTTGGAGTGGAGTGTACCAAAAACTGAATGACCAGTATTTAAAGCTGTAAATAATGTTATTGCCTCATGTGATCTTACCTCTCCTACAACTATTCTATCAGGACGTTGTCTTAGAGAATTTTTAACTAAATCATTCATTGTTAACTCTCCTTTATTTTCAACATTTGGTGGTCTTGTTTCCATTCTTATAATATGATCATGTGGAATTTGAAGTTCTAATGTATCTTCTATTGTAACTATTCTTTCTTTAGGATTTATAAAAACAGATAATGCATTGAGCATTGTAGTTTTGCCTGAACTTGTTCCTCCAGATATTATTGCATTTGCAGATTTTACACCTACTCCATCAATACATAACCATAAAAAAGCAGCTAATTCAGAACTAATTGTATTTGATTTAATTAAATCAATAATTGTTAATGGATCTTTTTTAAATTTTCTAATTGTAAGAGATGGGCCATCTGCTGATACGGGGCTAATTGTTGCATTAACTCTAGAACCATCAATTAATCTTCCATCAAGTATTGGAGACTCTTGATCAATTCTTCTATTAATTTGTCTTGCAATTGAATCAATTAAATTTACAAGTTCTATTTCATTTTTAAAAACTAAATCTGATTTCATCATTCCGTATTTGCGATGATAAACAAATACTGGTTTATTTATTCCTATTACCATAATTTCCTCAAGCATATCATCTTTGATTAATGGGTCTATTTCACCATAACCTATAATATCTTGAAAAAACTTACTAGATAATTCATTTAAATATTTTTTATCAAAACTTATATCTAAATAGCTATTGTCAATTTTTAAATATAGGAAATCTTTAATATCATTTAATAGATTTGCATCTAATATTTGAGGATTATTTTCAGAACTTATTGCTTTGTTGACTAGATTTTCTCGTAATTCTTCTAATAATATTTTCTCTTGAGGAGAATAGTTTGATTTTAAAACTTTATATTCTGGTATTATTTTTGAAACTTCGTAAATGCTTTTTGTTGGGGAATCTAATAAATTATCCATATAATTACCTCTTATTTTTAAGATGTATTATATGAATTAGTAATACTATTTAATATATTTTTTATTACTTTTTAGCTTATTTTTTTATTTTCTTTAAAATTAACTCCTTTTAAATGTTTATTTATTGTGCTTGCTTATTTTCATCATGAAATGAAAATGAAGAATGTATAATAATATTTTCTATTGATTGAATATTATTATATCAAAAACAATTTAATAAAACAATTCAATATTAATTTTTCATATGTCCGAATGGCAAAGTATTTATAGTCAGCAATTATATTTATGAATATGGGTATTTTGGCATGCAATATATGTTGAAAATATTTAGAATTTAACTGGGGAAATATTAACTTGAATCACAACTAATGCTATTTTTTTTTAATTGTATTTTTCAGCATTAAAATACAAATATGTTAATTTAAGCCTTAATTTTTTAAATTATAGTTAATTCTAATAATAAATTATAATTTAATTACTTATGCTAAGATACTTGGAAATAGGTGATATTATGAAAGGATTAGCAATGTTAAGAATTGGTGAAATTGGTTGGATTGAAAAAGATAAACCTGATATAGGTCCTCGTGATGCATTAGTAAAACCACTTGCTCTTGCACCATGTACCTCAGATATACATACAGTTTGGGAAGGAGCTATTGGAGATAGACATAATCTTATTTTAGGTCATGAAGCATTAGGTATAGTTGATGAAGTTGGAAGTGAAGTTAAAGATTTTAAACCAGGAGATAGAGTAATAGTTCCTGCTATCACTCCTGATTGGGATAGTGATGCAGCACAAAGAGGTTTCCCTTCACAAAGTGGAGGTCCTCTTGGTGGATGGAAGTTTTCAAATTTTAAAGATGGTGTATTTGGAGAATATTTCCATGTAAATCTTGCAGATGCAAATCTTGCTCATTTACCTGAAGGAATGCCTCTTGAAGCGGCTGTTATGATTCCTGATATGTTATCAACTGGTTTTATGGGTGCAGAAAATGCTAATATTCCAATGGGTGGATCTGTTGCTGTATTAGGTATTGGTCCTGTTGGATTGTCAGCTATTGCAGGTGCTAAATTACAAGGTGCTGGAAGAATTTTTGCAGTAGGAACTCGTCCTAAAGCTTCAGAAGTAGCTAAAAAATATGGTGCAACTGATATGATTTCTTATAAAGAAGGACCAACTGATGAGCAAATACTCGAAGCTACTGGTGGTGATGGTGTAGATGCAGTTATTATAGCTGGTGGTGGTGAAGATATTATATTAGATGCAGTTAGAGCAGCTAAACCTGGTTCTATGATTTCAAATGCTAATTACTTTGGAAGTGGAGAAACCTTGCCTATTTGTCGTGAAGGTTGGGGCTTTGGTATGGCTGATAAAGATTTTGCAACTGGTTTATGTCCTGGAGGAAGAACTAGAATGGAACAATTAGCTGATATTGTAACTTATGGTAGAATGGACCCTGCATTAATGGCAACACATGTTTTCCATGGATTTGATAAAACAGAAGAAGCTCTACTTTTGATGAAAGAAAAACCTAGGGATTTAATCAAGCCTGTAGTTATTATTGATGAAAACTTATAATTATAATAAAAATATAAAATATAATTATACTTTTTATTAACTCATAGGTGATTAAATGAAGATAGCAGTATTAGGTGGAACTGGAGATCAAGGTTTAGGAATTGTAATTAGATTTATACAAGCTGGTGAAGAAGTTATTATTGGTTCAAGAAAAGCAGAAAAAGCTGTAGCTGCAGTTGAAAAAGTAAAAGAACTTTTAGAAAAAGATGATATTCCTAATTTATCAGGAATGGCAAATGAAGATGCAGCAGATAAAGGAGATATATTAATATTGACTGTACCTTTAGCTGCTCAAATGCCAACTTTAAAATCTATTGCAGATTTTGCTGAAGGTAAAATATTACTCGATGCAACTGTCCCATTAGACACTGTTGCTGGTGGTGGACCTACTAGATATGTGGATTTGTGGGAAGGTTCTGCAGCTGAAAGATCTGCAGCAGTACTTAAAAAGAAAAATGTTAAAGTTGTTTCAGCTTTTAATAATATTAGTAATTCACATTTAATGAATTTTAATGAAGATATTGATTGTGATTGCTTAATATCTGGAGACGATAATGAATCTAAAAAAATAGCTGCTGAATTAATTGAAAAAATTCCAGGAGTTAGATGTATAGATTGTGGTCCACTAGATAAAGCTAGAATTGTTGAAAAAATTACTCCATTATTAATTGGACTGAATATTAAATACAGATCCCATTATGGTGGTTTAAGAATAACTGGAATAAATTTTGATAAATAAAATTTAGGAAAATAATTATAATTTTTATATTATAATTATTTTTATTTTTAAATAGGAGTAAAAAATATGATTATTGTTTTAGCTAAAGTAAGTCCAAAACAAGGTATGAAAGATAGTATTTTAGAAGAATCTAAAGACTTAATAGAAAAAACACGTGCTGAAAAGGGTTGTATAGAATATAATTTATTTGATTCTACAGATGATGATTCATCACTTCTTTTTGTTGAAAAATGGGAAAATAAAGATGATTTAAAATCACATTTAACTCAAGATCACTTTATTAATTTCGGATCAAATACAAAAGATTTTTTAGCTAAGGATTTAGAAATAACTGTTTATTCAGCTGAAGAAACTGAATTATAATTTTTTTTACTTTTTTTACTTTTTAGATATAATAATTAATAAGTTAGTATAAACTATTTTTATGAATTCATATTCTCAAGATAAAATTGTTAATAAAGATAATTTAAATGAGAAGATTAAATCATTAATGCCTTGTGATGATTGCGAGGATATTTCTATTAAAAAATTTTCTCCTATTGTAAATGAAATAGATTTGAATAAGCTAAATAATAATTATAAAAGATGTAGTTGTGGTAAAAGACCATTAGATATTATAATGGCTCATGCATTAAAAATCATGATTGAAGAGGAAATAGCTCCTAAAAATGGAATTTTAAGGAGAAACACTCCAACACTTTTACCTACTGTATTTTATAGTCCTAATAATTCTCAGTTTATGGGTGAAGATTCAATAATATTAATTCATCCAGATTTTAATCAAAAAATAGCTAATAAATTAATTAATGAAATTCCTGAGGTAAGAGGAGTTTTAAAAGGAGATCCTAGAGAAACAGTAGGAATATTAGAAAAAGATTCTGATATTAAAAATTATGAATTACTTGCAGGTAGTGATTTAAGGTCTGATATTATAAATACTTTAATTAAATCAGATAATGGATTAAATAAAATTATTATTAATAAAAAACAGTCTGTTAATAATATTGAAGTAGGATCTACCACTGAGACAAAATTATTAAAACTCTATAACTATTTAGAAAATAATGAAGAGTTTAAAGAAAATCATGATTCTTTAAAAGTAATTGATGCAACTTGTGGTGTTGGAGCAATTAGTATTTTTCTTTTAATGTATGGTTTTTCTAAAGTAGTTTTAAATGATATTTACAGCGAAGCTATTAATGCGACACTTGAGAACCTTAAAGTTAATGGATTTAATTTTGAAAAATGTGAAAATAATGATAAAATAGCTATTGGAAATAATTTTGAAGTTTATAATATGGCTTTTGAAGATTTAGTTAATAAATTTGAAAATGATGAATTTGATTTAGCTATAATTGATTGCTTTACTGGTGTTAATTCAAGTAATTTAGAAAATGAAGCTCAGAAAATAGCTAAAAATGTTTTAATTATATAAACATCTGGAAGTAAATGACAATAGCTGGAACAATTAAAACTCCCATTAAATGAGATTTTCCGACTCCTAAATAATGGGGAAGAAGTCCCATTGCAGTTGATGTAATTAAAACTAGTGTTAAATAAATCATTGGAGCATTATAAACTATTGCAAAAATATAAATTAATATTATCATTAATAAAATTACAGAAATTGACAACTTTTTATAATCTATTTTTTTCATTAACTTAGAGAAACTATCTCCTAATTTTAAACAAAGTGCTAAAGATAATGAAACAGCTATTAAAGATGTAAATGTAAAAATCAATAAGTGATAGACAGAAAATTCACTTATTAAATATGACATATATACAGCTATTCCACTACGAGGATTTCCAATTAAATAAATAGCTATTAGGGAAAATAATGTATCTGATGTATTTAAACCACTATTTGCTAAAAGAAATCCTGTTGTATCATCTCCTGCATCATCACTTCCACTTGCAGATTGAGCTATAATACTTCCTTGTGCTGGACCAAATCCTGGTAAAAAGCCTAAAATAGCTCCTGCTGTTCCACCAGCTATTATACTTTTAATCATATTCATATCTAAATTTATATCATAAAATTGATTTTGATGGGGCATTGTAGAACTATCATTTAAACTAAACAGTATAGTACTGATTCCAAATAATCCTGAGAAGATTGTCATCATTGAAATCCCAGAAGATAATGGTGTTTGAAAAATTAAATAACCTAAAATTCCTGATATAGTAAATAAAAATAAAGCCCACATGAAATCTCTATTTGTTCTTGTAAGTTTGTAAATTAAAATAATTGAAACTATAAGTAAAATCATCCATGTTATAGGTTTTGAGATTTCATGTAAAAAAGGAAGTAAAACTGCAAATACTGGAAGTAAA
The DNA here is from genome assembly GCF_046197865.1 of Methanobrevibacter sp. DSM 116169. Lineage (GTDB taxonomy): Archaea > Methanobacteriota > Methanobacteria > Methanobacteriales > Methanobacteriaceae > JAHKLT01. The sequence continues at coordinate 1,727,146 of NZ_CP166990.1, read as the reverse complement.
ACTATTGTAACAAGTATTGCACCATAACCTCCAATTGAAACAATTCTAATAGCTTCTTTAGATCTTCCTTCTAAAACCATTCTGTGTCCTGGTAAAATAGAAACAGCCGTTCCTTCCTCAGGCACTCCAAGTAACATTGATGGAACAAATTCTATTAATGCATGAGCTATTGCCATAGCTACAAGATATACACATAGAAATTCTGGTGTAAAAATAGTTAAAAGAAATGTAGATGAGGCAAAAATTATTGCTCCTGCAGTATTTACATGTATTCCTGGAACCATCCCTGTTATTGTTCCTGATAAGATTCCTAAAAAACATGCAATAAGTAGTGTAAACATATCATTTAATTGATTAAATGATTATATAAAGCTTGTTTAAGTAAAAAAAGAATTTTAAGTGGATAATATAAAAATTATCCTAATATAAAAAATTTATTTAAAAAAATAATTACATTAATCTGGTAGTGTTTGTTACTTCAACACTTCCAACATTTGGGAGTTTTCCTATTGCTTCTTCGGTAGGTTCAGTTCCACCTTCAGCATCTTGAATAATGAACATAACGATTAATGCTACTAATCCAAATGCAATAGGTTCTTCATCAATTTTGTGTAATTCTGCATCTTCAGGCATTGATGATCTTATTTCTTCTTTTAATGTTTCTAAATCCACATCAACACTTTCAGGCATAACTTTCATTGTTGCTACTACTTCACTCATTTTTATTCCTCCAAATATTATTTATGGGCCTTCAAAACCACATTCACATTTGTATTCGTGGCCAAAAGTACGGCATTTTTCACATCTAGCTATTAATTTCCCACAATCTGGGCATTCGAATTGAACATATGGTTCAATTAAAGGAATTTCTTGTTTACATGATTGACAATCTACAGATTTCATTTAATCACCTATAATTTTCGTATATTTAAAATTATAATTATTAATATCATTACTAATAATAGATAAAACCCTCACAGGATATTTTCCATTTACAACGTAACAATTAGTACCGAATTTAATTAAAAGAGAAGGTAATTTTAAGTCAATTGATGATTCTTTAAAAGTTAGTAGTTTTTTTGCATCAATTTCACTAATAAATTTAGAATTTTTCTCACTAGGTTTTCGGTTATATATACCTTGTACATTTGTAGCTATTAAAAGTTTCGCTTTTAATAAGTTTGCAAAATATGCTGCAATTGAATCAGAAGTTACATCCCAAGAATGTTCAAATGGATTATTTTCATTTAATATTTTAGATGTAATCATAATTGGATTAAAACCTTCATCAATAGCTTTTTGACTTTCTTCAATAGTATATGCTAATTTTGCAGATTCTACTTTATCATTTAATAGCTTAGCTAAAATATCCATAGAATCAATAGCTGTTTCATGACTTGTTTTTGAAGAAAAATCTAAATTATCATCGTATTTACGTATGAGATTTGCAAATTCTCCACCACCAATAATGATTAATGTTTTAGTTCCTTTTAATGATTTTGCAAGATCGATTGCATAATTTGGAAATAAACTTCCTCCAATTTTTATAACCCATTCAATAATGTTTTCACCAACATTTGTAACTATCATTTACTTGAAATAATGATTAATTAAAATGATACTTTAATTATAATAACTTTAAATCCTTAGTCAATTTATCAATTATTTCATCTTCATCTGGGCCTAAGCCCAAACATGTTATTGTTGATGTAGGTAGTTGGGTTCTTCCAGCATCAACTACTAAAAAATAAGGAATTTTTTCAAAAATAGCTTTATTTCTTAATTCTAATAATTCATCTAAAGTGTCAATTTTCAAAGCTATTTTAGCATAGCTTTCATTTTCCCATTTTTCTATTTTTTCTGGTGCTGCTTTTTTATATGCACCTACTGATGCATGGCATGCTTGTGCAACCATTTTTCCTTTGGACATTTTTAAATCTTTTCTAATTACAATAACTTGTTTCATTTGTTTAACTTCCACAGTAATTTTATAAGTTAATTAAACACATATTTAATATATTGATTTTAATATTTATAAAAATAATTATTAATTTATAATGAAAAGGAGGATATGATGACTAGAATTTCTATATTGGACCAAGATAGATGTCAACCAAAGAAATGTAATTATGTATGTATAGAATATTGTCCTGGAGTTAGGATGGAAGAAGATACAATAGTAATAGATGAAAATAGTAAGAAACCGCTCATATCAGAACAATTATGTCAAGGATGTGGAATTTGTACCAATAGATGTCCTTTTAATGCTATAAGTATTATTAACTTACCTGAAGCAATAGGAGAACCAATTCATAGATATGGTCAAAATCAATTTGAATTATTTTCCCTACCTCAACTTTCAAAAGGAACAGTTTTGGGACTTTTAGGTCAAAATGGTATTGGTAAATCAACTATTATGAGAATATTATCTGGTGAACTGATACCTAACTTTGGAAACTTTGATGAAGAATATGATGATTGGTCAAATGTAATAGAACACTACAGAGGCTCAGCTCTTCAAAATTACTTTAAAGAGTTAGAAAATGGAGAAATTAAAACAGTACATAAACCACAAATGGTAGATCAACTTCCAAAAGTAGTAAAAGGTAATGTTGGAGATTTACTTTCTAGTATTGATGAAGAAGATAAATTTGATTATGTATGTGAAAACTTAGATTTAAAAAATATTTTAGATAGAGATATGGAAAATCTAAGTGGTGGGGAACTTCAAAGAGTAGCTATTGCAGCATCAGTTGTAAGAAAAGGAGATTTCTATTTTTTTGATGAACCAACTTCATGGTTAGATGTACATCAAAGATTAAATGCTGTAAAAGTTATAAGATCTTTAGCTGAAGAAGGTAAAGCAGTTTTAGTAATTGAGCACGATTTAGCTACATTAGATGCATTATCTGATAATATTCATATTTTATATGGTCAACCTGGAGCATATGGTGTTGTATCTCAAATGAAAGGGGTAAGAGTAGGAATAAACTCTTATATTAATGGATTTTTAGCAGAAGAAAATGTTAGAATAAGAAAACAAGCTATTGAATTTTCAATAAGGCCTCCTACAGAAGAACAAGATGGAACAGCACTTGCTAGCTATTCTGATTTAGAAAAACACTTTAAAGGATTTGACCTAAAAGCAGATGCAGGTGAGATATATCATGATGAAATTGTAACTGCATTTGGATCAAATGGTATTGGTAAAACAACTTTTGCTAAAATATTAGCTGGTGTAGAAGAAGCAGATAGTGGGGAAGTTGAAGAAGATATAAAAATAGCTTATAAACCTCAATACATAATATCTGATTATGATGGAAGAGTTGAAGACTTTTTATATATGAATGCACCAACTTATGGTTCTAATTTATTTAAAACAGAAATTATGAAGCCATTTTCACTTGAAGAATTACTTGAAAAACAAATTAAAGATTTAAGTGGTGGAGAACTTCAACGTCTTGCAATAGCTAGTACATTATCAAAAGAAGCAGATATTTACCTTTTTGATGAACCTACAGCATTTTTAGATGTTGAACAAAGGTTAATTACAGGTCGTACTATTCGTAAAATTATAGAAAGTAAAAATGCAGCATCTTTAATTGTAGATCACGATATATTATTTATTGATTATGTTTCTGATAGAGCTATGGTTTTTGAAGGAACTCCAGGATTAAATGGTCATGCAAATAAGCCTACAGATTTAAGAACATCAATGAATAAGTTTTTAAAAGACTTAAACATTACATTTAGAAGAGATAAAGAAACAAAACGTCCTAGAGTAAATAAATTAAATAGCTATCTTGATCGCGAACAAAAAGAGATGGGTGAATACTACTATTTGGATAGTAATTAAATGATTATAGTGAGTAGATAGTATGGATAATAGAAAAATAAAAATAACTGCAAAAAACAAGAAAATTACGATGAATTAATTGATATAATGGGTGAAGATAATAAAACAAATGCAGTGGACTTAAAAAAACAAGTAAGAAATAGAAAAATCTGATATGAATAGTTTAAATCCCTATTCATATTTTTACTTAAAAAACAATATTTAATTTTTTAAAGCTTCTACAGCTTTTTCAAATTCTTTGCAAAACACTTTAACTTCTTCTTCAGGTATTGAAAAGCTTACACGTAAATATTTATCTCCAAATAATTTACTAGTATAGCTACCTTCTCTTGTAAAGATCTTCTTATCAAGTAAATATTCTGACATCTTTTTAGGATTAATTTTTACTTTGGATAAATCAATAGCCATCATATTTCCACTTGATGGATAAACTGGTAAGAAAACTCCATCTATTTTATCAACAGCTTCCTTAATTAATTTTTGATTATTGAATGTTGTGTTTTTAATTCTATCTAACCATTGATTTTTAGTTTCTAATGCAGAAATAGCTCCAATTTGAGCTATAACATTAACTCCTAAATCATTTATAACTACATTTTTAATTGAATTAATCATCGGTTTAGTTGAAATAACTCCTCCGATTCTTAAACCTGCCATTCCATAAATTTTAGAAAAGCTGTAAATTGTTAATGTGTTTTCTGGAGCATAGTTTGCAGCTAAAAAGTGTTTTTGTGCAAAATCTCTATATGTAATATCGTGTAAAAGATATATATCATTTTCAATAGCTATTTTTGCAAATTCTTTCATTTCTTCTTCGCTGTAAGAACTTCCTAAAGGATTTAATGGATCAATTAAAACAATCATCTTTGTATTTTCATCCATATTCTCTTTTACAAGTTCAGGAGTTAATTTATAATTACATTCTTCATTATAAATTGGAACATATTTTACTTCTCCTGCAAATCTAGCTGCAAAAGAACCAATAATCAAATAACCTGGATCACAAGTTATAACATTATCTTCTTTTGTTAGAAAATCACCCATACATAAGTATAATGATTCAGTTCCCCCTGCTGTTATTAAAATATCTAAATCTTCAAGATCTAAATCTTCTAAAACTAATTTTTTAAGTTTCGAAAAACCTTCTGGAGGAGGATATTTACAATATTCTTTTGTATTTATACAATTAATCATAGGTCCGTTAATTTCATCACCATGTAAATGGTTAGTATTTTGACCCATCCATATCATTTCTTTGTCATTGAAAACATATTCAAAAAAATCATTAGGACTATCAAAGCCTTTGGGAGCTTTTTTTTCTGCTTTTTTAAATTTTTTAGCAGGAACTAATGTATTTTCGTTTTCTTTTTCATTAGAATTCATTCTATCACATAATTCAAAGTAAGAATAATATCTTAAATTTTAAAAAAAATAAATTTATTATAATAATATCTATTTTAACTTATTAATAAAATTTTCATTTTAAATAAGTTATTCAATTCCATTACTACTAATTTTAAATTCAACTACTTTACCTTCTCCAATACTTCTATGGCGCTGTAAAGTGGCAACTCTTTTACTATCTTCTTCTCCTTTTTCAAGTTGAACAATAATTTTACTCCAATATTGTAAAATTGTTCCGCCAACAGCTTTTATATTTCCATTACCTTCATCATCAAAGGAAGAATAGATTTGATTGGTAAGCACAATAGCTATATTATATTTTCTTGCAAAAGAGGCTAAAAGACCCATTTGTTTTCCTAAATCTTTATTTAAAATCGGAGATTTTCCATCATCTACTCTGTATAAAGCAACAGCAGAATCTAATACTATTAAGTCTATTTCTTCATGGTTTCCAATTAACCATGCTTCAATAGCTTTTAAATCTCCAATTTGTTTTGAAAAACTTGTAGGTTCAAAAACAATTATATTATTAGCTACTTTTTCAAAATCATTGCCTGCCATTTGTTTAACTCGTTCGAGTGAAAGACCACCTTCAGTATCAATATAAATTACTTTTTTGTCGTTTTTGGCAGTATTTACAGCTAATGAAATAGCTATATTGGTTTTACCAGAACCAGGAGGTCCAAAAAATTGTGTTATATTTCCTTTTTCAACTCCTCCACCTAAAATTTTATCAATTGGTGAGGCAGTAGAAATCTTATTATTATCTTTAAAATCAGCTAATAATTTCATAATACTAAATTTATATTTTAATATATAAATATCTGATACTTTATTTTTTATGAAAAATACATTTATAAGATTAGATTTAATCTCTTTTTAATAATTTAGGTTTAGAACTTGTTAAATCAATAATTTTTGAAGGAGTTTTAGAATCTAAGATACCAACATCTAAAACTAAATCAATATCACAATTTAACTGTTTTAAAATATCATTCGGATTTGTTAAAGTTTCATCATCTGATAAGTTTGCACTAGTTGTTGTTATTGGGAAAATTTGAGCTAAACTTCTTGCAATATTATTATCAGGAATTCGTAGTCCAACATTATCTTTGTGACTTGTAATATAATTTGGAATTGTACTTTTCTTTTTTAAAATAAGTGTGAAAGGACCTGGAAGGTAGTTTGAAATGTGTTCTTTTGTTTTCTCATCTATTTCAGCTAGTAAATTAATTGTAGATATGTCTTGAACAAGTATGGATAAAGGTTTATCATAAGATCTATTTTTTATTTTATAAATTTTTCTAACTGCTTCTTTATTAAAAATATTAGCTCCTAAACCATAAACTGTATCTGTAGGATATAAAACTATTCCACCATTTGCCAAAACTTCAATAGCTTCATTGATAATTTTCATATCAGGATTTTTAGGATTAATTTTATATTTTTTCATTAAAAATTATATATATAAAACAAAATATAATAAAATTATGCTTGATTTTTTAAGACCCTTACTTACAAAAATTTTAAATCCTTTAGCTAAGGCATTAAACATTAATCCTAATATTATTACAATTATTTCTCCTTTCATAGCTTTATTATCAGCTTATTTTTACGCGGAAGGATTATTAATATTAGGCGCGGTTGTAATATTATTTAGTGGATTTTTTGATGTGATTGATGGTGCAATTGCAAGATATCATAATAGAACTTCTGAATTTGGTGCATTTCTTGATTCTACAATGGATAGATTTTCAGATGCAATAGTTATTATTGGTTTAGTATTTGGAGGGTATTGTTCATGGCTTGTTGGAATTTTACTTGTCCATTCAGCATTAACAGTTAGCTATGTAAGAGCAAGAGCAGAATCTAAAGGTGTTATTGCAAATGTTGGAATAGCAGAACGTGCTGTAAGATTAATATTCATTGCATTTGCATCATTTGTAGCTTTCTTTACAAGTCAAATATACTTTGAGTATATTATGATTTTCTTAGTGATTTTATCTTATATTACAGTTGCTCAAAGAATTTATTATACATATAAAAAGATGGATTAAGGGATTAAAATGGAAACAACTGATAAATATTCAACACAAGAAAAAATAGCTATTGATATTGAAAAATTAGAAAATAATTTAAAAGAAGTAGACAATATAGAGTTTAATAAAAAAGAAATGGAAGTTTATAAAAGAGCATTAGACTATATGAATGATTCTAAGTATTATTTAAATCAAAATGAACTTAGAACAGCATTTGGGTGCATTGAATATAGCCATGGATTACTCGATGCTCTTAGAATGATTTATGGTTTAATTTAAACTTTGATTTCACTATCAAGTAATGAATCATCAGTTGTTGTTAAAATTTCGCCATCTAAAACTTCTATTACTCTATCTGCTAATTTTGCTACATTCATATCATGTGTAACAACAATTAAAGTAACATTTTCTTTTTTATGTAAATCTGTTAAAAGTTTTAAAACTTTATTACTTGTTTTTGAATCTAATGAACCTGTAGGTTCATCTGCTAAAATTATTGATGGATTATTACTAAGTGATCTAGCTATAGCTACTCTTTGTCTTTCTCCACCAGATAATTTATTTGGAAGCATATTTGCTTTATCATTTAGCCCAACAAGATCTAATAAATGTAAAGATCTTTTTCTCATTTCTTTTGATGAAATATCTTGTGTAAACATTGGAATTTCTACATTCTCAGCAACAGAAATATTAGGAATTAAATTATGAAGTTGGAAGACAAAACCAATTTTTTTGCCTCTAAATTCATTTAATTTTTTATCATCTGATAAATCATAACCTGCAACTTTAATTTCTCCACTATTTGGAATATCTAGTGCACCAAGCATATTTAATAGTGTTGATTTACCTGAACCTGAAGGACCAATAATAGAAACAAATTCTCCTTCTTTAATATCTAAATTTATTCCATTTAATGCTTTTATATTACCGTTTTCATAGCTTTTCTTTAAATTTTTAATTTCAACAATATTACTCATTTAAATCATCTCTATTCATATCTTAATGCTTCAGTTGGAGGTAAATTTGTAGCTTTTATTGCAGGATATATTCCTCCAATAATTCCAACGGTTAATGCAACAATAAATGCTTTTGCAAATGTCCAAATTGTATAAACTGGAAGAACTCCTGGCATTACTTGGAAATAAGTTAATAACTCAACCCCAATTACTCCAACAACTGATCCAATTATTCCTGCGGTAATTGTTATAACAATCGATTCTCCAATAATCATAAATAATATTCTTTTATTAGACCAACCAACAGCTTTTAAAACACCAATTTCACGAATTCTTTCAAATACTGACATAAGCATAGTGTTTATAATTCCTACTCCTCCAATAACAATAGCTAAAACTGAAATAGCAAGTGATGCTCCATTAAGCATATCTACCATCTCACCAACCATTTCTATATCAGATAAAGATGTAACAGTTGTTAAATTATCTTCATATTTTTTGTCTATTTTTTCACTTATAGCATCAACATCCTGATCTTGATCTACTTTAACATAAATGGAAGTAATTTGGCCTTCATCATCCATCAAGTCTTGAACAGTACTTAAACTTGTTATTCCGCCCATATCCATATTAGGGTTACCTGTTTCAAAAACTCCTGTAATTTTATAATTTTCACCATTTAATGATATTTCATCACCTACAGTTTTATTAATACTATTTGCTGCCATTTTACCGATGATGATTTCATTATCATTTTTATTAATTGATCCTTCTGTTATTTTTAAATCAATCATATCATAATATTCCTTATCTAGGCCTATTAATATGAAAATTGGATCATCATCTGTTATGGCCATTCCAACATAAACACCTGCGGCCCACTCAATTCCCGTCTCATTGGCTATCTTATCTCTCCATGTTTCATTAAAACTAGCAGTACCAAATGAAGCCATATTTGAAGCATCTTGTTCTTTACTTGAAATAGTAAAATCAGATCCTCCTGCATGTAAGGTGTCTTCAGCACTAGCTATTAAACCATCAGTAATAGCTCCTAAAGCTACTATGGTTGCTATACCCATACCTATTCCTATAATAGAAAGTAAAGCTCTACTTTTACTTCTAAAAGGATTTTTTATTATTAAAGATAAAAACGACATATTATCACAAAAATTAAAAATTAAATACCAATTTTTTTTAAAAAAGAAAATTGATGAAAACTTAATAATTAAGTTTTAAAAGTTAAAAAAATAAAAAAATAAAAGAAAATATTTCTTTTAATTATTCCATATCTTCGAATCTTTTCTCAAGTTTTTCCATTACACCAGGAAGGGAAGTATATTCCATTTCTTCTGATGGCAATCTGTGAGGTTCGAATGGACCATGTCTTCTAATATAAGTAGCTATTTTTGAAGCTTCTTCTCTTGTAGCATCGAATGCAGGATCATCAAATAAATCTACAGGACCATCACCGACACCAATTAATTTAGCATCAGATACTTGGAAACCTAATCCAATAACTCTAGGAGGACCATCAAATCTAATAGGATTTGCTTCAAATTCAGAAGTAGGCATCATAGGACCGTTATGAGAACCTCTCATCCATCCACTTACCATATGTGGAAATGCAAATGGTTCTACACATTCTCCTCCAGCAGGAAAACCAGACTGAGCTCTTACAATAGCTACAGGATCATCTTTACCAATGTATTCTCCAGCCATTAAATTTAATCTTTCAGTACTAATTGATGCAGCTATTTCTCCGTTCTTTTTGAAAACTCTTTTAATAACATATCTTCCAGTTGAACCAATAAGTGCAAGTAAGTCATACATTTCTTCAGGACAGTTTAAAATAACTTTTTTATGTTCCATTACATCAAATACTTCAAATTTGAAACCATCGTGTAAGCTAGGATCAATAACTAATCCAGAGGTATTAAATGGATCTGCAAATATTTTGTAAATAGGTAAGTTAAAAGCACCTGGTTCTGTTTTATCACAGCAGTATACAATTACAGGATCACTCGGCCTTTCTTTAAATTCCATTTCTGCAACTCCAGGACCCATACCTTTGATGTTACCAGAGAAAGTATCAGATAATAAATCTTGACCTGCACCATATAATTTTAATTCACGTGCTCTTTCAGTAGCTTTTAAAAATGCATCATATGCAGTTTTATGAACTTCTTCATCTTCTTCCCCTCTTCTGTGAGTCATAATCAAATCTATATCATCACCACAACGGGTTATATAATAATCTTCTAATATTGATGATTCTAAAGCTTCGTTTAATACATCATCACAAATTTCCATGAGTTCTGGGTGTGCAATACAATGTCCAGAAACACTTCCAATATCTGCTTTAATAACACTGACAGTTGTTTTCATTTTCTATACCTCTTATATTGTTATTTATTTAATCATTAAATTTATAAAATAATTAAAATTTAAATTTAAAGTAAAATCTATTAAATATTTATATTAAACTTAAAAATTATTATTAATTAAATTTATACTTTTATTAATATATAAAATTAATTTTTATTGGTGGAAATTAAGTTAAATTATTTTATGAAAAATTTTTTTAATTTCATCTTCTTGATTCATAGTTTCTTGAGCTTCTATAACTCTTGAAATTTCTGCTTTTGTTTCAGGATATTTTGGAACAGCACTACATCCACCATCATCTTCTTTAGATATTTCAAAAGTTCCTATTTTACGAGCTATATCTTCAATTTCTCTTTTATCTAATCCTATTAAAGGACTTAATATTGGCATCTCAACACCAATTCTTGTAGATAAAATATTTTGCAAAGTTTGAGATGCAACTTGACCAACACTACTTCCATCAACAATAGCTTGAGCTCCAATCTCTTTTGCAAGTAATGATGCTGTTTTATACATTCCTGATTTACATAAAATACATGTCATCTTCTCAGGTGCATCTTCTTTACATTTTTTTAGGTAATCTCCATATTTTACAATTTGTGTTTCAATTTTTTGACCTGATGAATATGTTTCTAATTCTTTAACTAATGTTTCAAATTGTTCAAGAGATTTTTCTGTTGTATATGGAATATTTTCAAAATGAAGACCTACAACTTCACAACCTCTTTTCATCATTAAATAAGTAGCTACTGGAGAATCTATACCACTTGATAATAATGAAATAACTTTTCCCTGAGTTCCAAGAGGTAATCCTCCAGGTCCATCAATCTTCTCATGAAATATATATGTCTCATTATCTCTTACTTCAACATATATTGTAAATTCAGGATTTGTTAAATCAACTGGACAAGATAATTTTCTAACTACAACTCCTCCACAATATGCAGCTAATTCTTGAGAGGAAAAATCATGTTTTCCTACTCTTCTACAACGAATAGCAAAACGTGTTTTAGGATTCATTAAATTCATACTTTCAAGTTCATCTACATATTTTGCAAGTGTATTATCAATATCTTCAAAATTTGTCTCACAAATTACTGCAGGTGAATAGGACACTATACCAAATACTTTATTTAATTTAGAAACTGCATCATCAAAATCTTTAGGAAATATATAAATTCTGCCTTGATTTCTATCAACTTCTGCATCTATTGTACCTTTTATATTTGATACTAATTTACGCTCAAATTTAGAACGTATTTTAGGACTTTTAAGACCTATTTCTCCATAACGAGCTATTATAAGTTCATGTTCCAAATTTATCACCTAAATTAAATTATATGCAAATTCTATAGCTTCTGTGATTTTATCTTTTTTAGGACCTGCACCTTGTGCTAGAGTAGGTCTTCCTCCTCCTCCACCACCTAAAATTTTAGCAGATTCAGTTATAATTTCATTAATTTTAACACCTGCATCAATAGCTTTACTAGATGATGCTCCAAGAATCTTACCATCATTATTTCCAATTAAAACAATATCTGCTTTTTCATTATCTGTAAAATCAGTAGCTATTTTTTGAAGTTCTTTAAAATCACTATCTATAACTGTTTTCATAACTTTTAATCCATTGTGTTCTGTAATTTCATCAGATAAACTATTAATTTTTAAACTAGCAATATCTGATTTTAAACTATCAATTTCATTTTTCTGTGCTTTCCATTCATTAAAGAATCTATCACAAGTTTTTTCTAATTGATCTGGAGTAACTTTGAATATATCAGAGCTACTTTGTAAGAACTTATTGGTTTCTTGCATTGAACTAACTGCTGATAAACCTGCTGAGAAGTCAATTCTTTCAACACCATCTTGAACTCTTTCAGTTTTATTTATTTTAATCATACCAATATTACCAGTTTGAGGAATATGAGTTCCTGCACAAGCTTGTGTATCAATCTCAGGAATATTTATTACGCGTATTTCACTTCCTGGAACGACTCCTCCTTGATATAATGTAAAACCATACTTTTTCTCTGCTTCATCTCTACTTAACCAATTGATATTAACAGGAATATTATCCATAACATATGAATTAGCTATACTTTCAATCTCATCAATTTCATTTTGAGTGATACGTTTATAATGAGATAAATCAATACGAGAACGATTCAATCCTTTTTGAGCTCCAGCTTGCCAAATGTGATTACCTAAAACTTTTTTTGCTGCAGCTACAATTAAATGAGTAGCTGTATGATGACGAGCTAATGTAATTCGCCTATCCCAATCAATTTCTCCACTAATTTCTTTACCAATAATCTCATTTAATGTATCTTTTGTAATATCATCAGGAGATTCTAATTGATGTAAAACAATGTTATTTATCTTCTCAGCATATTTGATTTTAAATTCTGTATCATTAATTGATATTTTACCAATATCTGAAGGTTGACCACCTCCTTCAGGATAAAATACGGTTTTATCTAATACAATACTTATATCATCATCTTTTTTAACAATATCTAATACTTTAGCTTTAAATTCTTTTTGAAAAAAATCATCATAGAATAATAACTTTGTAGGTTCATGATTTAAATTTAAATCTTTTTCTTTAGCTACTTTTTCACCTTCATGTTCATTTGCAACTAATGTAAAGAAATTATCAGGTATATCCACTTCAAAATCATTACCAGCTATTTCTTTAACTGTCTCAGGAGGAATTCCATGAGCATCATAAAAATCAGTTAAATTACTTAGAGGTAAAGATGTAACACCTTCTTTTTTAAGCTTTTTAATTTTACGTTTTACAATATTTTCTCCTTTTTCGATTGTAGTAGCATATCTTTCTTCTTCAAGTGAAATTACATTCATAATATGTTCTTGGAATTCTTTAATTTCAGGATAAAATTTATTTAAGAAATTTAATTGAATTTCCATAATGTCAACTAAAGATTCTTTCATTTCAAGCTCTTTCATAAATCTTATAGTACGTCTTAAAACTAAACGAGCTAGATATCCTTCTTTAACATTTGAAGGTATTATTCCATCAGCTAACATAAAAGCTAAACAACGAGTATGATCAGCTATAATATAAATAGCTTCCATAGGTTCTGCAGATTTAACTAATTCATCATGACTAATATTTAATTTATCAGCTACCTTTTCCCTTAACGCCCTAATATCAGCATAATTTTCAATATCCATCATTCCAGCTATTTGAGCATTTTCTGATAATATTTTCTCATCTACATTTACATTTGTAATTTCTTTTAACTTTTCAATTACAGGAGCAAAACATGCATCATAAGCAGTAGGAGTACCCTGTGAAATCCATGCAAAACGCTCTAATCCATAACCAGTATCAACTACCCTAATAGGAATCTCTTTTTTATCTCCATTATCATCTATTTCATATTGAATAAATACAAGAGTAGCTAGTTCTACACCACGAACACAAACTTCTAAACACGGACCTGCATTTCCTCCACCACTCCACCATGATTCAATATAAGTGATTTCTTCTGGTGCAATACCTATACTTTTAATAAAATCATGACATAATCGGATTGTTTCATCTTTCCAATAAATTTCTTTGTTTTCTTTATTAAATGCATGATGTGCACCCATTGTAAAACAAGTCATATGTCTACCTGTTCTACCAACATTATCAACATCATTTAAACGAATTGATGGTTGAGCTATTGTAAGAGGATTAGCTGGAGGTTCCACCAAACCAGATGTAACCCATGGTTGAAAATCATAAAGTGAAGCACCAACTAAGAAAACATCATCTCTCCATCTTTTAGCTAAAACAGGATATCTATCTATAGGAGTATGATCTTCACTTTTAAAAAATTCTCTAAAAGTTTTTTGAATTTCATATAAATCATAAGGTTTTGAAGTGGCAGGATTTCCAATAAAGCTATATTCATCACAAGGTGCATCTCCACAGGTGTTTCTTTTGACCTTAGACCAAAATTCTTCACCACAAGTTTCACATTTATATTTTTCATATCCTAATTGTTTAAATATCTCTGCCATATTATCAGCTATAATAAATTATTAATTAAAAATTTGTTTAAACTAAGTTAAATATTTTATTTGAAAAATAATGATTAAATAAAAAAAGAGTTTTTTAGTGTTCTGTAAAGTAGCTATTTGAAATAACTACTTTATTTACAGAAACAATATACAGAATTTTCTGCATATATTACTTATGCCAAACCAAATATAGTATATATTAAATAATATATAAATATTTTATTTTATGTAGTTCAATTTATCATCATGGATTCAATATTGATTGAAAACGATTTCGAAGGAAAAATTAGGATTAATTCTCATTTCATTTTATAATTTAAAGAAAAATTTTAAAAAGAGAGTGTTCAGTAATTAATTTTTTTTGGAAAATTTTTAAACTTTAATTTTTTGTTAGTATTTAATTTTCTAATTTTTGTTTAAAAACAGCCTTTTTTCATGACTTTGATCTTTTTTTCAATGTTTTATATTGAATTATTTTTTTTTCATTAAACTTTTTTTTCACTGTTTCATCATGTTGTTTTTATTTTTGATTTTTGTATTCATTTAGAATTATTGTTTTATTAGTTTATTATTGTTTTTTTATCTAACAAAGTATTTATATAGTGTTAATTACTAAATTAATTAGTATGAATTTGTTTATATGGATTTTACTATTAAAATAAGTGATAATAAAATAGGAGTTTTTTAATGTTTTGTTTGGATGGTGTTTTGAATTTTAAGGAGGTTAATCGTAGTGTTAAAGTGCGTATTTATCCTGATGATGAACAAGAAGATTTATTTAAGCAGAATATTGGTTGTGTGAGGTTGGTTTATAATCATATTCTTAGTGATATGATTTATGATTATAAAATTGCTAAACAATATCATACTGGTCTTGTTAATCTTAATAATCGTAAGTATTGTAATATGAAGCTTACTAATCTTAAGAGGAATGTTAATTATGGTTTTTTGTATGATGTGGAATCTACTAGTTTGCAATCCGCTTTTAATAATCTTATTCAAGCTATGAAAAACTACTTCAGTGGAAGATCTAATTTCCCTTACTTTAAAAGTAAAAAACATGATGATAAATTATCATTTAGAATAATAAACAATAACAATGTTAAAAATAGTAAAAATAAATTAAAAATTGCTAAATATGGGTGGATAAAATGTAAAGGTTTACGTAAGATTACAGGCAAAATACTATCAGTAACGATATCACATGTGGGTGATAAGTGGTTTGCAATTATAAATTATAAAGATTCGATTGTTACTGAATTTAAAAAGACAAATAAAAGTGTTGGTGTGGATTTAGGGATTAAAAATCTTTTAACATTATCTAATGGTGAAGTGAAAGCCAAACTTCAACTACAAAAATTAGAAAACAAAATACAAAAAGAACAAAGAAAACTATCCCGTAAAATAAAAAACAGTAACAATTGGATGAAAAATAAAAAAAGAATACAAGAAGCTCATTTGAAGATGAAAAACACGAGAAAAGATTACATACATAAAATAACCACAAAATTAATAAAAAAATACGATGAAATCGTGATCGAAAACATTAAATCTCGTAATTTGATGAAAAGAACACCCTGGGGTGAGAAGAATAAATCCACACTATCCAAAAACATTGGACACTCTGCATGGCATGAAATCAAAAGACAACTAAAATACAAAGCCGAATGGTATGGAAAACAAATAATAGAAGTTGATCCCAGAAATACTTCTAAAAAATGCCACAAATGCGGACACACCAACCAAAAACTAAAACTAGCTGATAGAACATGGATCTGCGACAAATGCAAAACAACACACGACAGAGACATCAATGCAGCTAAAAACATCCTACAAAAAGGACACAAAAAAATATGTACCGTTGGAGAAACGGGAATTCAAGCTTGCGCCACTATAGTTCATAAGAACCATCTAAACAAGAAAAACCAATAAAAATTTTAAACATAAAATAAAAAAAATAATTATTGGACAGTCTCAAAAATAGATATTTCCATATCCTAAAAAATATAAAAACTTTTAATAATCATTTGATTGTTAATTCAGAGCTATTCCAATAATTAGAATAACAAGACCTATAAGGACATATTCAAGCCCTTTTTTAATTAGGTCACTCATAATTATCACTCTCCTTTAACTTGTCTATGATTACCTGGTTTTGATTTCAAATCATAGCAAAAATTTTTTAATCTTTTTTTTAACTTCAAGTTATGTTTAAGAAGAATCATAATCCATGAGAAATAACCCTATTAATAAATTATTTTAATAGCTTAAAAGTCTTTTTAATGTACATAAAAGCACATAATCATATAAATGCAAAAATGAATTTTAATTTTCAAGTAAAATAGTTATTAAATAAAAATATTGTTGTTAAATAGTAAAAATAAGTTATATTAGTAAGTATGTAAAAATTAGTTTAAAAATAAAAAAAATAATAAAAAAGGGTAGATAGAAAGAATCTATCCGAAGAGAGCACCTAATCCAGCTGCTGCTTCTTCTTCAGCTTCTTCTTCATCTTCCTCTTCTTCTTCAACTTCTTCAGCTGCTGATTCAGTTGCTGCTGGAGCTGCTGCAGCTGCAGGTGCTGCTGCCATTGCAGTGGTTTCCATAGCTTCTTCAATATCAACATCTTCTAAAGCTGCAATTAAAGCTTTAATTCTTGCATCGTCAGCTTCAATACCAGCTGCTTCGATAATCTTTTTAACATTTTCTTCGTTAATGTCTTTTTCTGTAGTGTGCAAAATCATTGCCGCATATATATATTCCATGTTATCACCATTTAGTTTATTAAATTTGAATAGGTTATTAATTAATAATTAAATTTAAATTGATCAGCCGAACAGAGCACCTAACCCTGCTGCTGCTTCTTCTTCATTATCTTCTTCCTTTTCAGGCTCGTCTTCAGGTTCTTCGTCTTTAGTTTCAGTTTCAGGAACTGGAGCTGCAGTAGCTACATTTGATAATTTTTCCTTTAATTCTTCATCTAAAGCACCTGCTTCATCAGCAATTTTGGAAGCTAATGCTAACATTTTGCTTTGAGCTAGAGCGATTAATAAATCAGAAGTCTTTGAATTTATATCTCCTGCTTCCATAGCAACATTAAACGCTCTAGTATGAGCAAGTTTAATAATTGTGGACATAGTGTCTTTAGTTGGGATAGCTGCATTAACAGACAAATTAAATGCATTTTTGAAAGCATTTTGAATATCTGCAAGAGTTTTAGCATCGTCAACTGCAAGTACATCAGTAGTATAAACAGTTTCATCTTCATAAACTGCTTTTAAATCAATACCTACTTCCATAGGATTAATGTCCATTCTAGATAAAGTAGAAGCTACATTTTTAGAAACTTCTTCTCCTTCTTTTACAAGGACATGATCTTCATTTACTACGATTTTTCCTTTATCAATTTTTGCAGGGATACCAATTTGTTGTAATTCACCTAAGAATGGGCCTGGTTCAAAACCTGTGTCTCCTTTAGGAATAACAATATCTTCAGTAGCTATAGAACCTGGTTTAGCAGGAGCTGCTGTTTTATTATTTTCCAAAATTTTATATAATTTGAAAGGATTCATTTCTGTAGCAATAATAGCTACTTGGCCATTCATGTGAGTAGATAAATCAGTAATATTGGTTTTATCTTTGTTACAATCTTCGAGAGCTAAATCAATAAGATTCTTTTTGGACATTCTAATAATAGCTTGACCATTAAGACTTTTTCTCATTTCTTGGAGTTGCTTTGCAGGAATATTTAATAAATCTACAATACCAACAACATCATAAGATCCAATTAAATCTTTAATTTCATTAACTTCTTCTTTTTTCCATTCAGCAACATGAGCCATTAAATCACCCTCTCGATTGGGCCCATAGTTGTTTTAATAAACATGGATTTTATTTGATTTCTTCCTTTTTCTAAGTGGCGGTCTAAGATAGTGAGAACAGCTTCAACATTTTCAGCTATTTCGTCATCAGTCATATCTTGTGTTCCAACAATAACTTGAATAGAAGGTTGAGTTTTTACACCAACTTTAACAGTTTTTTTCAACCTTTCTAAAAGAGGGTCTAACTTAATAGATGCTGGTACTGGTTTTGGCATTTTTTTACGAGGACCAAGAACTGGACCTAAAAATCTACCAACAAGTGGCATCATATCAGCTTGAGCAATAAAGAAATCAACGGAATTAGCTGCTTTTTTAGCTTCTTTCCTTTCTTTACCTAACTCTTCTAAGTTTTCTTTGGTTATTACAAGATCGACACCAGCACTTTTAGCTTGAACTGTAAGCTCTCCATCAGCTATGACTCCGATTCTAACATCTTTGCCACGGCCGTGTGGAAGAGTAACTTCCTCATCAAACCTATTTTCTGGTTTTTGGACATCTAAATCTTTGATGTTAATAATAACATCAATAGATTGTGTGAAGTTCCTCGGCTTTGACTGTTCTTTTGCCTTCTTCACCGCTTCTATTACATCTTGTGTCATATATATCCTCCATGAACATTTGTTCATCGGAATTTTTTGGTTTCATGAGCAAGTATTGATTAATAATAGAATCTATACTATTACATGAATCATAAACCAGTATATCCATTATAAAATTAATTATAATATCATATACACTGTATTAATTTAAAAATAGAATAATAATGATTATTCTACTAAAATATCGTCATACTCTCCAGCATCAACAGCTTTTTGAGCATCACGTGGGTCTTTACCATCTACAGTAATACCCATACTTACACAGGTACCCATAACTTCTTTAGCACCATGTTTGTAATCATTAGCAAGTAATGATTCAAATTTCATCCTAGCTATTTTTAAAGCTTGTTCAACAGATAAATCTGCAACTTTATCAAGTCCAGGGTCTTGTGAAGCTTTTTCTATATTGAGTTCTTCCATAATTAATGATGTAGTTGGTGGTGTACCAATTTCAATTTCAAATTCTTTAGTATCTTTATCAATATGTATTTTGACAGGGACTTTCATTCCTTTGAAATCAGAACTTTTGATATTAATTTCATCAACTACTAACATCATGTTAACTCCGAAAGGTCCTAATGCTGGGCCTAATGGAGGTCCAGGAGTTGCACTTCCGCCTTCTATAAGGATTTCAACAGTATCTTTAGCCATTAATCTGCCTCCTTCTGAATAATTCTAATTTGATCAGCTTTAACAGTAACCGGAATTGGTACTGCAGCTTCAATTAACTCGAGAACTACTTCTTCACGTGATTCGTCTATACGAACTACTTTGGCTCTTTCTCCCTTAAATGGTCCAGAAACAAGTTCAACAATACTTCCTTTTTGTATGGATGATATTATAGGTTCTGGTTTTAGGAACTTCTTAACTTCTTCAAAAGTTATATCTTTATCTCCTTCAACAATTCCTCTTAAATGAGGCACTTTGATAGCAGGATTACGCATATCTATTTTTGTTGAAGATTCTACTAATATATACCCTTTCAAAGACTCTGGAACAAGAATAGAACAAATACCAACACCACTGTCTTGGGATTTACGAGCTAAAAGTCTAGCTACATTACGTTCTTGTCCTGCAGAAGTTTTTAGAGCATATATAGAATTTTCGTTGTTTTCCATGAGAAATTCACCTATGTATTTCACTTGTTAATTAATATAAGTTTAATTAAAAAATTATTATAAAATCCAATAAAAATAATTTAATTTAAGTTAAATAAAAAAATTTAAAAATTAGATTTATATAATATTATTATATTACATTAATGTAGTATTTAAAGTCTTTTATGAATTTATTATTATAAAAATAAAGATATAAAATAAAAAGAAAATGAGTTATTTATGTGATCTATATTAAAAAATATAGTTTAAAATAAAAGATGTTTTGTTAAGTTTAATTGTTTTGTTATAATCCAATCAACTGACCGATTAAAACAATTACAAAACCAATAGCTCCGATAATAACCATTCCAATAGCTGTTACTTTTGCAAAAGCTACGTATTCTTCTTTGTCAGGTTTTTTAGAAATCCTTAATACTCTTTTACAATCTTTTATAAGTTTGTCTAATTCTTCTTTTATATTCATTGAAATACCAAAAATAATTAAGTTATATAATAAAATTAATAATTTAAATTTTAATTTTTTTATTTATAAAGCTTTCTATGAGGGTCGGTCAAAAATACTATTTTTGGTTTTTCTTGTTTAGATAGTTCTTATGAACCAAACAATAATAAAATCAAAACAATTTTACCCATCCTCTCTATATTAAAAAATAAAATGTGTTAATGGAATCTAGAAAATTCCATCAATAAAATCATCTAATTCATCATTACTTGATGAACTATTTTCTGGGTTATGTTCTATTACATCAGTATCTGGTTTATTGTCATTGTATGAATATTGTGATCTTACACCAGAGACAACAATTGTAGTTGTAACTTTATTTTGTAAGGTCTCATCAATTTGAGCTCCCCAAATAATGTTTGCTTCAGGATCTAATTTATCAGCTACAATTTGCACAATCTTTTCAGATTCATGTAATGTTAAATCGGAACTTCCAGAAATGTTTATTAAAGCACCTTTTGCATCAGATATATCAATATCTAATAATGGGCTACTTAATGCTTCATGGACAGATTCTAATGCACGATCTCCTGATTCAGATTCGCCCATACCAATCATTGCCATTCCAGATCCTTCCATAATGCTTCTAATATCTGCAAAATCTAAACTTACTAATCCTTGTTTTGTAATAAGTTCTGTGATTCCTTTAACAGCTCTTCCTAAGATTTCATCAGAAACCATAAATGCCTTATTAATCGGTAAATTTGGTGCAACTTCTAAAAGTTTGTCATTAGGAATTACAATAACAGTATCTGCGTTAGCTTTAAGTTTGTCTAACCCCTTCTCAGCATTTTCTCTTCTTTTAATACCTTCAGCAGAGAATGGCATAGTAGCAACAGCTACAGTTAATGCTCCAGCCTTTTTAGATAATTTAGAAATAATTGGTGCAGATCCAGTACCAGTTCCTCCACCAAGACCGCAAGTAACAAAGACCATATCTGCTCCTTCTAACTCGTCTCTGATTTCATCTTCACTTTCTTCAGCACATTCTTCACCTATGCCTGGTTCTCCACCAGCACCAAGTCCACCACATGTTTGTCTTCCGAGAAGAATTTTTTTGCTGGATTGGCTATAAAATAAGTCTTGAGCATCTGTGTTTACTGTAATAGTACTAGCTCCTTCAATCCCCATTTCATTTAATCTAGTGATTGTGTTATTACCAGCTCCTCCAGTTCCTACTACAAAAATATTAGCTTTACTTTTATCCATTAAAGCTATAAGTTCGTCGTCAATGTCTGCTGATATTTTTTCTGGAGATTGCTCTTCCATTCTTTTTTCTGATTCTTTAATTGCATCGTCTATAAATTTCACGTATTAACCCCGCATAAAAATTATACTAAAAATATAATTCTAATTTTGTAAAAACTCATATTTAAAGGCAACTATTATTATATCTATATTTCCTTTTTTTCTTTATATTTGGCTTATAATCCTATATTTTACTTAAAAATCTTATAATATTGTTTATTTTTTTAAAAAATTACTTTATGTTTTTATTTTTTTTAAATATGGTTTATTTATTATACTTTTTTTTAAGAGATTATTTTATGCCAATGAGATTATACAATAGAAAATTTAAGTAAAAATTAGATATTTTCATAAGATAAAATTTCTTATTATTGGTAAAAATTAATCCTCAAGTAAATTTTTTTTTTATAATTTTTTTAATGAAATTTTATTGTAATATCTAAATTTTAATAATTTTTTCTTACATTATTTTGAAGCTATTAATATTAATTTATTTAATTATTTTATAAAAAATAATAATAATTAATTAATCTTATAATATTTCATTTACTTTAAGAAAATTTAAATTTAAAAAATATTCTAAAAAGAACTTATGGTCTTGGCATAGCTATTATTTCATGTATTTTCAAATCAAATAAATTAGCAGTATTTACTGGAGTTAATATAATAGCTGAATCTACACCATGAGCTCTTCCACCAATAGCTATAATTTCTTCACCTACTGGAATCATTCCTGCATCAGTAAGCATTAATGATATTTCACAGGAAACCTTAACTCCATGTGAGAACATACGTAGTGTTTGAGCTACTACATCTAAAGGACTTACTCCATCAAATTTATTTGTAACTCCTCTACATGCTCCACTAAATGCATGAGATCCTCGAAATGTTTTAATTCCACGAATTTTTAATTTTTCTATCATTTCATCAGAAATTTCAGAATTATTTGGCTCTTTAAATCCACTATTATGGGTGACATTAATTATTTCAATATCATTAATCTCATCAGCTAATTTCATTGCAGTTTCACCACTAACAGAAGCAATAGCTATATATTTAATTCCAGTTTTTTCAACTTTTTGTTTAACTAACCTTATAAGCTCAGCAGTGTTTTCCTTTCCTTCTTTTTCAAAATAAGTAATTGTTTCATTCATATTAATATATTTATAATTTAGTTAATTTATTTTTTTCTAATAAATATTTATTAATATAATGATAATAAAATGATGATATGATGGAATTTAAAAGCATTTTCTCAAAAAATAATGATTATTTAATTATTCCTATTGAAACAGGATATATTGGCCCTAATGAAAGTTTAGATCCTATTTTAAATAAAGCAAAAACATTCATAGAAGATGGTGATTTTCTTGTTATAGCTGAGACTCCTATTTCTGTTTCACAAGGAAGATTAGTTGATGAATCTAAATATTCTCCATCATTAAAATCTTGGTTTTTAGCTATTATTTGGAGTAAATATTTATGGGGATATCTTTTAGGCCCTATTATAAAAATTAAAAAAAGAACAATAAAAAACTTAAGAAAATTACCTTATGAATCAATTGCTCATAAAGAAGTTGTTCTAGATTTATATGGGTGGAAACATGCACTAAAACCTGCATCTGAAGCAGGAATAGATTTAAGTAATGCACCTGGAAATTTTGTATCTTTACTTCCAGAAAATCCTAAAAAAGTAGCTATTGAAATAAAAAAAGATCTTCAAAAAGATGTTAATGTAATGATTATTGATACAGATGCTACTTATAAAAGAAATAATACTTATTTTACAGGTTTACCTATAGCTATTGATGGAATAAAATCTAATAATGGATTTTTTGGATACTTATTTGGTCAATTTTCAGAAAATGCAGGGTCTACACCTTTAGCTAGTTCTGATAAAATATCAGTAAAAGAAGCTTTAAAAATAGCTAATATTGCTGAAGATTATCAAAAAAGTTTATCTACTTCTATGAGTACAATTCATGATGCTAAAAAAGTATTAAATCAAGAATCAAATAATATAACTACTGAAATTTTAAATTCAATAACTCATACTCCTGCTGTTATTGTTAGAAAAATAGATAAAAAATAGATAAATAATTTTATTTTAAATTTTTTTAGAATTTAGCTATTAATCATAAAATTTATATTAGATTAAAAATATATAATAAATCAGTATTATATCTCTATAAAAAAAGTATTTTAATATGTTTTTACTATTGTTCTTTTTATTAGTCACAATATTTAAGTGTTTTTTTTATACAGATATATGTGGATTTTATATTTAGAACAGGAGAAATTAAATGTTGAGTGACCCATTAGTAATTACTTTATTGACAGATGTTGTTGAAGAAGAAGACAATATCTCTATTGTAAAATGTTTGATGAACGGTGTGACCACTGATGAAGAAATTGCTGAAAAAACAGAAATCAGATTAAATATTGTAAGAAAAATTCTTTATAAACTTCATGATGAAGGATTAGCTAGCTATAAAAGAAGTAAAGATCCTGAAACACAATGGTATACTTATGACTGGGTTTTTGAAAAAGAAGAAGTTGAAAAACAACTTGTATCAAAATCTACAAATATGCTTGATAAGTTAAACACAATGTTGGAATATGAAGAAAACAATATGTTCTTTGTTTGCCCTGAAAAACATGTCAGATTTGATTTTGAAAAAGCATCGACTTTAGATTTTATGTGCCCAGAATGTGGTGAAGAAGTTAGCTTCGAAGACAATTCTACTACTATAACAGAAATTAAAGAAGAAATTGTTGTTTGTAAAAAAGCATACCAATCAGTTGGTTCATCTAAATAATTATTTCTTTTTTTTAGTTTATTTTTTTAATTTATTTTATTAGTTTTAATTTATTTTTTTAATGATAATATGGAGCTTGAAATTTTAAAAAAAGAAAAATGCAATAAACATATTATTAATCATTCTATAGCAGTCTGTAATAAAGCTATGGAAATAGCTAAACATTTTGATAATGTAGATTTAGATGCTATAAAAAAAGGAGCTCTTTTGCATGATTTAGGTCGAAGTAGAACTCAAAGCATTAATCATGCTATTGAAGGAGCAAAAATTGCTAAAGAATATGGATATTCTGAAGAAATTATAAATATTATTGAAAAACATATTGGTGCAGGAATTAGTGAAGAAGAATCTATTGAAATGGGACTTCCAAAAAAATCATATATTCCTAAAACTCTTGAAGAAAAAATTGTAGCCCATAGTGATAATTTAATTAATGGAGTTGAAGAAGTAGATATAGATTTTGTTATTGATAAATGGAAGGATACAATTAGGCACCCTAAAGAAAATATTAATAGGTTAAAACAACTAAATGAATTATTGGTTGAACCTTATGAAAAAGAACAGTAATAGGTTATTTTAATGAAAGTTATATGCTCAAGTGAAGAATCATTATATCGTAGTGAAGCTGTAAGATGGAGAGAAAGAATGTCTTTAATGGCACCAATTGGAGAAGTAGTTGTTTTACTTCCATGTAGTATGAAAAAACCATATTCTGATTCAAAATCACATCAAAAATTTAAAAAAGTCACAAGATCTTTTCAAGAGGTGATTATTACATCTCCTTTTGGTATGTGTCCAAGAGAATTAGAAAATACATTCCCTATTCAGTCATATGATGTTAGTGTTACTGGAAATTGGAGTTATGAAGAAGTCAAAACTTCTGGAGAGCTATTAAAAGAATATCTTAAAGATAAAAAAGTTATAGCTAATGTTCATGGAGGTTATGAAGAAGCATGTCGTGATTACTTAGATGATTGTATTTATACATGTGAAGATGGAAGACCAACATCTCCAGATTCTCTTTATAATTTAAGAATGGAGTTAAAAAATTATCCAAGACTTAAAAAAAGAGAAAAAACATTACACGAACTTAGATCAATAGCTACTTATCAATTCGGTAAGAAAGGAAAAGATTTTATTCCTGATGATTGTAAATCTAAAGGAATGTACCATAAAAGAATCTTTTCAAATAGTAAACAATTAGCTTTATTAAATAAAAATGTTGGATTATTTACATTACATCTTGAAGGAGGTAAAAAACTTTTTGAATTAGGAATCAATATTGTTAATATAGATTTTGAGCTTAAAACTAACACAATATTTGCACCAGGAATTTCTAAAGCTTCTAGTAATATTGTACCTAATGATGAAGTTGTTGTTGTTTATAATGATGAAGTAGTAGCGGTTGGTAAAGCTGTTTTATCTGCTTATGAAATGGAAAAATGTAATAATGGAATTGGTGTAAAAGTTAAACACAGAGTTAAAACTTAATATTTTATTTTAAAATAATATTTTATCAAAATCAATTTTAAAAAGCTGAAATTTAAAAATATTATTTAAAAAATTTTAATTTTCATTAATTAAAGTTTAAAAATCAATAATTTTATTTTTAATCATTAATATTTCTTATTTAATGAAAATCAGCTTTAATATATAAAATAAAAAATAGCTACATATAAATAAGATTAATTATAAATTTAGTTTGTTAATTTAATTTTTGTCTTGTTTAAATAATATTATTAAACACAATTAAAAATTTTAATGGAGATTTTAAATGTCAGATGATTTAGTAAATGATGTAAA
Organism: Methanobrevibacter sp. DSM 116169; assembly: GCF_046197865.1. Classification (GTDB taxonomy): domain Archaea; phylum Methanobacteriota; class Methanobacteria; order Methanobacteriales; family Methanobacteriaceae; genus JAHKLT01. The sequence goes on along the minus strand of NZ_CP166990.1, from coordinate 1,700,501 downwards.
AAATGCTATTTCCAATGTTAATGACCCTCATATGGGTGTTAGTATTGTTGAAATGGGCTTAGTTCAAAATATTGAAGTTAATAATGGTATTGCAAAAATTACCATAAAACCTACAAATCCTGGTTGTATGAGTGTTACTCGTATGGCTAACGACGCTAAAAGAGAAGCTGAAAGCGTTGATGGCATAGATAAAGTAGAAATTACTGTAGAAGGCCATATGATGGCAGATTCTATCAATGAGATGATTAATAAATAATCTCTATAAAATTTATCGTAATAATAATAAATTATAAAAATAGAAAATCTTTAAATATGAGAAAAATTAAACTTTATACTAAGTTATAATTTATTATTATAAACTTTTATTTTTTATCATAGGCTAGTGGCACAGCTTGGTTAGCGCGCACGGCTGATAACCGTGAGGTCCTGGGTTCGAATCCCAGCTAGCCTACTAATTATTTTTTGTTTATTTTTTAATGTGAAATTATTTTTTTAAATATTTTTTAAGTCTTTTAGATAATAGAAAAAATTAAATATTATTATTTATTTAAACATTAATGTACAAAAATTAGGGGTTTTGTTATTAATGTGGGAAAAACTAAATAAAAAGTTCAAAAAATATCCTGCTAGAATGAGGGTAGCTAAGAAAATGATTGAACTTGGTTTAAGATTAGATGATGATAATAAAATATATTGTGGGGATTTAAAAATAAGTGATAATTCTCTTGCTAATGCTGCTGATGTTGATAGAAGAGCTATTAAATCTACTACTGAAATTATATTAAATGATTCTGAGCTATCTAGTATATTTAAAAATATTATACCTGCTGGAACACTTCTTAAAAACATAGCTAAAAGTTTAAATTTAGGTGTAATAGAAATAGAAGTAGGACATGAAAATAAAGGAATTTTAGCTGCAACTACAACTTTAATTTCTTCAAAAGGAGTCAGTATAAGACAAGCATATGCTGAAGACATTGAAATGGGTGATTTTCCTATATTAACTATAATTACAGAAGAACCTGTCCCTGGGGACATTATTAATGAATTTTTAAAAATAGAAGGGGTAAAAAGAATATCTATTTACTAAATTTTCAAGTAAATAGATCATGATTTTATTCTTGATTTTTTAATTTTGCAAATTCTTCATCTTCTTCATCAAGGACTTTTAATAATTCATCCCATGCTTCTAATGATTCTTTTGCTGCTTCTTCACTTAATTTTTCAATAGCATATCCTGCATGTATTAAAATATAATCTCCAAGCTCAATATCCTCAATAAGATTCAATTTTGCTTCTTGTTTCACTCCCCCGAAATCTGCAACGACTTTATTTTCTTCTATATTTATTTCTGTTACTTTAGCAGGTGCGGCAATACACATTTTTTAACTCCTTAATATTTTTTTAACTATAAACTATATTTAATTTTGATTATATATAATTATTTATCTATAAATAAGTAGTGGTTTTAATGAAAAATATTGTTATTGGATCAGGGCCTGCTGGAAGATTAGCAGCACTAGAACTTGGTAAATTAGGAGAAGAAGCATTATTGATTGAAAAAAATCATATTGCTGGAACATGTTTAAATGAGGGTTGTATGGTTATTTGTGCATTAACTGATATCACTCGTTTTATTGAAACAAATAATAGATTTAATAGCTATGGATTTTTAAAAAGTCAAATAGATATTTCTTATGATAAAATTGTTGAAAAGATTCAAGAGACCCAAGTGAAACTTAGAAAACTAAATGAACTTGAAAATGAATCTGTTAATAACCAAATCATTTATGGAAAAGCTAGTATTCATGATAATGAGATTCATGTTAATGGAGGAAGCTATAATTATGATAAATTATTAATTTCAACTGGAGCAAGACCTTATATTCCAGATATGCCTGGAAATCAATATGGCCTTACTAATAAAGATATATTGAAAATTGATGAGATTCCAGATAAGTTAAATATTATAGGCAGTGGTTTTATTGCATGTGAAATAGCTAATATTTATTCAAAACTTGGATCTGAGGTTACAATCTTTTCAAGACACTCTTTTTTAAAAAATATTGATGAAGATATAAAAAAATACATTTTAAAATACCTAATTTCTGGTGTAACTCTAAAAGAAAATGTTAATGTATTAAAAATTAAGAAAAATGTAGCTATTACTGATGTAGGAGAATTTGAAGGAAGTACTTTTTTTGCTGTTGGAAGATTACCTAATTCAGAAATTGCTGAAGGATTCATAGATTTAAATACTGATAGTACAATTAAAGTAAATGAATTTCTTGAAAGCTCTAAAAAGAATGTTTATGCTGCAGGAGATGTAATTGGTGGTTATCAAATGACTCCTATTGCAAGAATGGAAGGAATAGCTGCAGCTAGAAATATGGCAGGATTTTTAAATAAAATAGATTATAAATGTATTCCTCAAAGTATTAGTTTAAATATGGATGTTAGCTATGTTAATGATGAGAAGATTGAAAATAAAGATTTAAAAGAAATTAGCTATCCTGCAATTGCTGGGCCTAATTCATTTTGGAATATTCTAACTGGTGATACAGGTTTAAGTAAGATTTCTTTTGATAGTGAGGAAAATAAAATTGGAAACATTTCAGCTATTTCTCCATCATCTGTAAGTGATGTAGCTTACTTGTCATATTTGATGAGAATTGGAGCAGACTTAGATGATTTTGAAAATTTTATTGAAATACATCCTTCTACAGATACAAACTATAAAATAATTAAGTCAATGTGGCTTTAAATTATTTATTTTTTTTAATTTCTTCGAGGACAATTTTTGCAACTTTATCATTAGATTCAAAAATCTCTTTAGAATACTTTTTAGAATTTTCTTTTAAACTATCTAGTGAATTAAAAGCTTCATTAATTTTATTATCTAATTCATCATATTCAGCTTCAAGAATAGCTCCTTTGAATATACCTTCCATATTATGATATCTGCCATACTTTACTCGTGTAAGAGCTACTGCTGGTAAGTTACAAGCTACAGATTCTTGTATCATCAGACCATCATCTGTTAAGACTGCAAGATCAACGAATTCATATAAATCATCAACCCAATTAATATATTCTAAATTGATAATCTTTTTATTTTTTAAAAACTTATTAAATTCTTCTTTTAAAGGAACCCCAATTAAAACTATATTATAATCATTGTGTTTATCTGCAAATTCTGATACAGCTTTTGCCATCATTTCAAATAATGAAGATCCTGATGAAAAGAGAATTGTTTTTTTATTTTCATCAAAAACAAAGTTATTTTTTTCTGATTCTTCTTTAATTTTATTTAATGCATTTTTAGGATTTCCTTTTTTATAATCAGGTTTCATTAAAAAGAAAACTCTTTCAACATTTGATGGGAGCTGTTTTGCTCTAAATAGCTCTGCTTCAGGAAGAACAATACAACGATTTAATTTTGTACATATTTTTGTATCTAATGGAGTATCAATAACTCCTATAGCAGGAACTCTAGCTATTTTAGCACCAAGACAACCAATAACTGCTCCTCCACCAATTACTCCAACAACAATATCTACATTTAATTTTTTAATAAGTTTTCGCATTGTAAATGTAGCTTGGATAATTTTTAATCCTGCTTTAAATGTTGTTAATTTATTTGCTGCATGGCCTCCAGCTTGAGGAATTTTCACTTTATTCCAGCTATAACCATTTTTTTCAAATAATACTCCTGGTGCTGATTTATCAAGAGCTAATTCACACTCAATTCCATGTTTTTCTAAGGAACGTATGATATTTAATGCATTAACTGCATCTCCTCCTAAGCCTCTACCAGTTATAACAACCAAAGCTTTCATATTATTTAATCCAATTAAAATTGTTTTTTTCTCTTGTTATTTGAGGATTCTCTTTAGTTTTATAACCTAATGAAACACCATATAATGGAATGTAATCTTCTGGAATTTCAAGCTTTTTAATGTTTTCTTCATCTTTAAAAAATGCTTGAATTAATCCTAACCAACAAGATCCTATGTCAAGGCCTTCTGCAGCAAGAAGCATATTCTCAATAGCTGCACTAGAATCAGCTTGCATATTCGGAGCATCTTTTTGAGCAGATACTACAATAACTGTTGGTGCATTATGTAATATATTTTGTCCAGATTTAGCAATAGACTCTAAAAATTCATCACCAGATTCACTCATAATTTTTAAAGAGCTTTCATTAATATATTTAAGCAAATCTTTATTTTGAATAACAGTAAAATGCCATGGTTTAGCAGCTCTTGCAGTAGGTGCCATAAAACCAGCATCTAATATTTTTTCAATTTCGTCATCTTTTATTTGTTCTTCTTTATAGCTACGTGTACTTCTACGATTATTTATAACATCAAAAATATCTTTCATTTTACCACATCTTAATTAAGTTTAGGTTTATAATTTCTTTCATTAGATGAAAAACTTGTATTATATTGGGCATAAGGATTATAAAAAAGTCTTCTAAATCCTAAAACTATTAAAAAATCATTTTTAATTACATATTGTTTTTTTCCAAGGAATATTCTTCTAAATAGGTCTCCTAATCCTCCTCCAGTTAAAACATCCATGAAATAATCTCCAAATGTAGGATTTGAAATATCTAATCTTTTCATAAAGAAAACTTTTAGTGTGTTTCTTCTTACAAATGCTGTTAGGCATACTGTAACAATTGTTAACAATAATGTTGGAATGAAACCTCCTATCATATAAAAACCAATACCTAATGCAACAGCAAAAGAATGGTTTCCTACTTCTCCTAACATTATTTTTCCTGCAAAATCTAAAGGACAATAAGCAAGACAAACAACAAGAACAAGTAATGGAGTATAAAATGCAGGAATCTCTAAAATATCTCCCACACCTAAAATTAACATTATCATTATTGTTAATACGCTCATTATCATAGTAACTATACATGTAGATCCTGGTTGCATATCTGAAATATTAATAGGCTGAACAAGAAATGCAATTAATATTGAAGAAAAACCAAGTCCCATATTAAATCCACAAATAATAACAAGTAATATTCCTATTCCTCGAGATAATTGTCCCCATTCAATAGGCATGTCAAAAAATTTTCTACGTCCTAATAAATCATCAATAAAGGCAAATATTCCTATTATTAACACTAAATTATTATATCCTGTAGGCAACCAAAAAGATAGAAGTATAAAGGGTACAAGCCCAATAGCTCTTGGAATTCCGCCTCTCACATTAGGAAATAAATTTCCTAAAAACCCTCTTTTCCCTAAGAATCTAAAAACGATATTTAAACCCATAGTGAAGACAAAGGACAATAAAAATACTGTTAATAATGCCCAAACTAATGACATAGAAACCATAATTATTCAACAACCTCGTTTTATTAAAATTAAAAAGAAAACTTATATTTTATAAATTTCCTTTATATCATTAAAAATTTAGTTTTTAATAATATATAATATTTTTTATTAAATTTCAGTTAAAAATATATTAATATTTGTTTTAAATTTATCATTTAAATGTTTAAATAAAATTTAATCTAATTTAACAATAGTTTAAGAAATAGGATATCTAAGAAATGCTCCAATGCCTCCTAAACTTTCTAATTGTTTCCCACCATCATGTTCGCTACTTATAATTGCTATTTCGCCATTAATTGTTTCAACTAAATTCATAATTTTTTCTACATTTCTACTAGCTAGTAGCTTATCAAGAACTAAAAGCTTCTCAATAGCTCCAGCATTAGCTGCTTTATTTGTTTCCTTTTTTCCATAAGCTATCTTAGAAGAATTTGTAGCTATTTCTTTTAAAAATTCATCAACAATCATCATTTCATGAGCTACTCTATTTTCAGCCGTAATTTTTTCTACAGTTCCTTTTTTTAACACTTCTTGAATACCAACTCTTCCACCAGAACCAGTATTTTCTATAATCACCTTCTTAGCTATGTCTTTGTGTTTTTCTTTTAAAAACTTCATGAAATCATTTTTAACAAAGCCAGGACCTGCAACAATAATTGTTTGAATATCATTAAACTTTAAAATAGCATTTACAATGTTATTATAAAAATCTAATATTAATTTTCCTCTATTTTTATCAATAACTCTTTTTCCTGAAATTGATCCTATTATTGGACCATAATATTCTATTCCATATTGTCTCATTAAACCGATAGTTGCAACATCATCTTCAAGAACAATTATCATAGCAGAAAGTTTTTTAGATGATTCAATAGCTTCATTAATTCTATTAATTGCCCAATTCGGCCAATGATATTTATTGATTTTTAAAGGAGTGTTTAATTTAACTTCTAAAGTGTGGTGTGAACCTAAAGGTATTAAATCTTCTGGGCCTTTTGTAATTACACCTGTTAATCTAAGTTTCCCTGTAAAAAGATGAAAACTAACACTTTCAACTTTAATTCCTAAAAAAAATGTTTTTTTAACTCCTCGATCACTTCTTAGTTTATCACCAGTGTTATCTTGAATACGCCGAGTTGTTTTTGAAGATACAAGGTCTCCTCTTGTAATTATGTGAGAAAGATGCCAAAGATCATCTAAAACCTCTGGTAAAACCTCAACAAATCCATTTTTTTTATCTTCTTTAATAATTTTCATGTAAATTTACCTAAATTATATTATGATTAAATCTAATAATATAATTTATTATGAATTTTAAATTAGAAAAATGGTCTCCTGATTTTGCAGAAGATATTTCAAAACATGCAAATAATCCTAAAATAGCTATTAATTTAAGAGATAGCTTTCCTAATCCTTATTTTCTAGAAAATGCAATTGAATATATAAATTTTGTTCTAATAGATAATAATACTTTCTCAAGAGCTATTTTGATTGATGGTGAAGCAGTTGGTTCTGTAGCTATTTCAATTAAAGAAGATGTTCATTCTAAATCTGCTGAATTAGGATATTGGTTAGGTGAAGATTATTGGAATAAAGGAATTATGACTAAAGTTATTAAAGAGTTTACTAATTTAGTTTTTAATGAAACTGATATTGTTCGTATTTTTGCAGAACCTTTTTCTTATAATTTAAGTTCTAAAAAGGTTTTAGAAAAAGTTGGTTTTAATTTAGAAGGAATTAAATTAAAAAATGTTTATAAAAATGGAAAATTTTATGATTCTTACTTATATAGCTTAATTAAGTAAATTTAATCTATTTTTAAAAATCACTATATTTTAATAAAATTAACTTATACATATTAGTAATTATTTTTTTAGGTTTTTGTTATGAAAAAGATTTTAACTTGGCTAATATTAGGTACTAAAGGAGGATATAATCGTGCTAAAATGATTAAATATTTACATGATACTCCATCTAATGCACATCAACTAGCTGAAAATTTAAATCTTAATTATAGAACAATAACCTACCATTTAAAAGTTCTAGAAGAAGTAAATGTTATAACTTCAGTTGGAAAAAAATATGGTAAAACTTATTTTATTTCTGATGAGTTAAATGATAATTTTGAGAGTTTTAAAGAAATTTGGAAACAAATAAAGGATGATTGATTAAAATGATAGTAGAGGGAAACTTATTTTATTGGTTAACATTAGTTTTAAAAATAATGCTTATTATAATTCTTTTTGAACTATTTAGAATATATTTAGATAGCTATAAAAAGATAAAGATCGGATATACAATTGGTTTGTTGCTATTTTCATCAATTCTATTATTTTTTAGCATAGTATCATTTATATTTGTTTTATCTTCTTTAATAATTCCTTTAAATGAAAATTTCCCAAGTTATACTAATAATATGTTTGTAGAAACTTTAATTCAATTAATTGCAATGGGAATTCTTTATAAAATTACTAAAGATGAATAATTATCAAAATAATTTACTTTTTCTATTATTCTTATTTTTTTAAATTTTTTCAATTTGCATATAATTTGTAAGGAATTTTGAAACAATTACTTAAATACTGTTTTTTATAATAAACAATGAAAGTTAATTAAAAATTAATTTTAAAAGAGGTGTTTTTATTAAATATATTGATTTAATTTTGAAAAATCCTTTTAGAAATAAGACAAGAAGTGCTTTATCTATTGTTGGAATTGCAATAGGTATTGCAACTATTGTAGCATTAGGTCTTATTACTGGAGGCATGGAAGCTTCTGTACAAACTACTATAAATGAAGGTAGTGCTGAAATTACAGTAAGTGAAGCTAATAGTCAAGGTATGGGTTCATATGGACATTTAAATGAATCTTATCTTGACGAAATTGCAAATATGAATGGAGTAAATGATACTGCAGGACTATTGAGTGTAACAGGAGCTTCGTCGGCTTCTCAAAATAATGAAGGTGGGTTTCCAAATCAAGGATTATCTGTTTATGGTTTAGAAAAAGATGACTTATATATGGTAGGAATAAGTAGTATTAATGGTTCTTATTATGAAGATGGGTCTAATAAAGCTATAATTGGTAAAATGCTCGCTGAAAGTGAAAATAAAACTATTGGAGATACAATTACCATATCTGATGAAGAATTTGAAATAACTGGAATTTTTGAAACTGGTAGTATGATGACTGATAATGGTGCTTATGTTTCATTATCTAAGCTTCAAAATATAACTGATAGTGATTATGTTAGTTCAATTCTTGTAAAAACTGGTGAAGGGGAAAATGATACTCTAATAAGTGATAATATTGAAGATAAATATGAAGATGAATTATCTACAATCACCTCTGAAGAACAAATGGCAATGTTAGAAAGTATGATTAATATTTTAGATACTGCATCATTAGCCATTTCAGCACTTGCAATTATTGTTGGTGGAATTGGAATTATAAACACTATGATAATGTCAGTTTATGAGAGAACAAAAGAAATCGGAGTATTAAAAGCTGTAGGATGGAAAAGTAAAAGAATACTTGGAATGATTTTAGGTGAAACAATTGTATTAACATTAGTATCTGCAGTTGTGGGGATAATTTTTGGTATTTTAGTATCAGAAATAGGAATTGGTTTATTTGCAGTAGGAACTGATTTTTCACTAGGATACAATTTAACAACATTCTTAAGAGCATTTGGTGTAGCTATTTTAGTAGGAATTATTGGTGGAATATACCCTGCACATCGTGCAAGTAAATTACCTCCAACTGAAGCTTTAAGGTATGAATAAGGTGATTAATATGGCAAAATTAAGTGATTTAAATGATATTAAATTAAATGATAATAATTATCATATAAAACCTTTTATTAATATTAAAAACTTAGTAAAGCATTATGATGATGGAAATGTAAAAGCATTAAATGGAATTGATCTTAAAATTAATAAAGGAGATTTTATTTCAATTATAGGTCGTTCAGGATCTGGAAAATCCACATTATTAAATATGTTAGGTGCTTTAGATACTCCTACATCAGGTGACATTGAAATTGATGGAGTGAATTTAAATACTACTGATGATTTAAGTGAGTTTCGATCAAAAGAAATAGGTTTTGTATTTCAATTGCATAATTTAATACCTAATTTAAGTGTTTTTGAAAATGTACAAATTCCACTTATTGGAACAGGACTTTCTGAAGAGGAAATGGAAGAAAGGGCTAGTAAACTTTTAGTTTCTGTTGGTTTAGAAGATAAATTAGATCAAAAACCAACTAAACTTTCAGGAGGGCAACGTCAAAGAGTAGCTATTGCAAGGGCATTAGTTAACAATCCTTCAATAATTTTAGCTGATGAACCTACTGGTTCACTTGATTCTAAAACTGGAGATGTTATTTTAGATGTATTAAAAGATATTCATGAAGATAATAATGTTACTCTTATAATCGTTACACATGAACCATATGTTGCAGATATGGCTGATAGAACGATTAAAATTAAAGATGGTGAAATTATAGAAGATTATTTTAATAAATAATTTAAAGGAGAGTTTTATATGGAAAAATCATTTAATCATTCATTTTCATTTATTGAATATGCAAAAATATGTCCAGATGAGATGATAAATGAGGATGATTTTATTGAAAAAGGGTTAATAAAATCTTATAATCAAATAAATAATCCTGAAAAGAAAGAATATAAAAAAGGATATGAAAAAAGATTAAAAGCTTTTATTCAAATGAAAAGAATCACATATCCTGATTTTAACTTTGAAAAATTTATTAAAGAACATGGATTAAACTAAATTTTTAATTTAATTCATTTTTTTTTTTAAACCTTAAAAATTATATAATTTATAAAATAAATTATTAATTGATATAAATGATAATTGGTATAATTGGTGGAACTAGTGGTTTAGGTGAAACACTAGCTAATATTTTAAAAAAACATGGTTTTAAAATAAAAATAAGTGGAACTAATCATGAAAAAGGTCGTAATATTGCATCTAAACTTGCAGTTGATTACATTGATGATAATAAAAAATTAGCTAGTTTATGTGATATTGTAATAGTTTCTGTGCCTATAGATAAAACTACTGATGTAATAAAAGAAGTTTCAAATTCTATGAAAGATGATTCTTTAATGCTTGATGTAACATCTATTAAAGAAGAACCAACTGATGCAATGAAAGAATATCTTCCAGAAAATATAGAATTTATACCAACACACCCAATATTTGGACCTAGAACTGTAGATTTAGAAAATCAAGTAATTGTTTTAACTCCTACAGGAAAAGGTAAATGGTATTCTAAAATTTATAAGTTTTTAGAATCAGAAAATGTTAGAATTATTGAAACTACACCAGAAAAACATGATGAGATGATGAGTATTGTCCAAGTTTTAACTCATTTTTCATATATTTCTACTGCATCAGCTATAGAAAAACTTAAAATTGATATTAAAGAAACTGAAGACTTTGAAAGTCCAATTTATAAGTTAATGATAGATATGATTGCAAGAATTGTATCCCAAAACCCATATTTAACTTACTATATACAATCTAAAAATAAAAATGGAAATAAAGTTAGATCTATATTTTCTAAATCTGTTTTAGAACTTTATGATGCAATTTTAAATGAAGATGAAGATAAATTTGTTGAAATATCTAATAAAGCTACTGAAAATATGGGAGATATTAAATCTGCATTAGGTAGGAGCGATAAAGCTATAGTAGCTATAAATCATGAATTTAAATTACTTCAAAAATCAATTGGTAAAGAAATTGGACTAAAAGATATTTATTCTTCTAAAGTTTATTATGGGACTTTAATTAAGGTAGATAATAAAAATATTGTATTAAATAGCTACCAAGATGAAAAATTTGAGTTAAATCCTTCATATTTTGAATTATTAAATGATAAAGAATTAGAAGAATGGAAAATTCAAAATCTAGATGAGAATGAATATGAATTTCAAGGAACTTTTATTAATTCTGTAAATATTGAAATTATAGCTAGTACAATTAAAAAAATAGATAATGTTTCAAATTGTGTGATTTCTAATAAATTAAATAATGATAATGATGAAAATATCTTAAATTTTAAAGTTACAGGGTATAATCATGAATTTATTGAAGATGTTTTTAATTTACTTAAAGGATTTGGCTGTAATATAAATTAATGTTTATTAGTTTTTAAACGAATTATTTGTTTTTTTGAAAAAATTTTAAATTCATTAAAAGATTTTAAATTATTATTTTTTATTCAATTATTTTTAATTTTATTATTATCTTATTTTATTATTATATTTTTTAGTAAATTTTATTCTGTGGCTTTATTTTTATTAAATAGTTTATTTAATTTAAAATATTTTTTTATCAAAACCGAAAGCTTTATATATTATAAAAAATAGAATAATATTAAAGTTACAAAATGTATTTAAAATATTAGATAAGGAATCTAGTATTATTCAAATTTAAAATTAATTTTTTTTTTATTTCGTTTAAATATAATAAGGGAGACGGTAATTATGGTTAAAGAAGAAATGAACTTAAAAGTTGCTGAAGCTGTTTCACAACAAGATATTGGTCAAGGTATAGCTCGACTCGATCCTAATATAATGAATGAATTAGGGCTTAATGAAAGAGATTTGATAGAAATTGAAGGAGGCAAGAAAACTGTAGCTACTGTGTTATCTTCACAAGCTGACATGGGTCTTGGTATAATGCGGATTGATGGTTTAATTCGTAAAAATTCCAATGCATCTATTGGTCAAGAAGTAACAATTAAAAAAGCTATAGCTCAAGAAGCTAAAAAAGTTGTACTTGCTCCTACAGAACATAATATTCATGTTCAAGGTGATGTTAGAGGACTGTTTGCAAATAAAGTAATGGTTCAAGGTGACATTGTAGGTTCAGGAATTAAATCTCCACAAGGAATCCCTCAAGGTATGGGTAATAGAGGAATCGACAGCATTTTTAATAATATGTTTGATTTATCTCCTATGAAAGAGATAAAATTTGCTGTAGTTTCTACTAAACCTGATGGTATTGTTAAAATAGGACCAACTACTCAAGTTGAATTACATGAAAATCCTGTAGACGTTTCTAAAATCGAAGGGGTTAGTAATTTAGTTGATGTAAGTTATGAAGATATTGGTGGTCTTAAAGAAGAGGTTAAAAAAGTCAGGGAAATGATTGAAATTCCTCTTAAGAGGCCTGAACTTTTTGATAAATTAGGTATTGCTCCTCCAAAAGGAGTTTTAATGCATGGACCTCCAGGTACTGGTAAAACTTTACTTGCAAAAGCTGTAGCTAATGAAAGTGATGCTCATTTTATACTTATTAATGGGCCAGAAATCATGAGTAAATATGTTGGTGGATCTGAAGAAAATTTAAGAGAATTTTTTGAAGAAGCTGAAGAAAATGCACCATCTATTATTTTCATAGATGAATTAGATGCTATAGCTCCAAAACGTGAAGAGACTCAAGGTGAAGTTGAAAGAAGAACTGTTGCTCAACTTTTAACATTAATGGATGGTCTTAAATCAAGAGGTCAAGTAATTGTTATTGGTGCAACTAATAGGCCAGATTCTTTAGATCAAGCTCTTAGACGTCCTGGAAGATTTGACAGAGAAATCGAAATTGGTGTTCCAGATAAAGAGGAAAGAAAAGAAGTTCTAGAAATTCATACAAGGAATATGCCATTAGCTGAAGAAGTTGATTTAACTAAAATCGCTGATACAACCTATGGTTTTGTTGGAGCAGATTTAGAATCATTATGTAAAGAAGCAGCTATGAGAGTAGTTAGGAGAATTATTCCTGATATTAAAAATGATGAGGAAATTCCAGAAGAAGTTCTTAAAAAAATTGTTGTTACAAAAAATGATTTTAAAGATGCATTAAAAGAAATTCAACCATCTGCACTTAGAGAAATTCTTGTTCAAATTCCAGATGTTAAATGGGATGATATTGGTGGACTTAATGATGTAAAACAAGAATTAAAAGAAGCTGTAGAATGGCCATTAAAATATCCAGATAATTTCTCAAAATTAGGTATCAGACCTCCAAAAGGAGTATTATTATATGGTGTTCCAGGTACTGGTAAAACTTTACTTGCAAAAGCTGTAGCTAATGAAAGTGAAGCTAACTTTATATCTGTTAAAGGTCCTGAATTATTATCTAAATGGGTTGGAGATTCAGAAAAAGGTGTAAGAGAAGTATTTAGAAAAGCTAAACAAACTGCTCCTACAGTTATTTTCTTTGATGAACTTGACTCAATAGCTAGTGCTCGTAGTGGAAGTGATGCTGATAGTGGTGTCACAAAAAGAGTTGTTAATCAATTATTAACAGAAATGGATGGTATGGAAGAATTAGAAGATGTTTCAGTAATAGCAGCTACTAATAGGCCAGACATTCTTGATCCAGGTCTTATGAGGCCAGGAAGATTTGACAGACACATCAAAGTTGAAACTCCTGATGAAGAAGGAAGAAAATCTATCTTTGAAGTACATACTAAAGATATGCCATTATCTGATGATGTTAAAATTGAAAACTTAGCTAAACACACAGATGGTTATGTTGGTGCAGATATTGAAGGAGTATGTCGTGAAGCAGCAATGCTTGCATTAAGAGATAATCTTGATGTTGAAACAATCGATATGAAATACTTCAAAGAAGCAATGCACAAAATCAAACCAAGTAAAAGTCCAGATGACGAAGAAATGGTACATTATTTGTAGATTAAATTAAATCTACACTTTTTTTATTTTTTTTACATTAATTAAACATTCTTTTTTTATAAATTATTTTTATTATAGTTAAATATTTGTAAATGCTATAAATATTCTAAAATAAGATAATATTACTTTATTGGCATCAATTTTTGCTAATATTATTTAATTCTAATTATAATTCAATAAAATTTATATATTAAGTTAATATAATTCTAATTATCCATATAATGGGGATGATTCAATCGGAATCTATTTAAAACCAAATAATGAATTTATCAAAAACATGTCTGAAGATAAAATTAATAAATTAATCAATCTCAAGGAACCTATTCCTAATAGGATTGAAAATATGCTTAATGATAATATTCCTACATTTAGGAGAAGAAGATTATTAGCAGGAGATGTTGAATTAGATAGATTAGATCGTAAAGAAAGAATAATGGCTAGAGACATGTCTATTGAAGAAGCAGGAAAACTTCATACAAAATTAGCATTGGATTTTGTTGAAAAACATCCTGATTTTAAAAATATGATAAAAGAAGTTGTTAGAGTTTAATATTTTTCATAGTGAACTCTAGTTTCATCATATTTATCTAAAAACTTATTTTCTTGTCCTTCTGCTGGATAACCAATACTAATTATATTAAAAGGACGAATATTTTCACCTAAATTAAACAATTCACTTAAATAATCCATTCTCTCTTGAACTGGTGCAGTTCCAATCCATACAGCACCTAAATCTAGATAACTTGCTTCAAGAAGTAAATTTTCTGCAGCTGCTGCCATGTCTTGTTGCCATACAAGTGGATAATGAACACGATCCATATTTGCAAGTAATACAATAGCTACATTAGCTCCACTTACAAGTTTTGCATTTGGACTCATTTCACTTAGTTTTTGAATTGTATTTTTATCTTTTACTACAATAAATTCCCAAGGTTCTGATCCTAAACGTGATCCTGCTGCTTGCATTGCAGCTCTTAATAGTTTATCTATTTTTTCATCTTCTACTTGTTTATCTGAGTATTTTCTAATACTTCTTCTTTTATTAATAGCTTCCATAAAAATCACTTACTTTTTAAATAAATTTATTAATTCTATAAATTAAATATTTAACTATAAATTTTGTAGTTGATAAAATGGATGAACATATTATTGAAGCATTAGGAAAAGCTAGAATCAAAATTCAAAATGGGGAAATCATAGAAATTGGAGAACCTGAAATAGATTATTGTCCTCTTTTTTATAAATATCGTGGTATTGAAACATTAAATAAAGAGGCTATTCGTGAAAATATTGAATTTAGAATTAAGGATTTTGGTATGTGTATGCCAAATAGGGAACTTAAAATGAAAGATTTTCTCTCATTTGGAATTTCTGAGATAATTTCAACTCTCTTAGATGATGATATTTTAGATGCAGCTATTATTGTATGTGAAGGATGTGGAACAATAGTTGTTAATGATGGGGAGTTAGTTCAAGGTATTGGTGGACGAGTATCTGGACTTGTAAAAACAACTCCAATTCTTGAGATTATTTCAAAAATTGGTAAAGATAATATTGTAGATCCTGAAACTGCTGATATAGATCAAATTAAAGGAATAGAAATAGCTATTTCAAAAGGATATAAAAATATAGCTGTTACACTTGCTTTTGCTTCAGACATTCCTAAGCTAAATAAGCTAAAAGAAGATAATCCAGATGTAAACATTTATTCTTTTGTTGTTCATACAACTGGTTTAAATAAAGAAGATGCAGAGGAATTATTTAATAATGCAGATGTTATGACTGCATGTGCATCAAAACATATTAGGGAAATTGGAGATAAAGAAAGTTTAAAAGTTGTAGGTCAATCAATTCCAATTTATGCAAGAACTGAAAAGGGAAAAGAGTTTCTTGAGAGAAGACTAGATAAAATTGGTGGTGAAAAGCCTAAAAAAGATAATCCTCCAATTCCAAAACCTTTAATTTAATTATTTAATCAAAAGATTATTAAATTTAATCTACATATTATATTATATCGAGGGATAAAAATTGACTCAAAAAAGTGAAGCTAGAAAAGGTAATATAACCAAAGAAATGGAACTTGTTTCAAAATATGAAAATATATCTCCTGAAAAGATACGAGATAGAATAGCTAGTGGAAAAATAGTAATTCCTAAAAATATTAATAGGGATACAATTCCATGTGGTATTGGTGAAGGTCTAACAACTAAAATCAATGCAAATATAGGTTCTTCAAGTAAAATTGATGATCTTGATTTAGAAATTAATAAAGCTAAACTAGCTGTTGAATATGGTGCAGATGCTATAATGGATTTAAGTACAGGTTCTGAAGTTAATAAATTTAGAAAAAATATTAGAGAAGCTGTTGATGTAGCTATTGGAACAGTACCAATTTATGAAGCAGGAGTAATGACTTTAAATAAAAATAAAGAAATTATCGACATGGATGAAGATGATATTTTTAAAGCTATTGAACTTCAAGCAAAAGAAGGTATAGACTTCATGACCTTACATTGTGGTATTACAAAAGATTTAGTTGATAAATTACAAAAAGCTAATAGAAAAATGGGAATTGTAAGTCGTGGTGGAACATTTTTAGCTTCATGGATTTTACATAATGAAAGAGAAAACCCATTATATGAAAATTATGATTATCTTTTAGAACTTGCATTTGAATATGATATTACTTTAAGTTTAGGTGACGGTTTAAGGCCAGGTTGTTTGGAAGATGCTACAGATATTGCTCAAATTCAAGAACTTGTAACTTTAGGGACATTGGTTAAAACTGCACAAGATAAAGATATTCAAACAATGGTTGAAGGCCCAGGTCATGTTCCATTAAATCAAATAGCTTCAAATATGCAAATACAAAAAACAATATGTTATGGTGCTCCATTTTATGTATTAGGTCCGATTGTAACAGATATTGCACCAGGTTATGATCATATTACATCAGCTATTGGAGGAGCTATAGCAGCAAGTTCAGGAGCTGATTTTTTATGTTATGTTACACCAGCAGAGCATTTATCACTACCGTCACTTGAAGATGTTAAAGAAGGAGTAATTGCATCAAAAATAGCTGCACAAGCTGCAGATGTTGCACTTGGATTAGATTCTGCATGGGATAAGGAAAAACAAATGGCTGATGCACGTAAAAATTTTAGATGGGATGAACAATTTGATATTGCATTAGATAAATCTAAACCACGTAAATATAGGGATAGCTGTGATTTAGATGATGATGAAATGTGTTCTATGTGTGGAGAATACTGTGCTGTTAAAATAGCTCAAAATAAATTTTGATTTCTAATATAAAATTTATATTTTAGTGGATTATTGTTTTGATTTAATGTTAAATATTATATACTAGTTAAAACATAATATTTTATGAAACTTGGCAATTCCAGTACAGACGGAATTATTTCTGTGCTAGATGATATTCTGTAATAATGAATATTTATTGCAGAATTTTTTTAACTTTTTTTAATATTTTAATTGTTTTTAATATTTTTTGTGTATTTATTTTTTTGTGCATTTGTGCACTTGTTCTTTTGTGTTTTTGTTCTTTTTTGCACTTAAACAAGATTTAAATATCCATATTTTGAATATATTAATAGGATTTTTCTCATTGATTATAATAGAAGCTTTTCAGTTCCAGCGAAGTTAAAAAAATTTAAAATATTTATGCTAGCTACTGGAATTGCCAAGTTTCAGTAGCCCTAGACACACGGAAAGGGGGCGATATTAATGAGTGATTTAATGAAAAAAGGAATAGAATATATTCTTATTGGAGTTATATTACTAATTATAGCTTTAACTCTTAATTGATGGATAGTGGTATTAAATTTATATTTTTTTAGATTTTATATCTAATTTTATAATTTTTTGTGTTATAAAATGATATGAGATTAATCCTACATTCTATATACTTAAAATTGGTTATTTTAATTGATAATTTTTATAATCACTATATTTAAATGATATTAAACTTAAATTTTTTATAATTATTCTTAAAAATTAAAAATTATTAATTATATTCATTTATATTTAATTTATAGAAAAATTTCTAAGATATTTAATAAAAATAGTAAATTATATTAATAAAAAAATACAGATATATTAATATAATGATAAGGAGATGAAAAAATGAAATTAGAGCATGTAGATGGCCAAAATAAAGGCAAAGTAGTGCTTTTTGCATTAAGCACTTGTGGATGGTGTAAAAAAACTAGAATGCTCTTAGAAGAGCTTGAAGTTGAATATGACTATGTATATGTTGATTTAACTGAAGGTGAAGAAAGAGATGAAGTTATCTCTGAACTTCAAAAATGGAATGAAGATTTATCTTTCCCTACTATGGTAATTAATGACGATAAAGTCATTATTGGGTTTAAAGAAGATGAAATCAAAGCAGAATTCGCTTAAAAAAGAGGAGATTTAATTGGGAGAAAAATATGATAAATTGAAAGCAGAGTCTGAACAATTTGGATATTACTTAAATCCCGATGTCGATTTTGTAGAATCCCTTATTGATAATATTGATGTAAATAAGGAAAGATATGGATATGGTGCATGTCCATGTAGATTAGCATCTGGTAATAAACAAAAGGATTTAGATTTAGTTTGTCCTTGTGATTATAGAGATGCAGATTTAAATGATTATGGAGCATGTTTTTGTGCATTGTATGTTACAAAAGATGTATTAGATGGTAAAAGAGAATTAACATCTATTCCAGATCGAAGAATTAAAGAATTAAAAAAGAAAAAAGAAGATAAGGAAGTGAAAGCTTTAGCAAACCTAAAGTATCCAATTTATAGATGTAAAGTCTGTGGATATTTATGTTCTAGAGAAGACCCTCCAGATCAATGCCCAATTTGTAACGCTAGTAAAGAACGTTTTGAAAGAATACTTTAGGTAAAAACATGAATTATCAAGAATTAGTAAATGTTTACATTAAATTAGATAGTACAACAAAAAGATTAGAGAAAACAGAAATAATTTCTGACTTTTTAAAAACAATCGATGATGATTCGATTTATGATATATGTTTACTAATTCTTGGTGGTGTTTTTCCCGCTTGGAGTGATAAAGAATTAGGTATTGGTGATAAACTTTTAATTCAAGCAATAGCTAAAGTTGTTGGTGTTAATAAAACTAAAGTTGAAGAACAAATTAATGCTGATGGTGATTTAGGTATTGCTTGTGAAAAACTTTTTTTAAATAAAAAACAAACTACTTTTTTTGCAAAATCTCTTACAATTGATTTTGTATTTACAAGTTTACAAAGATTATCTGATATTTCAGGAAATAATTCAACAAATAAGAAAATTTCTATTATTACTGAACTATTGTCTCTTGCTTCTGCATCTGAGGCAAAATATATTTCACGTACAATTATTGAAGAGCTTAGAATTGGTGTAGGTGAAGGTATTGTAAGAGATGCAATATCACAAGCTTTTAATATTGATAAAAAAGTTACAGAAAGAGCACACATGCTTACAAATGATTTAGGTTTAGTTGCATCTGTAGCACAAAGGCAAGGGGAAGTAGGACTTAAAAAACTCACATTAACTCCAGGTAAACCTGTAAAACCTATGCTTGCACAATTATCTCCTGGAATTAAAGAATCTATTAAAGAAATGGGTGAAGCATTGTGTGAGACTAAATACGATGGAATAAGATTACAAATCCACAGAGTTAATGATAAAATTCTTATTTTTACACGTAGATTAGAAAATATTACATTAGCTATGCCTGAAATTGTTAAATTAATAGATGAAAATTTACCTCATTTTGATTTTATTGTTGAAGGGGAAGTTATAGCTACAAAAAATGGAAAACCAATTTCATTTCAAAATATTTTAAGAAGAGTTAAAAGAAAATATAATATTGAAGAAGCTATTGAAAATGTCCCTTTAAAGGTATTTTTATTCGATGTTTTATTTTATAAAAAACCAATGATTGATGAACCTTTAATTGAGCGAAGAAGAACACTTGAAGAAATTGTTGATACTTCAAAAGATGAAATCAATTTAAGTGATATGATTATTTGTACATGTGAAAATGCAAATGATGCTGAAGCACTATTTAAAAAATCTATTGATGAGAATCATGAAGGTATCATGATTAAAGATGCATCAGAACCATATATTCCAGGTCTTAGAGGTAAAAAGATGCTTAAATTTAAAGCAGAACCTGAAACATTAGATCTTGTTGTTGTTGGCGGAGTTCGTGGTCTTGGAAAAAGAGGAGATTTCATAGGTTCTTATCTTGTAGCTTTAAGAGATGAAAATGATAATTTAAAAACAGTTGCACATGTTGCAACAGGCCTAGATGATGAAACACTAGAATATCTTACAGGTAAAATGAAAGAATATGAGCTTTCTCAAAAAGATAATAGGATCTTTGTACAACCTAAGATTGTTTTAGAAATAGCTTTTAGTGAAATTGTTAAAAGCCCAGAATATGAAGCAGGTTATTCACTTCGTTTTCCAGTTGTTAAAGGAATTAGAAGTGATAAAGGTCTAGAAGACATTGATACAATTGAAAGGCTAAAATCAATGTATAAAGAATAGCTATTTTTTTTAAAATAAATTTAATTAACTTTTTTAAATTTTATATTTTTAATTTCTATCTAGATTATATATTTTAGAGATTTAACTATAGCTATGGAAATTACAGATGAAAAAATTTTTAAAATTGCTTTAATCACAACTTTAATAGGTATTGTAGGATTAATTATTTTTTCTGGTTTTATTGAACCAAAAGAGGTAAAAATATCTGAAATTGATAGAAGTATGATTGAAGAAGAAGTTGTTATAACTGGTGTAATTGAATCAGTTAAAAAATCATCAACAAGCAATACTTATTTTTTAGAGATTAATGATGGAACAGGTAAACTTGCAGGAATGATGTTTGAATCTACTGTAATTGAACTTGAAGAATTAGACACTCCTCCTGAAATGTTTTTAAATCAAAAAGTAAGAGTATCGGGAACTTTAACTGAATATAAATCTACAATGGAAATAATAGTCTCTAATGCTAATTCTATTAAAATTGTAAATTAATAGTAATCATTCTATAAACAATTTTATTGGTGGTATATATTATGTATTAACAATATAATCGTTTTTAGAGGTAATATTATGTGTGGAATTGTAGGATGTATCTTAAAAAATAATAAAAAAGCTGTACCTATTTTATTTGAGTCTATATCTAGATTACAATATAGAGGATATGATTCTATTGGAATAGCTACTCTTGATGAAAAAATTAATATAAAAAAAGATAAAGGAAAAGTAGAAGAAACTTATGATATTTCAGATTTTCATGATATGGGAGGTTCATGTGGTATTGCTCATATTAGGTGGGCAACACATGGATTTCCTAGTAAAATAAATGCTCATCCTCATTGTGATGAGAAGGAAAATATAGCTATTGTTCATAATGGAATTATAGAAAATTATTTACTAATTAAAGAATTTTTAGAAAATAAAGGATATATTTTTAAATCTGATACAGATAGTGAAGTAATTGCTCATTTAATTGAATATTATATGAATAATAAACTTGATTTTGAATCTGCTTTTAATGAAACAATAAATGATCTTGATGGATCTTATACTATAGTTGCAATTAGTAAAAAAGAACAAAATAAAATAATTGCTTCTTGTAAAGATAGTCCATTAATTTTAGGTATTGGGCGTGATGGATATTATCTTGCAAGTGATTCACTAGCAGTTTTAGAGTATACAAATAAAATAATATATTTTGAAAATGATGAAACAGTAATTGTAACTAGTGCTGATTTTATAATAAAAAATAAAGATGGAGATTTTGTTGATAAGGAAATTAAGACAATAAATTTAAGTTCTGAAATAGCTAAAAAAGATGGTTATGATTATTTTATGCTTAAAGAGATTAATGAACAAGCTGATGTTGTTAGAAATACATTAAATGAAATGGATAATATTAAAAAAATAGTCAATGATGTAAAAGATAATATTAATAGAATTTATTTTGTCTCATGTGGAACTTCATATCATGCATCTTTAATAGGTAAATATTTAATAGAATCTCTTTCAAATATTCCAACTCAATCTATTCTTGCATCAGAATTTAAATATTGTGTAAATACATTGGATGAGAATACTTTAGTAATTGGAATATCTCAATCTGGTGAAACAAGAGATACTATAAATGCTATTAAATTGGCTAAATCATTTTCAAAAACTATCTCAATTGTAAATGCTCCAGAATCTCTCTTATCTAGAAACTCAGATTATATAATTTATACTCAAGCAGAACCTGAAATAGCTGTTGCAGCAACAAAAACATATTTATCTCAATTAACTTGTATCTATATTCTTGCTGCTTATATTTCTAAAAATAATAAGCTATTAAGTGAAATTTCAGAAGTTCCTAATTATATAGAAGAAGTATTAAAAAATACACTTAAAATTAAAGAAATGTCTACTAAATATAAATATGCGGATAATTTATTTTTTATTGGAAGAGGATATGCATATCCAATAGCTTTAGAAGGGGCTTTAAAACTTAAAGAGATAACTTATATTCATGCAGAAGGTTATGCTGCAGGAGAATTAAAACATGGTCCTCTTGCACTTATAGATCATAAATTTCCTGTAATAGCTATTGTTCCTCCAGGTGAAGAACATGAAAAAACAATGATAAACATAAATGAAATAAAATCTAGAGGTGGAGACATTATATCACTTGGTTCAACTGAAGATAATGATTTAGAAATAGAATCTACAGATTATTATGGAATAAATCCTAATGTTAGTGAAATACTATCTCCTTTAGTTTATATTATTCCCCTTCAAATTTTATCATATTTTATAGCTATTGAACGTGGAGAAGATCCAGATAAACCTAGAAATCTATCTAAAACTGTTACTGTTGATTAAACAATAAACTTTAGTTTATATTTATTAGATAAAATATTATTTATTATTATAATAATATGGAGGTATGTTATGAATAAGAAATTGTTTAAAGTTTGTATTATTTCTATTATCTTTTTATTTTCTATATGCATAATTTCTGCAGAAAATATAGAAGTAGGGGAAAATAATAATGAATTTATTCCTTCAAACGAAAATGATGTTTCAAATAAATTAGTTTCATCTGAGATAAAGGATTATAAAATTATTGTTACTTATGATGATGGAAAAGAAGATTTTTATGAAATTAGGGGTGTATGTTATTCAAGAGAAGAAAATGGACTACAAAATTATAAAGATCATTATGAAAATGATTTAATAAAATTAAAAGCTATTAATGCAAATACAGTTCGAACATATAGGCCTTTAGCTGTATATGAAAGTAATGGCCAAATAAATTATGAAGAAACTAAAATATTATTAGATAGATTTGCTGAGGAGGGAATAACTGTAGTTGTTGGATTTGATTTAAATAAAGATATTAGGACAGGATTATATAAGGAATATATTACTCATTTTTCTAATCATCCAGCTATTTTAATGTGGAGTTTTGGAAATGAATATAATTACCATTATCATGAATGGATTAGTGAGTCAGATTGGATGGATACATTAAATGAAGCAACATCAGTAGCTAAACAATTAAGTCCTAATAGAATTACATCTGTGGTTCATGGTGAAATTCCATCTGATGCTCAATTTGCAAAATATAATAATATTAAAAACTTAGATTTAATAATGCTAAATATTTATAGGGGACAGAGCTTTGGAGATTTATTTACAAAATGGGGATCTTCAACTAATGATTTTAAGCAACCTTTAATTATATCTGAATTTGGAAGAAGTTCTCAAAGTCAAAGTGGTGAAGATACAAGTTCTTTACAATCAGAAACTTTAAAAAGTTTATGGTTAGAGGTGAAGTCTAATCAAGATTATGTATCTGCTGGAGGATTTATTTTTGAATTAAATGATGAATCATGGAAAGAAGAATCAACAAATAATCAAATAGGTAGTGAAAAACATTTAGGATTATTTTTAGATCAATTTACAAATCTTAAAAATGATGCTAAACTTGCTGCTAAAACAATATCTGATTTATGGGGTGGAAACTTATCTGATGATACTAAAAACATTTCTACTACTTTAACAATTACTGTAGATGATGTTTATTATGGTGAAAATGTCCTTATTTTAATTAACCTATATTGTGATAATGATAATTTAATTGATGGTTTAGTTAAAATTACTGTTATAAATGATTATATACTTAATATTAAAAATGGAAGAGGATTATTGAATTTAAGTGGAATGAATGCTGGTAATTATAATATAATTGCTAATTTTGAAGGTATATCAAAATATAGTCCTAGTTCTACTAGTGCTAATTTTTCTATTAGAAAAATAAATCCAAAATTTCTTATAGATGATATTGCTTTTAGTAATAATGAATCGTTAGTTATAAATACAAATTTGGAAATTACAGGTAACTTAGCTATTGTTTTAAATGGTATAAATTATAATATTCCAATTTTAAATGGTAAAGCTAGAATTAACAATCTTAATTTAGCTATAGGCAATTATAGCTTATTTTTATCTTATGATGGAGATAATAATTTCAATAAATTAAGTGAAAATTTTGATTTTTCAGTTAAAAATAATATATCTCTTATAGGTGAAGATATTTCACTATATTATCGTAATGGTACAAAATACATTGTGACATTATTAGATAATGAAAATAAACCTTTAACTGGTAAAAATTTATCTATAACTCTTAATGGTGTTACATTTAATAGAATCACTGATAATAAAGGTAAAATTAGTGTTAATATTAATTTAGATCCAGGATCTTACATAGCTAAAGTGAAGTTTTTAGGTGATAATAACTTTGCTCCTACTGAAATTTCTAATTCAATAAATGTTAAATCTTTAATTGATGGGGATGATATTGTTAAGTATTTTAGAAATGGTACTCAATATTATGCTACAATTTATAATGGTGATGGTTCTGTTTTAGCTAATTGTGATGTTTTGATGAATATTAATGGTGTGATGTATACTCGTAGCACTGATTCTAAAGGAGAAGTAATGTTGTCTATTAATTTAAATCCTGGTAATTATATTATAACTACTTATCATCCTGATAATGGTCAATCTTGGAGTAATAACATTGCTGTTTTATCTACTATTAATAGTAATGATATTGTTAAGTATTTTAGAAATGGTACTCAATATTATGCTACTCTTTTTAATGGTGATGGTTCTGTTTTAGCTAATTGTGATGTTTTGATGAATATTAATGGTGTGATGTATACTCGTAGCACTGATTCTAATGGAGAAGTAATGTTGTCTATTAATTTAAATTCTGGTAATTATATTATAACTATTTATCATCCAGATAACAATCAAAGATGGAGCAATAATATTAAAGTTTTACCTATTTTAATAGGAAATGATATTTCAATGAATGATAATAATCGAAAAACATACGATGTAAAAGTATTAGATGATCTTGGTAATGTATTAAAAGGAGTAAATGTTGAAATTAATATTAATGGTATAATGTATTATCGCCTAAGTGATGATAATGGAGTAGCTAGATTGAATATTAATTTAGATCCAGGTAGCTATATTGCTACTGCTAAATGGAATGAATATTTAATGTCTAATAAAATTACAATAATTAATTAAAGAATGTTTATTCTTTAATTTCATATTTTTTTTAACTTTTCACCTAATTCATATAATTTTTCACTTTTCTTTTTTAATTTTTCATTATCATCTGAGCTATGTTCTATTCGATTTAAAAGTATCTTTTGTGTTTCAACTATTCCTCCAGGTCCATTATATGCTCCTGGAGCAATTTTTAAAATAGTTTTATTTTTATTTTCTTCAATTACTAGTGCATATGCAAATCCTTTCTTCCAAGTATATGATGAATCTAGGGCATATCTACTTTTTACTAGTTTTAATAATTCATCAATAGCTTTACTTGAAAAACCTTTTGATTTAAGTAATCTTGTAATTGAGATATCATCTTTTAATGGAGGAAGCTTTTTAATAAATTCATATTCTTTTTTAGATAATTTTCTATTTGATGTCTTTTTTAAAACATTATCTATAATTTCACACCAAGAATCAGAATAAAGATTTTCATCTTTTTCTAGATTTTCATTAAAAAAATCTTTTAATTTTTTATCATCTATAAATAAATCAGTTAAATTAGTAAAATAATCATCTAAATATTTAGCTATTGGTTTTAAAAAATTTGAAAAGAAACCATCTTTTTTTATTAACTCATCAATTTGTAAATCAAATTCAATTAGATATGCTCCATTTTCCCCATATGATCTTCCTTTAAAACCATTATTATTTTTAATTTCATCAAGTCCTATTTTTAAATTATTTATAAGATCTTTTGAGAAGTCATTTTCTCCATTAAACTTTTTAAAAATTTCATAATATTCTTTATTTTTCTCATTGTTTTGATCATCAATAAATGAGATATATTCATCTGATGTGAAGCTATTATCAAAATAAGGTAAAGTAAATATCATTAAATGCCATTTTGTTGGAATACTTTGAAATCCTCCTTTTTGTTCAATTGTTCCCCAAGATCTTGGAGACCAATTATATCCTAAAAAGATTCTCTGATTACTAAAATTATCTCTTATAAATTCAATAGTTTTGCCTATTATTTCTTTTAATGATTCTCCTTCACTATTAGAAATATATTCAATACTTGGCAAGTAACGATTTTTACTAGTTTCCATTAACATTACATGAAAATAAGGACTATATGAGCTAACAGTAGGTATTATAGACCATGGATGATTTTCAATACATTTAGTGTATATTGTGCTTTTTTTTAATTCTTTAGTAAGATTTTCAAGATCTAAAGCATCTTCATGTTTTAGTCTTTTTGTTTTAATAGGTTCATTTTCACCTTTTCTAACAAGTGGACTTAAGGGAACTGTAATTTTAGGAATTTTATTCATTTTATCTATTCTTCATAATGAAGGACAATTTCACCATTAGGTTCACTAGTACTATCTTCTTTAACAATAGTATTTCCTTTATAAATAGTTACTTTTAATTCATTATTACTACTATCTGATTTTTTAACTCCAACATCTACATAAGTGGTTTTTCCTAAGTCATATTCTCTGTGTCCAGAGCTTGTAACATCATCATGGGCATTTGCACTACCATAACCTGCAGTAAAAGGACCATCATAATCAATTACAATCTTATAATCTTCATTTTCATCTGTAGTATTTTTGGTACTGTTATTTGTAGTATTTTTGATATCTTGACTAGTATTTACATTTTCATTAGTAGATTGGGTCAAATCAGAGTTTAAAAACCCATATCCATATGCTCCAATTGATATAATTGCAGCTATTATTAATATGCCTGCTATAATTTGTTTATATTTTTCCATAAAAACACCTGTAATTTTAATTATATTTTGTTGAAAATAACATATAAACACAATGGGGTCCAGAACCTAACTGGATAATATCTTTATTTTTAAGTTTTATAGGATTATTTTCATTTATTTTTCGAATATTTATATAGCTTTGATTGGTACTACCTTTATCAGTAAAATACCATATTCCATTTTCAAAATTAAAAATTCCATGAGGTTTATTAATTCTTGTAACTGATTTATAATCATTGGGTAAAATTATATCATTTTCATATTTCATGGATTCAAAATCCATATCTCCTATTCTACCTATAATATGTTCATCTTTATCTAATTTAAAGCATTTATTTTTATATTTTCCATTTAAAATAGTTAAACAAGTTTTATTTCCTACTATGTATTGGTCAAAGTTTATTTGTTTTTTATCTAAGCTACTAACAATTAAAGATAATTTACTTAAACTATCTGAGATAGCTTCATATGAAATTACAGTTCTTTTTCCTCTTTTTCTTTCAATTACTGCTTCGGTTCGTTTAATTATGTCTAAAAATACTAAATTTTCTAAATGTTTTCTTGTAGCTTGTTTTGAAATTGAAACTCCATAATTTTCTTTTAATTTATTACATACTTCTGTAGAATCATAAATTTTTTTAGAAGGTTTATCAATTATAATCATTAATATTTTCATACAATTATCACTTGATAAAATACTCATTTTTAAAGTTATGTCTTCTAAAGCATTTGAATCAATTTTTAAAGTTAAATAGGACTTTTCAGAATGCGAATGTTTTGTTTTTTCAATATAAGTATTTTTATCCATGAAATCTTCCTCAATCAATGTGTTTTACTTAAATTTCACTAATTCAAGATTAAAATTATAGCTTAATATTACAATTTGTACGTTTCCATGATTGATTATAAGCTAAATAATCGTTTATAGTATAATATATAAATATTCCTTCAATTTTTTTATTTTATGAAACTTTTAAGTTGTTAGTATGATAAAAAATTATAAATGTTAATACTAGAATATCTATTATTATTATAAATATTCTAAAATTTTTATAAATGAGGATACATTTCGTTTTAATAAGAAATTTGGTTTTATATTAAAATTTAAATATATTGGGGGAATTATATTGTCTGAAATAACTATAATTGATAATGCTGATTCAATTGATGATTTAGAAGAAACATTAAAAGCATTAGCTAATAGTACTAGATTAAGGATACTTTTTATTATAAATGATTTAGAAAATCAAGAAAAAAAAGATTTTGCTAGAATTAATAAAAGATTTTTTGAAAATTGTAAAACTAATTTAGATAATGAATCTTTAGAAAAATTTGAAGAAAATAAAGAAGAATTTTTTGAATATTTAAAATATATAAATCAGTTAACTAATAATCCTGACATGCCATATAATACTGAGATAATAAGGGATATTGAGGAATTATTTTCAATTTCTATATCTTCTGATTTGATTACAAATTATAAAAAAAATTTAGAAGAATATAAACAAACTATTGATACTAAATGTTTAATTGATGAACTTGTTAAACGTTATAATTATGGTTTAGTAGAGCAAAATTTAAGAAATCATCTTAAAATATTAGTAGATCAAGGATTTCTTGAAGTTGAAGAAGATTTTGTAACAAGATCTGTGAAAGGTTTAAGAAAAGTTAATGCTCATCAAACAGTTTTTGACCAGTTAACAAGTATTTTTTTCGATTTAAGCTCTTTAAGTAATTATTTTAATAAAATTATAGAACCTAATTTTGAAGAAAATGGTTTAGAAATTAGATTATTAAATGGAACAGAAATTGAAAAATATTATTATATATCTGATATGGAAAATGGTGAAAAAATTAGAATTGGTAGAAAAGATGAGAATTTTAAAACTAATAATGAAAATATAGAAGTTCCAGCTCTTTTAAAAGGAGTTTCTAGAATAAGTAAACCTCATGCATGGTTAAAATTTGAAAATAACAATTACTATATCATTGATAATGAAACCAATTCTAAAACTCGCGTTAATATGGAAGAAATTGAATCAAATAAAGAAATAAAAATTAATAATGGTGATGGAATACGTTTGGGTTCTGGTGAGAAGGGAGCACAGATGATATTCACTATAAAATAAAATTTCAGGTGGTTTTTAATGAACTTATTAGATATCAATGATGAATTAGGGGGATATAGAATAATAGATTTTATTGGTGAAGGAGCATTTGGTGAAGTATACCATGTTAAAGGTCCTCTTGGGGATAAAGCATTAAAAATCATTAAAAAACCTAGAAAAAATAAACCTTCTGATGAAATTATTAATGAAATATACACATTAGGAAATATAAGTCATGAAAATATTATAACTATTCATTGTACTGGTTCATATAAAATTGGGGAATGCTTTCATGACTATTTTATAATGGAATATGGAGGTAAAGGTAATTTATCAAATTTATTAAAAAATTATTATTCATTAGATAAACACATACCTTTAGATAAAGTTTTAGATATCATTAAACAGATTTGTAGTGGAATGAAAAAATGTCATGAGCATGATGATATAATTATTCATAAAGACATTAAACTAGAAAATGTTTTATTAACATTAGATAAGTTTGGTAGAATTTGTGTAAAAATTAGTGATTTTGGATCTGCTAGTTCTAATTACTATTATGATGATGGAATACAAGGAACTATAAGATATGTTCCTCCAGATGATAATTTAAATTCTCCTAAAAGAGATGTCTATGCAATAGGTGTTTTATTTTATAAATTATTAACTAATAACTTTCCATATGATGTGGAAGGGGTGGAAGATATAGTTTCTAAAAAACCTTGGAATGAAAAACCAATTTCTCCTAGTGAGATAAATCCTGATTGTTATAAAGGAATTGATGAAATTGTATTAAAAGCAATTAATAAAGATGTTAAAAAACGTTATGGTGATGCAGGATCTTTATTAAAAGATATTGAAAATTGGGAAAATCAATCATTGAAAGTTTGGTTAGCTGATGGTAAATTTTCAGTTTATTGTGCAATTTTAGGATTAGTAATTGGTTTATTTGGTGCTTATATTACTAATTATTTTATTTTAATATTTTTAATTCCTTTAATTTCAGCACACATATCTAAACATTCATATATGATGTCAATTGTTTCAATGTTATCATTATTTATATTTATTGGATTATTTGGTTTATTAAATTTTGAATCAAACATATATACAAATGTATTTTTATTTATTAGTTCATTAATAATTTTATATTCTTATAATGCTTTTTTACTAATTAAAAAAGGCATTTAATTTTATTCTTAAATTTTTTTATTTAGGCAATATAATAATCCTTTTTAATATATTAGTAATTATATTTTAAAGGAGGTTTTATCTTAAATAAATTAATAAATTTCAAAAAAGAAGGTAATTTACTAGTTGTAACAGATTTACATGGGAATTTAAAAGATTACAATAAGTATATTGATTTATGGGATTGTGACAATGAAAATAATCATATTTTATTTGTTGGAGATTTAATTCATGCACATAAAGTGGAAGATAAATCAATTGAAATTTTAAATGATGCTATTGAAAAATTAAATAACTATAATAATTTTCATGTTCTTTTAGGTAATCATGAATGGTGTCATATTACTGATACAAATATTTTTAAAGAAGATATAAATCAAACTAAATCTTTTAAAAATTTAATAAAATCAAAATATGGATCTTTAGATTTATTAAATAAATATGTTGAACTTTTTAAATTATTACCAATAGCTGCAAAAACAGATAATGGTATTTTTATTTCTCATGCAGGCCCAACATCTCATGTAAATTCATTAAATGAACTTGAATATTTTTTAAATAATAATAATTATAATAATAAAATAATTGATGATTTATTGTGGGCTCGTCCTGAAATGTTTTATAAAAGAGAGATTAATAATTTTCTAAATACTATTAATTGTAAATATATGGTAGTTGGACATACTCCTGTTGATGGAGTTAAATTTAATGGGAATCAATTGATTGTTTCTTCAAGTTTTGATACTAAATATAAAGCATATTTGGATATTGATTTAAAAAAAGAATTTGATTCAGTAAATGATTTTTTTAAATGTATAAATTATATTTAAGTTATTGAAAATTAATTTATTATAATAATAAATCTAAGGGATAATATGAAATCAAGAAAGTTCTAGTATCTTATTAAGGATATATCAGTGAATTTTTCGATGAACTTGAAATGTATGATGATAAATATAATAATCCTAACTTTCTAGATTATGAAAATACTTATAATGATTCTGAAATATATCAAATAACTAAAGAAGATAAATATATATTTCTTGAAATAATTGATAAACTATTGGAACTTTTTAAAAAAGTTATTACACTCATTTAAAAGAATTATGATGAAAAAAATTCTATTAAATTTAGAGTGCATGATTCTAAAACTTATTAAAAATATATAATTTCATTTATTTTTTTAAAATATAATAAATTACTCCTCCAATAATAGCTGCAAGAATAATAGCTACAACTACTAAAATAGTAACCCCTTCACCTGTAGCTAAAATGCTATCAAAATACAACCAAAAGTTATCAATCATCATCATTAGAGAATTATCACTACCAATATATTCGAATTGAGGATTTCCCATACTCATTATTACTACATACATTCCAATTATCCAAACTATAATGCCTATTATACTTGAAATAATTATTTTCGATACATTATTTTCATTTGTCAATTTAATTCCTCCTATTATTTAAACATAATTTATTTTGTATATTTAATAAATTCCTTAAAATAAATTGTTTATTAAAAATAAATCTTTTAATCAATTTTGTTTTTTAAACTTATAGATTCATTGAATATAAATAATTAATTAGTTGCTATCGTAAAATTTGGTCAGATATTTCAAAATCTCATATAAAAATTACTATATTTAAGAAAAACCTGACTGCTATTTTATTTTTTTAAATTTTTATTTAATATCTAAAAAAGAATAAAAAGAAAGTGTAATGAGGGTATAAATGCAGTAATCACACAAATAACTGGTGCAATAATAGGTGCAAATATTATATTTTCATTACAATTAATTAAATCCTCCATTTTTGATGTAAAAAATAAAGTACTCATAAAGGCAGTTCCTAAAATAATTATTGTTATAATTAATGAAAAAAATCCCCCATGTTCCCAAATAGAAAATATTAGATAAGCTGCAACATTCCACGTATAAAAACAAACAACTAATACTAACAAAAAGGTGATTATATTAATAATCCAGTCTTTAATCATTTAAATAACCTCATGATTATTTCTTTTCATTTGAACAAGCCACCATAAAATTCAACAAAAATAAATCATTATATGTATCAGAACCACCACAATATTCATCCAGTAACCATTCTCCCGTTTTCATATCAAATTCAACTCCATCATGATCATATTGCTTTTTTACAGTATATAAAAAAGCATATGCAACACAATCTTGTTTAGTGTACAATGTACCATCTGGATGTTTTTTGTGTTTTAATGTATCGAGTAATTTTTTATCCTTTTCAATACTTTTTTTAGTTTTACGTAATTGTTTATCTGCATTTTCCATTTCTTTTTCAACAGCAGATTTCGAGCTAAATAATTTATTAAAAAATCCCATATTATCATTCCATTAACAATCAAAATTATTCGTAATATAGTTAAATATATTACATTCTCCCAGTTTTCATTCGATAAATCGCTATTACTAATATTATTATAAAAAATAGTAAACAAGCAGAAGTACCGCTCCAATCACCATAAAATATATTTAGAACAGTACCAAAAAAACTAACCAACAAAAAAAATTTTATGAACATATTCGTAGTTCCAATTAATATCATAATGATTACCTCTTTATTTTTTGATTGATTTTTCCAAAAATCTTCATTAAATATCATTTTATTGATGTAATAAAAAAACAATTTATTACTAATTGTCTATTACATTAATTATACATATAAATCCGTTAAATTAATTAGTTTAACATAATAGAAAAATATTTGAATGAATTTTGCAGAAAATTATTTATGTATGGCATTGTTTAATCAATCAATGATATTAATTCAAACAGATCCAAATGTTGCAAATGATTTATTTATGGAATCTTTAAATCTTGCTCAAAAATATAATGTTGTGGAAGTTTTAAATGCTATGGAACCTATATTAAAAGAAGCAGGAATTAATGTTGATAGTAAATAGTTATTATAGATTTTTTCTAATATTGGGCGAATTTAGATGAATTGGGAAAAACTCACTAATTTATAAGTAATAATTATATGAAAGCAAATATGTATTGTATTTAATTTTAATTTTTTCCTTTATTTTATTTATTATTTCTTTAATAATTAATATTTTTAAATAATAGTCATAGTTTTTTCTTTAAAATATTTTTGATTATTAACGGACATTTTATTTTCTAAATTATTATTAAACATCCTTTTTTAAAAAAATCCCTTAAATTAAAATGTTTATTGAATTTATTAAAAAAGAAAGATAATTATATAGCTAACGGCATATGAAATTCTTACATTAATTTTTCTATGTCGTTAAATATAGTTAGAAAATATTTTTTTAGCTATATAAATCGACTAAAAGGAGGTGAAAATATGAAAACTAAAATAAAACAAATTCTAATTTTTTCACTAATAATGTTCTGTGCAATGAGTATTGTTTCAGCTGAAGATATTACTGAAGATAATCAGCTTATTGATGATAATGTTGAAGTATTATTAGATGAAAATTATCAAGCTGCTGGGGGTGAAGTAGCAACACCTAATGTAGAGTATGATTATAATTCTGTTGCTTTTGTAGGTGAAGAAGTAGGTTTTTATGCTCGTTATACTGATGATGCTGGAAATCCTATAGTTAATCATGAGGTTGATCTTTTTATAAATTATGAATATGCTTTTACTTATTTTACTGATGATGATGGTTATGTTTGGGATGCTTTTTATAGTGATTATGATGAAGTGGGATATAACTTGTTTCAATTAGTATTTGTTGGTGATGATTTGTGGGAAGAAACAACAACAAACATGGGAATTTTAGTTCTTGATCCTTATGATTATTATGAGTACTATGAATACGATGTTTCTGAAGATAAAACCGTTGCTAATGCAGAATCTAATATGGAAAAAACTGGAAACCCAATAATTGCTTTAATAATAATTTCAATTGGAGCACTATTTGTCGGAATAAAACAGAAACTTGATTAATGTGAAATATTATTTTTCACATTATATATTTTTTATAAACTGATTGGTATATTAGCTTAAAAATAAAAATTTTTTTTAAAGCTTTTAATTATATTTGATTTATCTTTAAAACAATATTAATAATTAAAATGTGATGTAAAAATAAATATAATTTTAAATAATTAGCCTATAATAGTTTAATATATATATATATATATATATATATATATTAAAAGTAAATTTTTGAGGTTAAATATATTTTTCTATAAATAATTTAAAACCAATATCTTCTAATAACTCCGATTTAGGCTCAATTAAGTTTTTTTTACCTGAATTATTAATATTACTAACTATCACACCATGGGAAATTCCTTTTTTATATAAAATCTTTAACATTTTATCAACATGATATTCATTTACAATAGCTATAACTACTTCTTTATCTTTTTTTAATAGCTCGTTAAAACTTAAATTAAATTTAGGTGGATTTTCTTTATTTCCTTTTAATTCAATGTATTTTTCTATTTCATTAAAGAATCCTATTGTTCTTTGATCTGTTATATTATAATAATTAGAAAATGTTTCCATTTCTTTTTCTAGATTTGTTATTAGTTCAGGCCATTCTTCATAATAGTAATAATTCAATGTTTTTAAAAACTCCTCTAATTCATCTTTAAATTCTAACCAATCTTCAGCTAATAATGAAAGATTAAAATAAGTTTTAAGCATTATAAAACCTTTTATGAGCCTTGAAATTTCTTCCTGTTCATAATTTTCACAATAAACTTTCATTAATTCTCTAATTGTTTTTCGTTCTTGTTTTTCTCTTATAAATTCATTAACTTTCATAGATAAAAGAAAATATTTAAAATGAGTTTTTAAATCTTTTGTAATGTATTTATTTTTAAGATTTTGAGGCATTTGTTTTAAATAATAATAAATTTCATGATTATCTCGTTTTTGGCTTGTTCTATATTTAAATTCATCATATTCTTCCCAATCAAGAAGATTTTCAAATGCTCTAATAGCTTTTCGATATTCTAAATCACGAGTCTCCCATTTAATGCTATCAGTTGGAACTTTTTTCATTTTATAAAAGATTTCAATTTGTTCATAATCTATTTTAAGATTAAATTTTTCAATATTTTCTATTAAATTCTTATAAAATTCAAGTGATTTTTCGTTTGCTCCAGGTTCATATTCTTTAATATTTTTAAAAAACTCTTTTGCATTACCTTCAAAGTGTGTTTCTAATAATTTATTAATTTTAAGTTCAATGAATCTTAAAATTTGCACGTGATTCACGCTATATTCTTTAAGTAATTTACTTAGGGCATCATTATATTTTATAGCTATTGATGCATCTTCAATTCCAAATAAAAAATCGTCTCTCCACTTATATTTTTTTAATTTTTTTGGACTAGCTAGTAAATTTTTAGGAAAAAAATAATCTTCTTCTTTAAATGATTTAATTTTATCATCTTTTGGTTTTCTGAAATATCTTCCTTTTTTTAATGTGATTTCACCAGATTCTCCTTCAATAAACATTTTTTTCAAATTATAATATTTATCTAATATATCAAAGGTATATAATGTATTTTCATGGCGTGTTTCACATCTTTGTCTATCAATAGCTATTAAAAAGATTATTTCACTATTAAAATCCACAGAAGATGATAATTTAGCAAATTTATCAAATAATTCATCACTTGCTCTTTTTATACTTGCCATCATTTTGCTCTCTAAAACTTTATTTCTTAATATAAAACAATATAGTTTCTATATCTAATAATTGGCTTCAATTTTTAATATATTTACTAAACTATTTAATTTAACAAACTTTTTTTTTTAATTAAAGATTTTTATTTAAATAATATTTAATATTATCTTTAATTAAGTATTTATGTGATTTAATGAAAGTTAAAAATGAAGTATATTTAATTTTAATTTTTTCTTTTATTTTATTTATTACTGTCTCGTTAATTTTTTAAAAATAATAGCTCTATTCATCAGTAATAAAAAATTTAAAAATTTAAATTTTGTAAATAAATAAAAGTTTTTAAAGAATTAGCTAAAGAAGAAATTATAGAATTTGATGGATAGTTAAGCTATTCTGATGAAAATAAACCACAAATTAATATTTAAATTTTACTTTTTGTATACTTTTTAAAATTCACCAAATAAGATTTTTTAATGATTATATATCTTAATATAAGAATAATTAAGCTATATTGGTATTTTTATTAAGTAAAACATTTCCATAAACTAAATCATTTAAGGAATATTTATATTTTAAAAATAAATTAAAAATTATGAATTTATATTGAGAAGTGGGTAAAATGGGATTTTTTGATAAATTATTTAAAAGCAATGAAAGTAATTCTAAAAAAGAATATTTAGAAAAAGATAATAAAGGAACAAGACAAGATAATAAATCTAAAGCTATAGCTTATTGGAATGCAAGAATACATGTAAAAGAAAAAGATCCATTTGTTCTTGGATATTTTGATAATTCATCTGATGCTAAACATTCATTATTAGATTTACCTTTTATTCATCTTGCAAAAGACTCAAATGATATTATTTGCAGTGAAGTTTTGGAATTTGGATATTATGAAATAGATGGTGTATGGGAAGCAATTGTTTGTGGAAAATCATTGGATTTTGATATGTTTTCTAAAGTGGAAAAATCATTTTTAGAACATAATGGGAAAATAAAGAATTCATTAGAACCTGATAAAACAATAAAACCAAAATCTTCTTCTAAGAAAAATAAAAAAGATGTTAAGTTTTTAAAAAAAGAAAGTAAAAATGATGCTTTTGGAGAAAATGTTTGGGAAGTTTATTCTGCACCAAATAAAGAATCAGCTATTGCTTTTTTAGAGGGAAAAGTAGTTAGTAAAAATTTTTATTATATTGTAGTAGAAACTCCTGAAGGTAATTTTGGTCGAGATATAAATGGTTTTTATCAAGAATAATATTCTTACAATAAATTTGTTTAAGGAATTTAAATATTTTTAATTATATAATAATTTTAAAAATGGGATAAAGTGATAAAAATGGATAGAAAATATATTATTGCAATAGTTATAGGGTTAGTAGTATTAGTAGCAGGTATTTTTATTGCATTTAGTGGCAGTGATGGAGAAACTACACTTGAAAATGCTTCTGATGTTTCTAATACTATTGGTGGAGTTAAATTTAATACACCAAATGGTTTTACTTTAAGAGATAATAATGATACCGATTCAATATTTTTTGTAAAAAATGGTAGTGAAATTAGTGTTCGATCAGATTTTACTGATGCAAATTCTGCAGAAGAATATACTAAAAATAGTACTACTTATTATTCTGTAGTTGAAATTGAAAATATGACTTTTTATAAAAGTTCTATGTGGAGTATAAGTATAGATGCTATTGATTTAGGTTCATATGAGGGAGGTAGACCAGAAGGTGCTACAAATTATTCTGAATATGTTTTTGATTACCAAGGAGAAATATTCACTATTTCAATAGATGATGATATTCCTAATCATGAAGAAATAATAAAAGAAATTTTAGGCATTTAAAGAGATTTATAACATATAAATTTCTTTTTATTTTTTTTACAAATATTTTTTTTTTTTTTAAATCCTTAAATAAAATGCTTTAATGATTATATTAAGTAAAATATCTTAATAATAAATAATCAATTCGTTTATTAAAATATAATCATTTTTACTAAATAAAACCCTTCCATAAACTAAAATATTGAAGGAATATTTATATTTTAAAAATAAATTTACAATCATGGATTTTTAATCCATAAACAACTAAATTTTTTAAATAGGAGATAATATGAAAAATAGAATATTGGTGATTTTAATAGCTGCAATAGCAGTTATATCTATTTCAGGGGGAATATTTTTAGTATCAGGAGATGACAATTCTATAAATTTAACTACTATTGCTATATCTAGTTCTTCTGAATCATTTATTGTTTCAGGAGAATCTTTTAAAGTTCCTGAAGGATATGAAATTAAAGATAAAAAAGATAACTATGCAATTTTAACAAAAGATGGAAAATATGTTATTATTTATACTGGGGATTTAATGAGTCCTCCAGAAATAGATTTTATTCCAGAAGGATCCAAATTAAGTGTTAATGATAAAAATGGTAAGATGTTTAATCTTTATATTGAATCAGGAATAATTGATTCAGATGAATTAAAAGAAGAATTTTTTAAATAAGGTGAAATAATGGCTTTAAAAATTTGAGGATAAAATTAATATTTTTATCTCAATGTTATTTTATTAAAATGAGGTGATTTTAATGGATAAAAAATATGTAATTGTAGGAACTATTATTTTAATTATCGCTATTGTTGCTGTTGGAGTAGCTACTTTAATAGTATCTGAAAATGATGAATATAAAACAGAAATATTAAATGCCTATAATAATTATTATGGTAATGATACTAATAGTAGTGATACAATTATTTTCATGGAAAAAGCTCAAAATTCAACAGATAATCAAACTGAAAAAGAATATGCCGAGTTAATGACTAAATGGCTAAATTTGCAAGTTGAATATTCATATTATGTGCTGTTAATAATGGAGGGTAATATAACTTCCACCGATCCATTAGTGCAAGAGCCAATGAAAGAAATGGAAATTATTACTGAGAAAATTCAAAAATTATTGGATGAAAATCCTGAATTTAAAGCAAAACTTCATTCATGGGGAATGGATAAATATCCATTTATTCCAGATGGAATAGAAGATTGGTGATATTAAATTATCTTAATAATGATGATATAGAGGTAATATTATTTATTTGACTCAGATGAATTAAAAAAAGAATTATTTAAATGATTTTATAAATGGTGAAACAATGGATGGAAAAGATATTCAACATATTGTTGGAATTATAATTAGCCTATTGCTAATAATTGGGGGTATAAGTGGATCATTTGTTTTAAGAGGCACTAATAGCAGTGAATTATTGATAGTCGTAGGATTTATATTCTTAATTGGAGATTTATATTCAATGGTTAAGTATAATAAAGAAAAAGGAGATTAATTATGGATAAAAAATATATAATAATTGGAGTTGTTGTAGCTATTATTGCTGTTGTTGCAGTAGCAGCTATTTCAATAAGTATGATGGGTGAAGATACAGAAGAATATTATTCAAATATTAAAAAAGCAGCTTCTCATTCAGAATCTATGACTGTCTTACAAAATGAAGCATATGCTAGTTTAGATACAGCTATTGATCAAAGTACTTTAACTAAAAGTGAAAAACTTTTCAAAGACATGTCAAATGAAACTTTAAAAGAAAAGGAGTATTTAGAAGCAGCATTAGAATCTACTGATAATGAAACAAAAAAAGAATATGTTGAATCTTTATTAAAAATAAATAGTTTATATAAGAAAATTGCAGAAGATGATTTAAAAGCTGCTGGGATTTTTAAACAATATTTAGATGGATCTGTTGGTTATAGTACTCTTGAAAAAGAAAGTAGTGAAATAGATGCATCAATTCTTAAAGCTGAAACAGATATAACTTTAGAAATAGATAAAATTAATGATATACTTAAGAAAAATCCAGATCTTGAGAAGGAATTAGGAAGTTTAAAAAATATTGATCAATATAGAGGTTATTATCCAGAACCATTATATTATTAAAGAAATATTTTAATATTATAAATTAATTTAAATTTTTTAATTTTCTTTTTTTTAAATTTAGGAGGGGTAAAAATTTCAAAAAAAGTTTTATTTATTTGTACTGGAAATACATGTCGCAGTCCCATGGCAGAATATTTTTTCAATGAAATTACAAAAGATAATAATGAATATACAGCTATTTCTGCAGGAATTTTGAAAACTAGTGGAAATAAATCTAATAGTATAGCTATTAAAGTAATGAACGAAAATAATATTGATTTAACTTCTCATAAAAGTCAAGAAATTACTAGTGATTTATTAAAAGAAGTGGAATATGTGGTATGTTTAGAAGATTTTCATTTAAACTATTTATTGAAATATTTTCCTCAATACGATGAAAAATATATGATGTTATCAACTAACAATATAGCTAATCCTCATGGAGGAGACTATAGGATTTATAAAGATACATCAGTTGAAGTTGAAAATGCAGTAAAAGATTTTATTAAAAACGAACTAAAATTTAATTAGTAGTTTGGTGGGAATATGGTAATAAAAGATGCATTAAATTATATTTTAGATAGTGGTAAAAGCATAGCTATTGAAGATGTAGAAGTTGAGAAGTTTGTTGATACTATTTTAGAATCTGAAGAAGTCTTTGTTTTTGGGGTTGGAAGATCTGGCTGATAGCTAAAGCATTTGCTATGAGATTAATGCAATTAGGATTAAATGTATATTTTATTGGAGAGACAATCTCTCCTCAATTAACTACTAATAGTTGTTTAATATTTGTTTCAAGTTCTGGTGAAAATGATTTTATAAATTTAATTTTTGGGGAAATTAAAGAAAAAAATATTAAATCATTAGCTATTGCCTCTTCTATTAAATCTACTTTAGCTAAAAAATCTGATAATATAGTAATAATTAGTAAAAAACATGATTCTAATTTAACTCCTCTTGGAACAATTTTTGAAATACATTCTTTAATTTTTTTAGATGATTTAATAGCTGAATTGATGGAAAAACTTAATAAAACAGAAGAATATTTAAAAAATAGACATGAATCTTTTAGTTTTGCTGATTATAAAATAGTTTAATGCTTTTTTTTATTCTATAAACAATTTTATGAGATATTTTTAAATATTATTTATTCATGTTTTGATTATAGAATATCTAAAATAAATTTATCAATAGCTTTATTAAATTATCATTACATAAATAATTCTAATTAAAATTTTTAGTGATAATAAATGACTTTAGAAAAACGATTATTTGGTACATTTGGTGTAAGAAGAACAGCAAACGATGTTTTAACTCCAGAATTTGCATCAAAACTTGCAGCAGCATATGGAACTTTAGTTCAAGGTAAGGTAGCTATTGGTGGAGATACAAGAACAACAACACCAATGCT
Source organism: Methanobrevibacter sp. DSM 116169 (assembly GCF_046197865.1). Taxonomy (GTDB): domain Archaea; phylum Methanobacteriota; class Methanobacteria; order Methanobacteriales; family Methanobacteriaceae; genus JAHKLT01. The sequence continues at coordinate 1,658,702 of NZ_CP166990.1, read as the reverse complement.
TATGAATGCAATTACAGCTGGTTTACTCTCAGCTGGTTGTGATGTTATAGATCTTGGAATATTACCTACTCCTGCAGTTCAATATGCAGTTAGAAATTATTATGATGGTGGAATTATTGTAACAGCTTCTCATAATCCTCCTAAATTTAATGGTTTAAAATTTGTTGATGAGTTTGGTATTGGAATTCCTGATGAAATGGAAGTTGAAATTGAGAAAATTTATTTCGACACCAATCCAAAAAGAGTTAATTGGAATGAAATCGGTGAGGTCTATCATAATAATCAAATCATTGATGAATATATCGATAAAGTTTTAGAAGATGTTGATGTTAAAGCTATTCAAAATGCTAATTTAAAGGTAGTTTTAGATTGTGGATCTGGAGCTGGATGTGTTACTGCACCAATTTTACTTAGAAAATTAAACTGTCAACTTACAACATTAAATTGTCAAGAAGATGGATTCTTCCCAGGACGTGAACCAGAACCAATTGAAGAAAACCTTCAATATTTAATTAATACAGTTAAAGATTTAGGTGCAGATATTGGTCTTGCACACGACGGTGATGCAGATAGAACAATTTGTATTGATGAGAAAGGTAATTTCGTATTAGGTGATAAAACATTTGCACTAGTTGAAAAACAGATGTTAAAAGAAAACAATGGTGGAACAGTTGTTACAACAGTTGCAACCTCACAAGCTATTTATGATATTGCAGATAAGTATAATGGAGAAGTAATAGCTACAGCTGTTGGAGATTTACTTGTTGCACGAAAACTCAAAGAAGAAAATGGAGTTTTCGGTGGTGAAGAAAACGGGGGTCTTATTTTCCCAGAATTTGTTTATGGTAGAGATGCAGCTATGACAGTAGCTAAATTATTAGAAATTTTAGTTAAAGAAGATAAACCATTATCTGAATTAATTGAAGAGCTACCTGTTTATTATTCTAATAAAATGAAAATAGAATGTGCAGATGATCAAAAAACAGAAGTCATGGATAAAATCATTAAAGAAATTGTAGAAAACACAGAACTCGAACTTGATACAACTGATGGTGTTAAAATATTAAAAGAAGATGGTTGGGTAATTATTAGACCATCTGGTACAGAACCAATTTTTAGATGTTTTGCTGAATCTGATACACAAGAAAAAGCAGATGAAATGACTAATTGGGGTATTTCATTAGTTAAAAAATATAAAAAATAATTTTTTATCTTTTAAAGATTGCACTAAGAATTGGGGATATTAAAAAAAGTATAAATCCCAAAATTAGCATGGTTCCCATATCCATTATTACACCTCGCATATTTATAGTGTATAAGTGTATTTTAACTAAGATATATATTAGATAAACTTTTTAGTTTATAGATTATAGGTATTCTAAACATTCATCTTTAAAAAATGAAGCATCTTGATCATCTGGTTTAATAGTTAAAACTCGTGTAAAGCAATCTAGGGCATCTTCAAATTTTTCAAGTTCCATTAAAACCACACCTTTATTTAATAAAAAATCAATATTTCCTTTATCTAAAGCAATAGCTTTATCAAAACTTTTAAGAGCTTCTTCATATCTACCTAAATCAATTAATGCATTTCCTTTTCTATTTTGAGCTGATGCATCAATTTCTGTATCATCTAAACACAATTCCAAAGCTTTATCATATGATTCTAATGCACGTTCTGGTTCATTCATATCATTTAATATGTTTCCACGTGCATTCCAAACTTCAGGATTATTATTATCTATTTCTAAAAGTTCATCATATATTTTTAAAGCTTCTTCATATTTTTTAAGAACTTCTAAGATGAAACCTCTCCAATATAGGATAACTGGGTTTTTATTGTTTACTTTTATAGCTTCATCACTTACTTTTAAAGCTTCTTCTACATTACCAGAATTTAAAAGAGCAATAGCTTTATTATTTAAAATATATTCATTATCTGATTCTATGTCCAATGCCTTATCATAACATTGAACTGCTTCTTTAAACTTACCTAAACGAGATAAATTATCTCCTTTTTTATTTAATAAGTATATATCATCAGGATCAAATTTTAAAGCTGCACTATAGCAAACTTCTGATTTATCATATTTTCCACTATCAAATAAGATATCTGCTCTTTGAGTGATCATTGCTTTTTGATCAATCTTTTTTCCTTTCCAATCTTCAACATCTAATTTTTCAAAATAAATAATTTGGAAAACATCATCATCATTAAGCTTTTCAAGATACATTTTCTTGAATTCTTTGACCATTTCTTTAGAATCTTTATATCCTTCTTTTTTAGCTAGTTTATCATTATTTTTTAAATCTTTATATTTAATTAATTCGATATCTGTAATAATAGCTTCAAAAATTTTCTTTTTTTCTTTAGATACAAGGTTCCAATAACAATAAAGCCTATCTCCTACTTTTAAAGGATTTTTCCATATCTTTCTTATGGTCATTGTTTTTTTACCAGTAATGATGTTTATGTTTTGACTTCCAAAAGATAAAATAGGCATTTTAAATTACTCCTTTACAGTTTCTTCACCAAATTCAGAACTTTTGACTTTAATAGTTCCTTTAAAATCAAGTGATGAAGCTATTTTTTTTAGCTCATTAGGATTGGGAGATTCAACTTCTTCAAAAGATTCATCTAATACACTTTTACTTCTAAATTGTTGTAATGTGTAGATATCTCCTTTTACACTTTGAGATATAGTTTTAATATCTTCTTCATTTAATAAATTTGGAACATAAGTGGTTCTAAGTTCTAATTTAACAGTATTATAGCTATTTATAATTTCCATAGACTTTTTAACTTGTTCTCCTACAGAAGATCCAATAACTTTTTCATATTTATTAAAAGGAGCTTTAATATCAAGTGATATATAATCAAGTAAATTCATTTTTAAAAGTTTTTCAATTCTTTTAGGATAAACTCCACTTGTATCAATTTTAGTTTTCAAATTTAGAGATTTAATATATTTTAATACATCTGTAACATCGTCTAATTGCATTAAAGGTTCGCCGCCTGTTATTACAACAGCATCAATAAAATCAGATGAATCATCAATAATTTTTTTAATATCATTAAATGACATTTCTTCCCCATCTTCTAGAATATCTTTATTATGACAATAAGGACATCTTAAAGGACATTTTGCAAAAAATATCACAAGTGACATCTGTCCATGAAGTTCAATAGAAGATATTATTGTGCCTCCAATTAACATGAGCCTTTTAAAACCTCTTTTAAAATTTCAATAAATTTTTTATCTTCTTCTAAAGTTCCAATACTAATTCTAATCCAATATTCATCTAAACCTTTAAAAGAAGTACAATCACGAATAATAACTCCTCGCTTAAGAAGTAAAGTAGTTAACTCTTTAGCTGTGAGTCCGGTATCTTTAATTCCAACTAAAATATAATTAGATTTTGATTTAAAAACATTAAAATTATCAATTTTTGATAATTCTTTATATAAATATTCTCTACTTTCAATACCTTTTTTTGTAGACTCTTCAATAAATTTTGGATCTTTTAAAGTGTTTAATGCAGCGACATATGATAATCGTGTTAAAGAAAATACTGGTTTTACTCTGTGCATATATTCTATAATTTCAGGATTTGACAAACCATAACCAATACGCATTCCAGCAAGACCTAATACTTTTGACATTGTTCTCATAATAAAAATATTAGGATATTTATCAATTAAATCTACATTATTAATTTCAGAATATTCAAAATAAGCTTCATCTACAATAATTATTGCATCTGTTGCATCAGCAATTTTTGATATATCTTCTTTAGATATTAATGCACCTGTAGGATTATTTGGAGTACATAAAAAGATCATTTTTGTTTTATCAGTAATAGCTTCTAAAACAGATTCAAGATCTAGAACATTGTTTTTTAAATCCCATTTAGCATAAACTGGAATAGCTCCATATGGTTTAAATAAGAACTCATAATAAGTATAAGTTGGTAGTGGAGTGATAAATTCATCTCCTTTATCTATAAATGTTTTAGCTAAAACATCTATGATTTCATCTGCACCATCTCCTCCAATAACTACTTGATTAGTTTCAACATTAGAGTATTTAGCTATTTCTTCTTTTAAAGCATTTAAATCAGATTCAGGATATCTAAAAATCTTATCTGCATTTTCTTTAACTTCTTCAATAGCTTTTAAAGATGATCCCCAAGGATTTTCATTTGATCCCATTTTAATAATATCTTCTTTTTTAAGATTATATTTTTGAACTATTTCATCTTGAGATCTACCTGGAACATAAGGATCTAATTCAGATACTACCTTTTTAATTTGCATTTTTAAACCTAAAACTTATAATTTTTTGATAATTCAACATATTCTTGAGCATTTTTGGTAATGTTTTGGATTTGTTCTGTGCTAGCTTCTTTAACAACTTTTGCAGGAACACCTAATATTAAACTTCCTTCTGGAAATTCTTTTCCTTCACTAACAACAGCTCCAGCACCTATAATTGAATTTTTACCAATTTTTGCACCATTTAATACTGTAGCATTCATTCCAACTAAAACATTATCTTCAATAGTACATCCATGAATAACAGCACCATGGCCAATAGAAACACCTTCTCCGATTGTTACTGCATGTTCATATGCTCCATGAACTACACAGTTATCTTGAACATTAGAAAAATTACCTATTTTAATAGGACTCATATCACCACGAATAACAGCACCTGGCCATACTGAGACATTCTCACCAAATTCTACATCACCTATTATCTGAGCACCTTCAAAAATTGTAATATTATCATTATTTTTCATTTTTTTTCTCCTTTGATTTTTTATCTTGAATTATATGATTTTGCTTTACTAAAACCCTTGTATCAGATTCTATATCATCATATAATAATACCCCAGACCCTATAGTTGCATTAGATCCAATTTTCACACCTGGTGAAAAACTGGAATTTATGCCTGTTTTAACTGAATCCCCAATAATAGCTCCAAGCTTTCGCCTTCCACTATCAATTTTTTTATTTTTTATTAATGTTTTTATTGTAGCATTATCAAATCTTAAATTAGCTATATTAGTTCCTGCTCCAATATTACAATTTGATCCTATAATGGAATCTCCAACATAACTTAAGTGATTTACATTAGTATTTTCCATTACAATTGAATTTTTAACTTCAACAGCATTACCTACTTTGACATTGTCTCCAAAATAGCTATTTCCTCTTATATATGAATTAGGACCTATATCACAGTTTTTACCAATATAAACATTACCTTCAATATAGACTCCTGAACGTATAATACTGTTTTCATCTAAAAATATTTCACCGTGAATTGTAGCACCTTTTTCTACAGTTCCTTTTATTTGTGTTTTAAGTTTAGAAATTTGTTCTTCGTTAACTTCAATTAATTCCCAAGGTTTTCCAACATCAGTCCATTCAGTATCAGTAATATGACCAATAACTATTTTTTCATCTTCAATTTGTAAAGATAAAGAATCTGTAATTTCATATTCTCCTCTTGGAGATATTTGTGTTTTTTCTATTTTATTAAAAATATCATCATTAAAAATATAAATTCCAGTATTAATTAAATTACTAGGAGCTTCATCTTTTTTAGGTTTTTCAACAATAGTTTTAATAAAACCATCTTCTATTTCAACAACTCCAAAGGATGATGGATCTTCAACTTCTTTTAAAACCATTAATGTATCAGGATTTTTAGAATTATATACTTCGATAATTTCTTCTATTACTTGAGGATCTAATATAATATCTCCATTTAATACAATTAAGCTATCATCAATAAAATCATCCCCATAACCAATTGCATTAGCAGTTCCTAAAAAATCTTTTTGAGTTTTATAAGTAATATTTACTCCAAAGTCTTTTCCATCTTTAAAATAGTTTTTTACCATGTCTTCTTTGTATCTAACAATTAAAAGAATATCAGTTACACCTGAATTTCTTAAAGATTCAATGTTATATTGTATAATAGGTTTTCCTGCTACAGGTAACATTGTTTTAGGTTTTGTAAGAGTTAATGGTCTCATTCGTGACCCTTCACCAGCACTTAATATTATAGCTCTCACGATTATCCCTCCAATAAAAATTAAGATATTTCTATATATAATTATTATATGATGTTATTTTTAATAATTTCTTCGCATATTTTAGAAATATTTTCTGCTCTTTTTTCATCTTTAGATTCTAAAGTTATTCTAATATAATCTTCAGTTCCAGATGGTCTAATTAAAACCCAACTTCCATCTTCAAAAGTTAATCTAGTTCCATCGATTGAATTAATTTCTTTAATATCTGAAAATTCACCTTTAAGCAAATTTTCCATATCTTTCATAACATTAACTTTATCTTCTTTAGAACATGGAATTTTAAGGCGAATATTAGGATATGTTGGAATTTCATTTAATAAATCAGATAATTTACCTTTATTTGAAACAATTTCTGCAATTCTAAGACCAGATAATATACCATCAGGACACATGCAAAAATCAGGATGTAACCATGTTCCAGAAGGTTCTCCTCCAAATGTAGCATTTTCTTCTAAAATTACTTCAGCTACATTAACATCTCCAACTTTAGTTCTTAAAACTTTTCCATCAACACTAGCTAATGCTTCATCCATAGTCATTCCAGCATCAACTGTTGTAACTACAGTTCCACCAAAACTTTTAGCTATTAATACTAATAAAGAATCAAAAGGAGATACATTACCTTTCTCATCAACTGTGATCATACGATCTGCATCACCATCATGAGCTATTCCTAAATCTGCATTTGATGATACAACTGTTTTCATCAATGTGGATAAATTCGCTTTATTTGGTTCAGGATTACGACCTGGGAAAAAGCCATCTATTTGTGAATTTAAAGCTATTACTTCACAACCTGCTTTTCTAAATACAACTGGTGAAATTTCAGAACCTGCACCTGATGCAGCATCTATTACTACTTTTAAACCAGGTTTAATATTAACTAAACTAACCAATTCATCAATATAATCTTTTTTAATTTCATCTACTTCTTTTAGACTACCTACTTTATCCCAATCAACTGATTTATATGTTTCATTATTATAGATAGCTTCAATTTCTTCTTCTTGAGATGCAGTATAAGCCATTCCATTAGAATTCCATAGCTTGATACCATTATATTGTGAAGGATTATGTGATGCTGTAATCATTATTCCTGCATCTGCATTTAATTTTTCAGTTGCATAACCTACTAAAGGAGTTGGAACCATTCCTACTTTTAAAACATCTACTCCTCCTTCAATTAAACCTGCAGAAATAGCTTGATCCATCATCTGATTTGTAGTTCTTGTATCATATCCAATAACAACTTTACCTTTGTTTCCTAGATATGTAGCTAAAGATTTTCCGATTTTTAAAGCAAGTTCTGTTGTAATTTCAGTTTTGATTTTTCCTCTAATTCCTGAGGTTCCAAAAAGCTTTTTATCTGACATAATTTAAGCTCCAAATTTCTCAGATTTATTCATTAAATCCATCATAATATTCATTACATCAGAGCCTCTAATTCTACAAAGTCCACCTTCTGCAACTGAGACCTCATCATATTGTGTAACTTTATCTACTTTAACTTCAGGGCCTTTAATTAAAACTGGAACAGGATCTCCAGAATGATTCATAACTGAAATAGGTGTTGAATGATCAGCTGTTAAGAAGATATAAACATCTTCCAAATCTTTAAGTTTGCTCATAACAACCTTATCTACTTTTTCAATAAATTTTGTTTTACCTTCAAGGTCTCCATCATGACCTGCTTCATCAGCTCCATCAATATTTATTAAAAAGAAATCGTGTTTAGTGTTTTTTACTTGATCTAAAATTGTATCAATTATAACATTTAAATCAGTATCGATTCCACCAGTTACATTTTCCATTTCAATAATGTCCATACCAGTGAATCTACAAATTCCCATAATAAGGCCAGTTTCTGCAATACATGCTGAGCTTAGGTTATATTTTTCATTAATCTTTTCAACATATGGTACTTCTCCTGCCCCACGAGGAATAACTAAATTTGCTGGTGCTTCATTATTTTCTATTCGCTCAATGTTTACTGGGTGATCTTTTAAAAGCTCATATGATTTTTCAATAAATTGATTTAGTATTTTAGCAGTTTTTTCTGCTTCTTTTGAACCATCTAATGATACAATTTCTTTAACTTTCTTACCTTCTATCTTAGGATCTGCATCACTTACTTTATCAGATAATCCAGAATCTCTTAAAACTAGAACAGCTCTATGTCCTGTTGATTCTTTAAATATTATTTCTAGATTTGGAAAATCTTCTAATTTCATGGAGTTTATTTCATCTGAAAGTTCATTAGTTCTATCTCTTATTCTTCCAGCTCTTCTATCTGTAACAATTCCTTCATTGTTTTGAGTTGAAAAATTACATCTAAAAGCTATATCTCCTTTTTCAATATCAACATTTACTCCAGATGCTTCAAAAGGACCTCTACCTGTATAAACTTCGTAAGGATTATATCCTAAAATTGATAAATGTGCAGTATCACTACCTGGTATGATTCCAGGAGCTATTGAATCCATAATTCCAGTAATACCTTCTTTAGCCATTTCATCCATATTTGGAGTATTAGCTGCTTGAAGAGGGGTCTTATTTCCAAGTTCTTTTAATGGACGGTCACCCATTCCATCCATAATCAATATTATTCCTTTCATTTAAACACCAATTTATAATAAAAAATTTAGATAATAATTAATTTATTTGTTTCAATTTACTTAAATAATTTTATAAATAATTAATTAAATAATAGCTATTCATATATTTTTAAAAGAAGATTATGTTTAAAATAATGCTTTAAATTATTTACAACATCCAAAAAAGAAATTAAATACTTTTTTTATAATTATTTTAATTTTGCTTTGATTATTTTTATTAGATTCATCACAGCAATTTTTTTCATTAGTAATATTAATCAATCCTTAATTTATATAATTAATATTAGTTTTTATACTTTAAATATTTTTTTAAAAATTAAAAATAAGTTATTTACAACATCCAAAGAAGAAGTTAAATACTTTTTTGACTGCTGTTTTAATTTTACTTTGTTCTTTTGTATCAGATTTTTCACAGCAATTTTTTTTAGTAGTAATTTTAATCATCTCATTGATTGAATATTTGGAGTGTGAAGATCACACTCCGTGTTTAAAACCAGAGGAAAGAAATATGGAGATTTTATATTTCTTTTTTGTTTGTCGAATGACATGGTTTTTTATTAAAAGATTAGAAAAGAGCGATAACTAATCTCTTATGACATATGTTTTTAAGGAGTCACTTTAATGGTCATCGTACCATAAAAGTTATGATAATATATTGTAGGTAATTTTTATCTAAAGATTTTCTCACATCTAAAAAATTTTTAGTCATACCTAAATTCATTATCACACATACTATTTTCATGATAGTATATAAAGATTTCGATGTACCATAAAAAAATTTTTAATAACCTAAACTTTATATAATAGTTTCAACATAATTTAATTTAGGTTATCCTAATAAACTTATATTTAGGAACACCTAAATATCAATTCAATATATTTATTAAAATTAACGGATGTGAATAATATGGCTGTAAAAATGTTAAATGAACTTAAACCAGGAGATGAAGGTAAGATTTTATCTTATGGTAATAAAGGAAACGCAGAATTAAAAAGACATTTATTAGGTATGGGCTTTGTAAAAGGTTCTACTGTTAAAGTTGATGAAGTTGCTCCTTTGGGAGATCCTGTCAAATATTTAATAAAAGGATACTCTATATGTCTTAGAAAAGAAGAAGCAAAAAATATTGAAGTTGATTGTTAAGATTTTTTAATTTAATTTTGGGGAAAATTTATGGAAAATATTCTTATAGGATTGGCAGGTAATCCTAATGTTGGTAAAACGACGCTGTTTAATCAGCTCACTGGTTTACGCCAACATGTAGGTAACTGGCCAGGAAAAACAGTTGAAAAGGCCGAAGGTCATTTCAAACACAATGGTACTGAAATGGATGTTATAGATCTTCCAGGTAACTATGCATTAAGCGCACATTCTATTGAAGAAGTCGTTTCAAGAGATTTCATTGTTGATGAAGATTCAGATGTAATTGTAAATGTTATTGATGCAGCGAATCTTGAACGTAACTTATATCTTACTGTTCAAATGATGGAACTTGGAGCAAATATGGTAATTGCATTAAATATGAATAAATTTGCAAGAAAAAAAGATATTTATATTGATGTTCCATTAATGGCGGAATTACTTGGAGTTCCTGTTGTAGAAATTGAAGCTACAGATAAAACTGGTACTGACGAACTTTTAAACGCAGTAGAAGAAGCTTCAAAAAACCCTATTAAAAGTAATAAAAAATTAGTTTATGGGGATGAATTAAAAGAACATATAGGCGAACTTCAAATAGAAATTGAAAAAGATAATAACTTATTAGATGTCCCTTCTGAATGGACAGCTATTAAATTACTTGAAGAAGATGAAATTGTAATTGAAAAAGTTCAAAATTCAAGTAATGTTAATCAAATTATAAATGAAACAGATAAAGTTAAAAAACATTTATCTGATATTTTTAATGAAAGTTCTGAAGAAGTAATAGCTAATGCTAGATATGCATTTATTGATGGATTAATAAATGAATGTGTAAAACAACCTGAAGTTGCAAAAGAAACTTTTTCAGAGAAGATTGATCGTGTAGTAACTAATAGGATTTTAGGATTGCCTATTTTTGCTATTATCATGTTTTTAGTATTTCATATAACATTTACTCTAGGAGCACCATTACAAGATGCATTAGATGAAGGCTTTGGTATGTTAGGAGAAGCCGTTGCTGGAGCTCTTGGAGACAGCTGGTTTTCATCACTTATTGTTGATGGGATCATCGGAGGTGTAGGTGGAGTTTTAGTATTTCTGCCAATTATTGTTCTGTTGTTTTTAATGATAACAATTTTAGAAGACAGTGGATATTTAGCTAGAGCTGCTTTTGTTTTAGATAAAATTATGCATAAAGTAGTAGGTCTTCATGGTAAAGCATTTATTCCTTTAGTATTAGGAATTGGTTGTGGAGTTCCTGCTATAATGGCTACTAGAACAATGGAAAATGAAAAAGATAGATTACTTACAATGATGATTGTGCCATTTATTTCTTGTAATGCAAGATTACCAGTATATATTTTACTTGTTGGTGCATTTTTCACAGCTTATCAAGGATTAATTATATTTTCATTATATGTATTAGGTGTTATTGTAGCCATTATAATTGCTGCAATCTTAAAAAGAACAACATTTAAAGGAATCAGTGCTCCATTTGTTATGGAACTTCCATCTTATAAAGTTCCTTCACTTAAAGGAGTTTTATTACACACTTGGGAGAAAGCATATGGGTTCCTTAAAAAAGCAGGTACAATAATTCTTGTAGCATCAATTGTTATATGGGTTTTAAGTAGTTTACCTATGGGCGTAGAATATGGGGCTCAAGAAAGTGTAACAGGTCAAATAGGAACACTTATCTCACCAATTTTTGCACCTCTTGGTTTTGGAGAATGGCAACCTGCAGTAGCATTAATATTTGGTGTTGTTGCTAAGGAGGTTGTTGTAAGTACTTTCAGCTCGTTATTCGGAGTTGAAGAAGAAGGACCCGGATTTGATTCTGCTGTTCAGCAGCTATTTACTCCACTAACTGCATATTCATTTATGGTATTTGTATTGTTATATGTTCCATGTTTTGCAGCTATCGGTACAATTAAACAAGAAACTAATTCATGGAAATGGCCTTTAACAATGGTGGTTATTACTACAGTTACAGCCTATGTAGTATCTTTTATTGTTTATCAAGGTGGAATGTTATTAGGATTTGGATAATATGAGAAGTAAAAGTGGTATTAAAGGAATAAGTTTAAAAGAACTTATGGAAAAGAAAAATTTAGAAGATAAAAAATCTTCTAAATAATTTTATTTTTTTGTGAGAAAATGAAATGTAGAGTATGTGGATTTGATTTTAACGAAGAAGAAATTAAAGGTAAAGGTTGTACAGGTTGCGGAAAAAAAGAATGTAGTACTGTGCATTGCCCTAATTGTGGATTTGGAAATGATCCAGTTCTTGATGAAGAATTTCAATTTATAAAAGATATTAAAAAGAAAATTAATAAGAAATTTTCTTCTAAAGATTAAATACTTATTTTAGCTATTTTTATTTTACTTATACATTACTTGTTTTTATAGAAATTACAAGTTAGTTTATATTATATTAAACTCATAATGATTAGTGGTTATATGCTTAAACATATAATCAACTCGATATAGAACTAATTCTTTGAGATGTTGTTATTTAATTAACCGATTTCTTAGTTTTAGTTCTTCTTTAATTATAGTTATTTTTTCTAATATAAACTGATTTTAACTTATTTTTTATATAATTAAAAAATTTGAAGTAATTATAATACATTTTTAATTTATATAGACGATATTATTAAGTGTTTATAAAAACTCATATGAATCATGAAAATAGGAACTAATTTTTTGATTATAGCTAATTACCTTTTTTATATAATTATGCCTTATTTTTTATTGATTTTATTGGATTTTCATTTTCACATGGAACGTCTACTAAACAAAGTCCGCATCCATAACCTTCAGTTTTATTTTTTTGTAAAATTGTAAATTCATAACATTTTACTTTATCAATACCATCTTCTGATATGGCATCTACTGGACATCTTTTTATACATTCTTCACAGCCATCTTCATGAAAAAATAAACAATTAGCTGTAAAATTATCATAAGGCCTTATATCAGCTTTAATAAGTAAATCTGTAACAAATGATATAAATAATGCAGAACGACCTTTTTCAGTTATAAAAGTACTATTTAAACCAAATGTTCCAAGTCCGCAAGCATATGCAATATGTTTTTGAGACCAATTTGAAGATAGGCCATGATTTTTTGTTATTTTAAAGAATTCTTCACTATTAGGATTTACACAACCATAACCTTCTTTTTTCAAAGTATTAGAAACATGTTCTGTAAAATCAGCAAAAAAAGGTTTCAATGATTTTAAAAGAAGTATCCATTCTTCTGAAGGAATGTCATCATTTTTATTAAGTTCTTTCATTTGTTTACTTAATGGTAAAGCAATAGAGATTACACTACCATCTTTAATACTATTTTCACCATAAATAAATTCAAATGCTTCAGTTGGACTTAGATGAAAATCTCCAATAATAGTTTTGTACTCTTCAAATAAAGGATCATTAATAGGTGCGAATCTTATTAATGGTTCTTCAAATGGATTTGATGAGATAAAATCAAAATAGCTATTGTTATTTTTTAAAACAAAGTCATTAATTTCTTGAATTAAATAATTTTTCATTGTATAACCTTAACTTAATTATGCTTGATAATTTATAAGGTTAAGTATAAATATTTATGTGATTATTTGTTTTTAATTATTACAATTAAATAAATTAAAATAGCTATTATATAATAAAAAATAACTTGAATATCTAATATGCCCGTTTCAACACCTACAATAGCATATGATATAATTAAACTATATAATCCAATAAAAAAGTAGTTTTTAGTTTTTCTGATTATTTTAAAACCAATTCCTAATATAAATCCAAGTAAACTCATTCCAGCTATTACACCAATTCTTCCAAAATCAACTAACATTTGACCTATTAATGTTGGTGTTACAGTAACCTCAGTTCTCCATGCAATTAATTTACCTACAATCATTCTTGGACCTAATTCACTTCCTGGTATTGAACTTGCAAGTAATTTACCATGAGTTAGACCAAAATCCCCACTTATTGCATTAAGTAAATCTAATACATGTAATGTAAAATCAGCTCTACTTTTTAAACTATAAAATGGATCAGTAGCTGAACCTATTGTATATTCACCAAGTGATCTAAAATAACCAATTCCTATGATAAGTCCTACACTAATTAATGCACCTATTATAACTTCCCATACTGCTAGTATTTTACCATAATAACCCATAATTATTATAATAAGTATTACTGCAATTAGTGGTGTTCTGTAACCTAAAGTTAATAATATAACACTACTTAAAATAAGTAAAATTAGAAATCTGAATCTAACTTGAGATCTAGTTATTAAATTATTTTTATATTTTTCTAAATAAACAGCTCCAATAAGACAAATTCCAGGAATCATTAAAAATACTGGCATTGTTAAAATAGGCCTTAATAAGTATCTAAGTGAAGGTTTTAAAATAGGTAAACCTCCAACAGATGCAATACTTATAATAAAAAAGATAATTCCTATTAATATTAGACAAAAACCAATTGAATAAATATCATCTAGTTTAAAACTTGGCAATTTTATATCTTTATTTAAAAATAATTTAGGCAGTATTATAGCTCCAATAAAAAATGATATAAAAGCTAAAAATAAATTAATTGTTAAAGACTTTGATATTGGATTAATAGACAAGATCAAAAAAAATGCAAAAACAACTAATACAATTAAAGGGCTAAAAATATAATTATTTAAGATTTTACTTTTTTTTAAAAATGATAGAAAGTTTTCACTAGGATAAAGCCTTTTAAAATAGCTATTAACAAATTGATCTTCTATAAAATGTAAAATATTAAAAATTAAAGTAAATAAAAAGGAATTTTTAACTTTTTTTATTGTACAATTTAAAATAGAACTTATTTTTAAATATAAATAGCTCATACTAGCTTATCTTCCTAACATTTATTTTATTTGGAATACTATCAATATCACTTTCTGATGCATTATAAAGCCTTATAGTTATTTTATCTGTAAGGCCACTTGATTCACCTAAAATATCATTAGCTATAGATATCTCATCAGATGTAGCTCTTTGAATTTCAATCTGATTTTGAGCTCCTTCTCTTTCAGATTTTATGGAAATTCTTAAATTATTTTTATATAAGCTATTAATAACTTCCTGAATTTTCATATTATCTAAATCATTAATACTTACAAAAGTTGTTATTTCATAATCAGTATTATTTAGATTTTCTGTTAGATCATTTAAAGTTGTAATATTTTTGGGTTCTACAGTAATTTCTGTAAGATTTTGATGTTTTTTATCTGAGCTTTCTAAAGAAATTGTTTCTATATAAAAACTAGCTTGAGGAACATCACTATAAAAAGCAGCTAAAACATTAGTTCCATTAACATTAACTAATATCTTAGTATTTGATGGAGTCTCATCTAACCAGATAACTTCACCATGAATTTCTTGTTTTTCTCCATTTGTAGCATTATAACCTACAATAGTCGCTTCAACTATTTTACCTTCTCTATAATGAGATAAGTATTTTTCTCCAATTTTATTCATTGTTGAGGCATCAAATGAAGTAGATTCATTAGGATTATCTGTAGAAATATGTATAAATGCAAAAACTACTGCAGCTATTACTGCAATTATTATAAGATAATCCACAATTGTAAATTTTGGTTTTTTCATATTTTCATTTCCTTAATCTTTTAAAATAGCGCCAACAGGACAAACATCTAAACATTCGTCGCAATTTGTACATTTATCAGTGATGATGACTTTGAAAGCTATTTTTTTTATTGCCTTTTCAGGACACATTTTAATGCATATATCACATAAAGCACAATCTTTGGAATTTATTTTCATTTAACGCCTTTTAAAAATTAAATTAATTAAGTTTATGTTAATTTTATTATTTAAATTTTTTTTAACATTTTAAACTTTTTAAGCTTAATCAATAATTTATAAATATTACTCGAATATTAATGATGTTTTCTATAATAGACTTACAAATGATAATGGAATAGCAAGATTAACAATTAATTTATGTTTAAATTATCATATCAACTTATAATTGTTATTTGTATATAATAATATTGTTGTAAACAAACTTTAAAACACCACTTTTTTCTTTTTTTCAATCTGCACATGTAGATACAAGAAATAAAATTAATTAATTTAATTATCCCTTACAATATTTTTAAAAATTAATCGAATTATTCATAACTTTAAACTAGTAACATATATTTTAATTACACTATTTCTCAATAATTCAGCATAGAAAATCACAACAAAAAACAGATTTTTTTAAATTTTCAAAAATTTTATATAGGGCAAATTAAAAATTATTATATGTCAAAGATTTTTCTTTGATACTATTTTTTAAATTTTGGTGGTTAAAAAAATGGTGTTGGGAAGTAGAATTTTATGGTGTTAATTCTACTTCCACTTTATATAAAATTAACTTATAAATAGTAATATTTTATTAAAATATTATTTAATATCTAAAATAAGTTAAATCAAATGAGATTTATTATAAATAAGGATTATAATAACATTTATATATTATGATGTTAAATCTTATATTGTATGCAGGGGTGCCCGAGCGGCCAAAGGGGGAGGACTTAAGATCCTCTGGTGTAGGCCTTCGAGGGTTCGAATCCCTTCCCCTGCACTTAATTCTTTTTAAATTTATTTATAACTCGATTCGCCTTAGTGGCTCAGCCGGTAGAGCGCCACCTTGGTAAGGTGGAAGTCGGGGGTTCGAATCCCCCCTAAGGCTCTTTTATAACAATTTTTTTTTAAAAAAACTCATCATAAAATATAAATTATTTAAAAAACATATTGTTTTATATTGGTGATAATATGGTAGCTCATTCAAAAGTATTATTAGCAGGGATTATTTCTGGTATTGTTGCAATTACTACTGGTTTCTTAGGTGTTACAGGTACAGTTATTGGATCTGTTATTGCATCAGTAATTTATAACTTTTTATCAGAATCTCTTGAAAAACGAATTGATAATGCAGATATTAGCAAATTTGAAAGTGAGTTAATCTATCTTCTACCATTAATAGTTATTGCTCTTATTCAATTAATCTTAATTTTAGCCTTCCTAGCTGAAGGAGGATATGTTGGAAGTAATTTCTTACATGCATACCTATATCTTCAAGATTTAGTTAGTAATAATTTATATAGGATTTTAGGATTTTCTACTTTATTTATTAGTGTTTATCCTATATTTTTAAAAACAAAAAAACTTAATATTTATGACAGTATAGCTTTAGCAGGTGCAGGTATTATATTTTTACTTAAAGGATTTATTGATTTAAAAACTCCTATTGTAGGCTTGTATAGAGATGCATACTTACAAATTGATTTTTATTTAGCTATTATAGCTTTTTTAATTTTAGCTTATTTAATTATAAAATTAAGTTATAATGCATATTATTCAAATAAAAAAATTTCTAAAGAGGATTTAGAAGATTTAAAATTAAAAAATAATCCAAAAAAAATTACTCGTGATGTAGATAAAATAAATGATGATTATCAAAAAATGAATTCTCCTAAAAAGAAAACACAAATCAATGCACCAGCAGAAGACATTGAATTTGTATCAAATGATATGTTTAAAGATAAAAAAAAGAAATAGAAATGAAAATTTATAATTTCCATTTTCCAGCTTTATTTTGAATTTCAACCATCTTCTTATATAATCCATTTTCATTTTTAATTAATTCATGAGGGATACCTTGTTCAACAATTTTACCTTCTTTTAAAACTACAATCTTATCAGCATTAGCTATTGTACGCATTCTATGAGCGATTACAAGAACAGTTTTATTTTTAATAAGTACAGATAATGCTTTTTGTATTTCTGATTCATTTTCAACATCTAAAGATGCAGTTGCCTCATCTAAAAGAATTATTGGAGCATCTTTTAAAAGAGCTCTTGCAATAGAAATTCTTTGACGTTCTCCTCCTGATAAAAGTGAACCATTTTCTCCAATTAACGTATCATATCCATCTGATAGGTCATTTATAAATTCTTCACAACGAGCTAATTTAGCTACTTTTCTAACATCTTCATCACTTGCACCATGTCTACCTATTCGAATATTTTCCATTACAGTATCATTAAATAAAACAACATCTTGAAAGACTATAGAATAATTTTTTAAAAGTGATTCAGGATCTATTGTATTTAAATCACACCCACCTAAAGTTATCTTGCCACTGTTTGCATCCCAAAATCTTGCAGCTAATTTAGAAATTGTACTTTTACCTCCACCTGATGGACCAATTAAAGCTGTTACTTCACCCTGTTTTGCTGTAAAATCAATACCACTTAAAACATCTTTATCTTTTTTATAGCTGAAGTTAACATTTTTAAATTCAATATCATATCCATTGGTGGAATAATTTTCATTTCCACTTTGAATTTTTTGATTTTCAATATCTTTCATTCTGTCAATTTTAACACTTATTGCAAAAATTTCTGCTAAAAATTCTAAAGAACCTTGAATTGGAATATAAATAAATGCAGCTGAAATTAAAAATATTAAAAACATTAATAAACTAATTTCACCACTAACAAGATAGCTAGCTCCTATTATCATTACTGTTGGAATTCCAAGTTTTAAAACCATTTGACTAATGATTACACTAGTGCCTGTAACTAATTCTCCTTCAATAGCTGATCTTTCAACACGATTTATTTTAAGATTCAAACCATTTAAATAATCATCTTCATAATTATAAGCTTTAATTTCTTTAATTGTTTCTAAACATTCTTGAATTCCATCTGTACTAATTCTACGATTTTTAACAATTTTAACACTACCTCTTTTTTGAAATTTTCGAGATATTATAACTAATATAAGTGAAACTGGAATAACCCATAATAATGCAATAGCTAGTGGAAGATTAAAAAATAACATTCCAAGCCCTACTACAACAATACAAATTAATGATCCTGCAAGTTCAGGAACTGCATGTGAGAATGCATGTTCTAAATCAGTACAATCTCCCATTATGGTTGTTGTTAAATCAGATAAATCTTTATTTTCAAAAAATGACATTGGTAATTTTCTTAGTTTTTCTGCTAAATTTACACGTCTAACCTCACTTTCTTCATAAGTTGTATTATAAATAAAATGATATTGTTTTGATTTTAATATGTAAATTATAGCTAATACAATTATAATTAAAACTATGAATACCCAAAAGTCTAATTTAAATGAAATAATTTCAGGATCTGGTATATATTGACTTAAAAATATTATAAAAAGCCCTACAGGAAACATTAAACTAATATTTAAAAGTGTTGTATATATGATTCCTTTGATTAAGTTTTTACTACCATCTTCACTTAATGCAAATTTATTAGATAGATACTCTGATATCATTATCTTCACCTCTTTCAAGTTCTATTTCTTCATCAAAATTTTTAACTTTCCATTGTACAGATTCTTTATAGTTTTTCCACATACTATTGTAAAGACCCTCTTTTTCAAGAAGTTCCTGATGGTTTCCACTTTCTACAATCTCTCCTGATGAGATGACATGAATTTTATCAACATTTTCAATTGTAGATAATCTATGTGCAATCATAAGAACAGTTTTTCCTTCTGTAATCTTTTCAAAAGCCTTTTGTATTTGGTATTCATTTTCAGGATCAGCAAAAGCAGTAGCTTCATCTAAAATAACTATTGGAGCGTCTTTTAAAATAACACGAGCGAGTGCAATTCTTTGTTGTTCTCCTCCTGAGAGATAAACCCCTTTTTTACCAATTACTGTGTTAACTCCATTAGGTAATTTTTCTATAATGTCATCACATTGGGCATAACTTAATGCTTTTAGTGCATCTTCTTTTCTAGCTCCTTTTTTACCAATTAAAACATTATTTAAGATAGTATCTTTAAATAATTTGGTATTTTGGAAAACAAAAGAAATATTATCCATTAAGTTATTTTCTTTGACATTTTTAATATTTGTATTGCCAATTAATATTTCACCTGAATCAACATCCCAAAATCTTGGAATTAAAGTAGCTATAGTTGTTTTACCTCCACCTGAGGGACCAACTAAAGCAATAGTTTCATTTTCTTTTATTTCAAAATCAATATTTTTTAATGTTTCTTTTTTATTTCCAGGATATGTGAATGAAACATCTTTAAATAAAACATTATGACTTGTAATAGCTTGAAGATTTTTACTTTCTTTTAAAGGTTCTTCATCTAAAATTTCATCAATTTTAGAAAGTGCTTGTTTAGCTATTAACCAATTTTGACTTACAAACATTATTTTATTCATAATTAATGCAGCTATTGGAGTTAAAATCATATAAAATATTAAATCAAGAAACATTTCTGGATTAAATACAGATCCAATTAATAATAATCCTGCAGGAATTAAAAGTGCAAAAAATCCATTTACACTAACTGTAAAAGCAGTATAAGGGACTTGACATGATAGGGAATAATCAATTACAAATTTACTATAATCATGAATTGTTTTATAGAAGTTTTTAAATGAAAAAATGGTTTGTTGGAATGTTTTTGTAACAGGAACTCCTCGAACATATTCAACTGCTTCACCATTCATATTTTCTAATGCTCCTTGATATTTAATCATCATACTCCCTCTACCTCCTCCCATCATACTTATCAAACATATAAATCCTAGGCCCATAGGAACTAAACATAATACTCCGAAAAACCAGTTATAGCTAAATAATAATATTATAAATGCTATAGGAGTTACAAATGCACCTATTAAATCAGGTAAAGAATGAGCTAAAAATCCTTCTGTAGTTTCTGCACTATAATCAATTATCTTTCGTAAATTACCACTATTTTTATTTGAAAAATAACCTAAAGGTAATTTTAATAAATGATTCATAGCTTCTGATTTCATATTACTTTCATTTCTAAATGCTGATAAGTGTGTACACATCAAAGCTATAAAATATATTCCTATTGCAAGTAAACTATATTCTAATGCACTCCATCCATATTGCACTAAATTTACTGCATTTGAAAAATTAGGCATTACAATTATTACTTCTTCAATCATCTTCCATATGTATATAAAAGGCATTAATCCTATTACTGCACTAATGCCTGATAAAATACAACCAGCTATTGACAAATACTTAAATTTCCCTGAGAAATTCAATAAATGTATAAATTTATTTTCATTTTTTTCCATTTAATCAACTCATAATAATTTCATCAACAAAAATTTAGGTTTACCTAAATAACACTAACCCAAAAGGACAATATTATTTTAATCATTTATAAACACTTATTTGTTGAAATTAAAGAAAAATATTATTTAAATAAAAAAATAGCTAAATATAACTTAAAATAGAATTTAACTAATTATTTTACTCATAATAAATTATTAAAATTAGTAAGTATATAAATATAATTGAACTAAAAAGACAAAATAATCCAAAAAGACAAAAAACTTATTTTTGATTTAAACGATATTCACTAGGAGTGATATTATAATATTGTTTAAAAGCAGCAGTAAACTTACTAGAATTATTATATCCAACTTTTAAAGCTATATCACCAATAGCCATATCAGATTCTTTTAATAAATTCTTAGCTATTTGCAAACGATAATCTTTTCTCCAAGCAAATAAAGGTTTACCATAAACAGTCTTAAAAGAGTTCTTTAAAGAAGTAATACCAATATTATATTTATTTGATAAATATTCTAAGGTTATTGGTTCATTAATATTTTGCACAATTTCATTTTGAACTTTTTTAACAATATCTACTTGTTTTTTTGAAAGTTGAGGCCTATTTTCAAGTTTATAATCTAATGGTTGAATTTCTAAAAATAAAAAAAGCTCTAAAATTTTAAGTTTAAAATACATTGATTTAATCTTTTCACTAACATTATACATTTCACTAAAAATATGATCAATCTCTTTAGTAGCTTTAATTAAAATTATATTCTCATTATCAGATATTTTTGAATATAACTCTTCTAAATCAAAAGAATAACCAAGTATATTATTTAAAGAATTTTTAGCTATTTCCATATCAATAAAAATTTCTATACCTTCATAATAACCTAAAGGAAAACCAGAATATTTCTCATGAGCAGATTTTGTAACTGCAACCAAATCTCCTTCTTCTAAATACTGATATTTTCCATAAAAATTACACTCAAATCTACCTTTTCTGCAATGATTAATTGTAATTTCTCTATTTTGATTTATTCTTTTAAAATTATCAAGATGGAAACCATTAACATCAATTTTACTTAAAGATATACCTGGGAAAACTTCATAACAAATCATTTGCCCATTACCACTACCTTCAAAGTCAAATTCATATAAAGTTGTAAAATCATCTATTTTAATAGCTTTCATGTAATGATTTTCACTATCTTCTGTAACTTTTATTTTTAAAGGATTGTTTTTCATAAATATCGTTAATAATCATTATATATTGTTATTTCAAGAGGTCACAAATTGTGATCACTTGATTTTTCATGCAATAAATTTTTATCTAGATTTAATAACTATTTTTACATTAAATAATTTTAATAAAATACTCCATTAGTTGTTTTTAAATAATATGAAATTTATATTATTTTTTATATAAATTTAATTAAAATAGAGAATTTATTTTTCATATAAATTTAATTTAATTAAGAATTAAGATTTATTAAGCTAATATTAAGATAAAAATAAGTTTTACAAGAAAACAATTGGGATAATATGAATAAAAGCTTGAAATTATTAATTATCATTATAATATTATTTTTAGGTTTTTCTATTCTTTCAGGTATGAATACTGAGAGGATAGATATTGCAGGATCTACTTCTGTTCAACCTTTAGCAGAAGAATTAGCTAATAGCTATTCTAAAAACCATGAAGATTTAAAAATAAATGTTCAAGGTGGTGGTTCTGGTATGGGTATTAGGTCAGTTTCACAAGGAATAGCTGATATTGGTATGAGTTCTAAAGATTTAACAGCTGATGAATCTAAAGGTTTAGAAGTTATTGAAATTGGTAAAGAGGGAATAGTTGTTGGTGTTTCTAATGAAAACACTATTAATGATTTATCAATTGAAGAACTTAAAAAAATCTTCTCAGGTGAGATTACTAACTGGAAAGAACTTGGTGGAGAAGATGCAGAAATTCATGTTGTAACACGTGAAGATGGTTCTGGTACTCGTAGTGCATTTGAATCTATTGTAATGGGTAATGATAATATAAGAAAAGATGCTATTGTTCAAAGTTCAACAGAATCAGTTAAACAAGCTGTATCAACTGATAAAGCAGCTATTGGATATATGTCTCTTGCACATATGAGTGATGATGTTAAATCTCTTAAAATTAATGGAGTCATAGCTTCTGAAGATAATATTAAATCAGGTGAATATGAACTTCAAAGACCATTTTTATTTTTAATTGATAGTAATCATTCTAAAGAAATTGATGATTTTATTAATTGGGTCAAATCAGATGAAGGAAGAAAAATTATTGAAGATGCAAAAATTGTACCTTCAAATTAAACTTTTAAGAAAATGATAAAAAAAAGAAATAGAACATTAAAAGATATATTGGATTTAATATTGTATGAAAATCCTTCTACTCAGGAAGAAATAGCTGAAAAATTAGGAATAACTAGGCGATATGTTACTGAACTTCTTAAACCTTTAATTGAAGAAGATATTATTAAAAAAGCTTATGTTATTGATTTAAAAAGTTATGAACAAGTAGTTGAATCATTTGGTTCTAATATTCCATCTAAAGATATGTCTGGAAATATATTAATTAATGATATGTTAGATAATATGTCTAGGCATGTTCAAAGTCAGTTAGAATCTTCTTTTATTTCTGTTTTAGAAAATGATTCAAAAAAAGCTGAAGAAGCTTTAGAAATGGATTTTATAACTAATAATTTATTTGATAAAATAAGAAATTCTGTTGAAACTATTATTACAATTAATCAAGAACCTTCTTTTTCAAAATCAGTTATTTTTAATGAAGTTGCATATGATTTAGAAAGAATCGGTGATTATTGTGGCCATATTGCTAAATTTGTAATTAATGAAAATCAGGGTATTGATGATGATATTTTAAAAAATATGGATAAATTATATGAATCTTCTCGAAAAATGATTCAATTATCTATGGATTCTTTTTTAAATAGTAAAATTGAACTTAAAGGTGATATAATGGATTTAGAAGAAAAATTACATTCTCTTCAAAATAAATCTATGAATATTATAGCTATGCAAATGGCAGAAACTTCTTTTGATGATGTTGAACAATCCAATTATTATATTTATTTATCTAGGGTCATTAAAGCTTTTGAAAGAATAGGGGATATTTGTGTAGAAATTGTTGATGTTTCTGGGGAATTTCATAAAAATATTCCAAGATCTAGTACTCCTCGTGCTTTTAGAGAATAATTTATTATATATTTTATTTTATTTTTGTATTAATTTTTAATATTTTTTAGTAAATTTTATTTTTTTTCATTAAATTTTTAGAAATTATTTTATTTCCTATTTTTTCATATATTTTTCCTATTTTGTGAAATTATTTATAATTTGCAAAATTTTCTTTTAATTTATTTCACTTTTTAGGAATTATTATTCACATTATAACAAGCTTTATATATGGATAAATTAAAACAGTTTTTTGAGGTGAATAAATGAAAAAAAATAATAGAAAAATTTTAGTAATAATTGGAATATTTATTGTAATTGGATTAATTGGTTTTATGGTATTGAATAATGATTCATCAAATATTAATATTGTAGGATCAACATCTGTACAACCAACAGCTGAAAAATTAGTTGAAGCATATGAAAAAACACACCCAGACTCTAAAATTAATGTTCAAGGTGGAGGGTCTAGTGTAGGTATAAAAAGTGCAAAAGAAGGTTCTGCAGATATTGGTACTAGCTCTAAAGATTTAGATGATAAAGATAAAGAAGGATTAATTATTTATGAATTAGGAAATGATGGAATTGTAATAGCTGTTAATAATAAAAATGGAGTATCAGATTTATCTAATGATCAACTTAAGAAAATATTTTCTGGTGAGATAACTAACTGGAATCAAGTTGGAGGTAGTGATGGAGAAATTAATATTATTACTCGTGAAGAAGGTTCAGGAACATTAGATGCTTTTAAAAGTATTGTAATGGATGATAATGATATTAAAGGTGATGCTATTGTACAAAGTTCAACAGAAGCTGTTAAACAATCAGTATCCCAAGATCCAAATGCGATTGGATTTGTATCTTTTGCACATATGAGTGATGATGTTAAAGCAGTTTCTGTTAATAATATTGAACCATCTGAAGAAAATTTAGCTGACGGATCTTATGAACTTCAAAGGCCATTTTTATTTTTAACTAAAGGAGAACCAACTGGTGAAGTTAAAGAATTTATTAATTGGGTTTTATCAGAAGAAGGTTCAAAAGTTTTACAAGAAGAAAAGATAATAAAATCATCTAAATAACTTTTATATTATTAAATTAATAATTTTAGTATACATAAAATTTTATATGTTAAAATATTAATTAAAATTAAGTAATTAAAAAGATAATTATTAAACTTTTATAAAATAATGGGATTAAATTATGGACCGCGAAAAAATCAATGAGTTTTTAATTGAAAAAGGCTTGTTTATAACAGCTATTTTTTCTATTTTAATTATTTTTACAATACTTATATTTATTTTTGCAGAAGCACTTCCAGCATTTAAAGAATATGGATTTTTCCAGTTTATGTTTGGTCTAGATTGGATGCCAAGTGAAGATAAATATGGTGTTTTTTCAATGATAATTGGTTCTTTATTAGTTACATTTGTAGCATTAGTGATGGCAGTACCATTATCATTATTATGTGCTGTTTTTACAGAAGAAATAGCTCCAAATAATGTTAGAGTTTTTCTAAAACCTGTTATTCAAACATTAGCTGGAATTCCTTCAGTTGTTTATGGATTTTTTGGTTTGACTGTTTTAGTTCCTTTGATCCGAGAAAACTTTGGAGGAACAGGTTTCAGTATATTTACAGCAAGTCTTATTTTAGCTGTTATGATATTACCTACAATAATGTCTGTATCACAAGATGCAATTAAATCTGTTCCACATGAATTTAAAGAAGCATCTTTTGGACTTGGTTCTACACATTGGCAAACAATTAGAAAAATAATTTTACCTGCAGCATTACCAGGGATTGTAACTGCAATTATTTTGGGTATTGGAAGAGCTATTGGAGAAACATTAGCTGTTATTATGGTTGCAGGTAATGTAGTTCAAATTCCAGGCTCAATTTTTGATCCTGTTAGAACACTCACAACAAATATTGCTTTAGAGATGGGATATGCAACAGGTTTACATTACAATGCATTATTTGCAACTGCAGTTATACTATTTATTATAATCATTATTTTGCTTATTATTGCAAATTATATTCAAAATAAACATGGTATGGATTTAGGAGGAGGAACCTTATGAATTCTAAAAGGTTATGGTCTCCTAAAACATCTCAAAAAATAATGAATGTTATTTTTATATTATCTGGAATTATAACATTTTTAATACTTATAATTGTTTTAGGTTATGTAATTATTAGAGGACTACCAGCTATTAATTTAGAGTTTATATTTGGATCTCCTATTGATTCTGGTAAAGAAGGCGGAATATTTCCAATGATTATTTCAAGTATTTATGTAACTCTTATTGCAGCTTTAATAGCTACTCCTTTAGGTGTTGGAGCAGCTATTTATATGAGTGAATATGCAAGTAATCAAAAATTAATTAAAATCATAAGATTTGGTGCAGAAACACTAGCATCAATTCCTTCAATTATATTTGGTCTATTTGGTCTAGCATTTTTTGTAGTATTTCTAGGTTTAGGTTGGTCAATTTTATCAGGTGGTCTGGTTTTAGCTTTAATGGCACTACCTACAATTTTTCAAGTTTCAGAAGTTACACTACTTTCAATTCCAGGAGCATATAAAGAAGGTAGCTATGGTATAGGAGCAACTAAACTTCAAACTATTATTAATGTAGTTTTACCAGCAGCTATTCCAGGAATTATTACAGGAATAATACTAGCTATTACAAGAGCTATATCAGAAGCAGCAGCTGTAATGTTTGCAGTAGGTTCAGCATTAACTATTCCAATATCATTATTTGATCCAGGAAGACCCTTACCATTGCATTTGTATGTTTTAGCTACTGAAGGAATTTCTTTAGAAAATGCTTATGGTACTGCAGCTGTTCTTGTTGTAATTGTACTTTTATTAACTTTTATTACAAATATTATTGTTGAAAGATATCAAAAAAAGATTTTAGGAAGATAAAGAGATGAAAATTGAATCAAAAAATTTAAACGTTAGTTTTGGAGAATCTCATATTTTAAAAAATGTTAATGTATCTATTCCAGAAAACTCTGTAACTGCTCTTATAGGACCTTCTGGCTGTGGAAAATCAACATTTATCCGTTCAATAAACAGAATGAATGATTTAATACCATCTTTTCAACATGATGGTGAAATATTATTAGATGGTAAAGATGTTTATGATCATAAAGTAGATGTTGTTAACTTAAGAAAAAAAGTAGGAATGGTCTTTCAAAAACCTAATCCTTTTCCTAAATCTATTTATGAAAATGTAGCTTATGGTTTAAGGATTCATGGAGAAACTGATGAAGATATTATAGAACAAATTGTTGAAGAAAGTTTAAAATCAGCAGCTATTTGGGATGAAGTGAAAGATAAATTAGATAACTCTGCTATGGGTTTATCTGGTGGGCAACAACAAAGATTATGTATTGCTCGTACAATAGCTGTAAATCCAGAAGTAATTTTAATGGACGAACCATGTTCTGCATTAGACCCAATATCTACATTAAAAATAGAAGACTTAATTCACAAACTTAAAAATGAGTATACTATTGTGATGGTTACTCATAATATGCAACAAGCAACAAGAGTATCAAAATTCACATCATTTTTCTTAAGTGGAGAAGTTATTGAAAGTGGTAAGACAGATCAATTGTTTGTTAATCCTAAAGAGAAAAAAACTGAAGAATATATTACAGGAAGATTTGGTTAAGGAGGAATAAGAGTGCAAAATAAAAAATATCCAAGTTTATTATTTAGAGATAGAATGAAATCTATCAAAGAAGAAGTAGCTACATTATTTGACATGATTTTAGAGTCAAATTCTAAAGCTATTCGTTTAATAGAAAATTATGATAAAGAAACTGCAGAGGAAATAATCGAAAAAAGTAAAGAAGTAGATGTTTTAGGTTATGAACTTGAGCGAAAATGTATTAAATTTATAGCTATTGAACAACCACTAGCTGGAGATTTGATGTTTATTGAATCAACAATTAGAGTTATTAGTCATGCAAAAAGAATAGGTTATTTATCTGCAAATATAGCTGAATCTTCCCAGTTAACACAAGATTTAAATCTTCCAGCTACTTTAACAAATGATTTGCAACACATGGCTGATTATGTTCAAATAATGTTAAGTAAAGGAATTAGAACATTTTTAAATCAAGATTTAGAAATGGCAAAACAATTAAAAGATGAAGATAATAGAGTTGATGATTTATTTGATTCTATTTTAGATCAAACTACTGCATTACTAGCTCAAAAAACAGATGATGCACTTGGAATTATTCATGTGATATTTATTGCTAGATCTCTTGAGAGAATAGCTGATAGAGTTGTAAGTATTGGTACTAGGACAATATTTATAAAAACAAACGAAAGACCAGATATAGAAGATATTAAAGAAGATATAGAATAGCTATTCTATTTATCATATATCTTTTTTGTTGCATGCCTATTTGCCCAACATTGGATACATACTCCAATAGGCAAACCTGCAGTATGGGTATCAGCTTTTATACATTTTACTGCTAGTGTAGTTGTTTTACCACCAAGACCCATTGGTCCTATTCCTGAAGAATTAATTTTTTCTTTAATTTCTTTTTCTAATTCATTTAATTCACTATCAGGATTTTCTGATGTGATATCATTTAATAATGCTTTTTTTGCTAGTTTCATAGCTAAATCTGATGTTCCACCAATTCCAACACCTATTACAGTTGGAGGGCATGGTTTACCTTTAGCTTTTAAAACTGTTTCAACTACAAAATCACTAATTCCTTTAATTCCTTCACTAGGTAATGCCATTTTAAGCGCATTATTGTTTTCAGAGCCAAAACCTTTTGGAAAAATAGTTATTTCTAAGTAATCTGAATCAATTAACTCAATATCGATTGGAGGAATATAATTTCCAATGTTATTATTAGTGTTTTTCCTGTTTATAGGATCTACAATGTTTGGTCTAAGTGGAACTTCTTCAGTAGCTTTTATAATTCCCTTTTCAATAGATTCTTTAAGATTTTGAACTTCAACATTTCCAAGTTTAACAAAAACAACAGGTAGTCCTGTATCTTGACACATCGGAATATTATTTTTCTCAGCAAGTTCAATATTTTTCAAAATAGCTTCAATATTTAACTGACCAAGTTCATTATCTTCACTTTTAAGTGCACCTTCAAGTGATATTTTTACATCTTCACCAAGTTCTATGACAGCTTTTTTATAAAGTTCAGATACAGTTTCTATAATAGTTTCTTCACTAATCAAAATCTAACCTTTGAAAATTAATTAATTAAATTTATGTAAAAATAAGTATTTATTATTTATTAAAATAATAATTTAAATAAAATCATTTATGATTATAATACATAACATTAAAAAGATAATTGTTATTATTGATATAACA
This sequence comes from Methanobrevibacter sp. DSM 116169, assembly GCF_046197865.1. Lineage (GTDB taxonomy): Archaea > Methanobacteriota > Methanobacteria > Methanobacteriales > Methanobacteriaceae > JAHKLT01. The sequence goes on along the minus strand of NZ_CP166990.1, from coordinate 1,629,066 downwards.
ATAGATATTTTGGACTTTTTTTTATATTTTTCAGGCCATAATATTACAATATTTGTTAATAAGCCTAATATTGCTATTATTATTGGAAATATCCTTTGATTTGTTTTTATTGCTAATTGATTAGTTAATAAAAATAGTGTAGTAATCGCTAATATGATTACTGCAAATATTATTTCTATTTTAGCTTTGTATTTCATAAGCATTATTTAAAAAATAAAAATGTAGCTATTTAAAAATTAGCTACTTGTTTCAGAAATTGTGTTTTCATCATCAGTTAAAGCATTAGTAGGACAAGATTCAACACATTCTTTTGTATCTTTACCAACACAAAAATTGCATTTATTTGCACTATTTTTACCAATATCTATTGCACCAATTGGACAAACATCTTGACATGCTCCACATCCATTACACTTTTCTTTATTTAATATGATTGCTCCACCAAGGGATTCAATAGCACCAGTTGGGCAAATTTTAAGACAATTTGCCTTATCTGGTTCACAATTCATACAAAATAATGGTACACCATCTTTTACTTTAATGGAATTACTAGGACAAGACCTTTCACATATTGAGCAATCAATGCATTTATTGGGATTAACTGAAATTCCACTCATTATTTCACTCTAAATCTTTACTAGCTTTAGAATCTGAAGTAATTAAGTCCATAAACTTTTTAGGAGATATTTTTTCATTAGCTCCTGTAAGTTTTTCAATGTATTTCTTCTGATTTTCTTGAATAATGGAATCAGCATCCATTTTTGAAATAGCTCTTTTAGAACATGCTGCAATACAAGCTGGTTCTTGTCCTGTATCTGCACACATATTACATTTTTGTGCTACTTTTTCAATAGTTATAGATCCAAAAGGACATATGATTTGACATAATCCACAACCAATACATTTGTTTTCATCTACTCCCATGTCATCGATTGCTTCTGTTGGACAAATCTTTTTACATGGAGCATTTTCACATTGTTGACAAACAATGGAATAGTAATTATCATCAATATCTAAAATTTTAATTCTAGAACCTTGGTGAATAGATGTACATGCATTTACACAATCTAAACAGCCATCACATAAATCTTTTTGAACAAAAATTTTTTCCATGGTTCCACCTTATAATCCGAATTCCTTGCACTGGAAGTCAATATATTTTTGAATTTCTTCTTTTTCTTTGTCTTGAAGATGTTTGAATCTTTTTTGTGCTTCTAAGTATTCACTAACAGGTTTTCTTTCAAGAGGTTTATAAGTAAGATTAAATTCACCATTTTCAATTTCATACAATGGCCAGAAACCAGTTTCAACAGCTAACCTTCCCATTTCGATGGTTTTTGAAGGATCATATCCCCAACCAGTAGTACATGGTTGATTTAAATGAATATATGCAGGACCATCAATTTCAGCAGCTTTTTTTACTTTTCTCATAAAATCTTGTGGATAAGAAATTGAAGCTGTAGCTACATATGGAATTCCATGTGCTGCCATAATCATTGGCATGTTCTTTTTAGGTTTATCTTCTCCAAAACTATATTTTCCTTTAGGGGATGTGGTAGTAGAAGCACCAAAAGGAGTAGATGCACTTCTTTGAATTCCTGTATTCATATATGCCTCATTATCATAACAAATGTATAATAAATTGTGTCCACGTTCCATAGCTCCTGATAATGATTGTAAACCTATATCGACTGTTCCTCCGTCACCACCAAATGCTACAACATTAACATCTTCTTTTCCTTGAATTTTTAAAGCGCTTTCAACACCAGAAGCTACTGCTCCTGCATTTTCAAAAGCAACATGTATCCATGGAATTTCCCAAGCGGTTTCAGGGTAAGGAGTAGTCATAACTTCTAAACATCCTGTTGCAGAAATAGCTACAGTATTTCTACCTAATGCTTTAAGAGCAAGTCTAACTCCAATAGAAGCTCCACAACCTGCACATCCTCTATGACCGGATGATAACAATTCTTCTTCAGGTAAATTCATTTAATTGCCCTCCTTGAGTCCAACCCAGTTTACATCTTTTACAGGGTTTTTAGTTTTTTCATAAACTTCATTAATTGTTTCTGGAGTTATATCTCTTCCTCCTAATCCTACAATGAAGCCATAAGTTTCTTTATCAATTTTTGCTTTGAAATCTAAGTATAATGCTCCACCCATACCAAAACTGATATCTTTTTCAATAATAGCTAATTTTTCACAATTTTTAGTAACTTCTTTAATGTCCTCAACAGGGAATGGTCTATAAACTCTGATTTTCAAAAGACCTACTTTTTCGCCTTTTTCTCTTAATTCATCTACCATTACTTTAAGAGTACTACAAAGAGAACCCATAGATACAAATACAATTTCTGCATCATCACATTTGTAATTTTCAACTACATCATATTTTCTTCCAAAGATTTCTTCAAATTCTTTACAAGTATCTTTTATGATTTGCATTGATTTTTCCATAGCTATTTCCATTGCATATCTTGCTTCAAAATAATAATTTGGATCTGCTAATGTTCCAATAGACATTGGTTCTTTTGGATCAAGGAATGCTTCTTTAGGTTGATATGGAGGTAAAAATTTATCTACATCTTCTTGATTAGGTAAATCTACTGGTTCAACAGTATGAGTTAATATGAACCCATCTAAACAAACCATGGAAGGTAATAATACATCATGGTTTTCTGAAATTTTATATGCCATTAATGTAGAATCCAATGCTTCTTGCGCATCTTCAACATAGGTATGTAACCATCCAGCATCTCTTTGGGATATTGAATCTTGTTGATCATTCCAAATACTTAATGGTGCTGAAATAGATCTATTAGCATCTGCCATAACTATTGGTAATCTCATACCTGCAGCTGCAAATAAAATTTCATGCATTAACATTAATCCTTGAGAAGATGTTGCAGTAAATACTCTAACTCCTGCACCACTCGCTCCAACTGATGCACTTATAGCACTGTGTTCTGATTCAACTTTAATATACTCAGCATCAAGATCTTTATCAGCAACATATTGTGCTAAATATTCTGAAATTGATGTTTGGGGAGTGATTGGAAAAACAGGAATAACTTGCGGTCTAGCTAATTTAGCAGCTTCTGCAACAGCTTTATTAGCGGTCATTATTTCTTTTGTCATTTAATTTCTCCTATTTATTCTTTAACCATTTTAATAGCTTTTACTGGACATTCTGCAGCGCAGATTCCACAGCCTTTACAATAATCATAATTAATGTCATGATCTTTGTTTACAGATGCGTCTGGACAAAACATCACGCATTGATCACAATCAATACATTTTTCTTTATCGAGAACAGGTTTGAAAGTTCTCCAACTTCCAGTTTTGTTACTTTTACTGCTCCCTGGTGTTTTTATAACACAGCCAACTGATACCATTAATAATCACCTTTTTTAATTAAGCCATATTATAAGCTTCCATAGTCGCTTTTGCATTCTTTTCTCCCATTGTTCCTGGGAAAACTTCTTTTATGACTTCAATAATTGATTCAATACTCACTTCGCCAGTTTTCTTAGCAAAATAGCCTAAAATTATAGTATTAACAATATTAACTCCTAATGTATCTAGAGCAATACCGGTTGCATCAATTTCATAAACTGATTTATTATCATTATTTTCAAATTTCTTATTAATATTGATAATAACATCACCGTCTTCCTTTAATCCTGAGAAAACATCTACAACACTAGTTAAACCATCATCTAATACTAAAACATGGTCTGGATTGTATACTTGGTATCTAACACGTATTGGCTTATCATCAATTCTTGTAAAAGCCATTACAGGAGCACCTCTTCTTTCTACTCCGAAAAATGGAAATGCTTGTGCATATTTTCCATCTTTAAATGCTGCTTTCGCTAAAATTTCTGCAGCAGTAACAGCTCCTTGGCCGCCACGTCCATGAAAGCGAATTTCAATCATATGTCTTTCCTCCATATATCTATCATGTATAATCATTATAATTTACAAAATATATAAAGCTTTATATTTGAATAAATTTATATGTTTTAAATGAATTTTTAGTTTTATTAATTATTTTTATAAAAAAACCTTATTTTTGTTTAATATCAATATATTTTTTTTAAAATTTTTATCTACTTATATAATAATTTACTATTTAAAAGAAATTCTTAATATGAGAAGATTATTTAATATATAAAGTTTATAATTCTTATTATGAAAATTCTTATAATTACTGGAAATTTAGCTTATCCATTGATTAAAAATACTTTGAAAGATTTTAATGAGGAAAATGTATTAATACATGTTGCTGATACACAAATTGCTGCTTTTTTGACTCCAAATAAAATTATTAAAGAAATCAAAGATAATTATGAAAATCAATTAAATGAAATTGATTTAATATTAGTTCCAGGACTTATAAGAAAAAATACTACTGAAATAGCTGAGAAATTAGGTATTCCTACTTATAAAGGTTCAACAGATGCTGCAGATTTATTAATGGTTCTTGAATTAATTGAAAATATAGAACTTTCTCAGTCAAAACCTGCTGATAAATTAATTGAAGAAGAAAAAAGGAAAAAAGCATTAGAATTTATTGAAAACTTTGAAAATGATATTAAAAAAAGAGAAGAGCTTCTTAAAAAACCAAATAATATTTTAATAAAAAATCTTCCAGTTGGAGAGGATTTTCCACTAAGAGTACTTGCAGAAATAGCTAATGCTCCATCATTATCAAAAAAAGATTTAATTAAAAAATGTAAACATTACATAGATTCAGGTGCAGACATGATTGATATTGGAATGGCTGCAGGTGAAGATTATTCAGATAAAATTCCAGATTTAATAAACACTCTAAGGCCTATTATTGGGGATAAACCATTGAGTATTGATACTTTAAATCCAAAAGAAATAATAAAAGCTGCTGAATGTGGAATCGATTTAGTTTTAAGTTTAGATTTGGGAAATTATCATAAAGTTACCGATATTCTAAAAGAAAAAAATATTCCAGCTATTTTACTTCCTACCAATTATTCTAAAGGAGAAGTCCCTCATGCTCCAAAAGACAGGGTAAAATCAATGGAAAAATTGATTAAAAAATGCAATGGATTGAATTTTGTTTCTGATTTGATTCTAGATCCTGTAAATAGTAAAAGCATTGTTGATTCGATAATAGCTTCAAAAGAATTTAGAGCATCTAATCCATATCCTATGTTTTTTGGTGTAGGTAATGTAACTGAGCTTATGGATACAGATTCAGTTGGAGTAAATGCATTACTTGCAGGAATAGCTATGGAACTTGGATGCGGAATATTATTTACAGTAGAAGAAAGTGGAAAAGCATATGGGAGCGTATATGAACTAGCTACTGCTTCTAAAATGATGTTTTTAGCTAAAAATAGAAAATCTATCCCTAAAAACTTAGGAATTGATTTAATTGTTTTTAAAGATAAAAATAAAAGATCAGATATTATTGGTTTAGATGAGCAAAGCCAATTAGTTCCAATGATCGAAGCAAAAGAATCTGAAAAATTAGTACTTGATAGAGCAGGAAGCTTTAAAATTAGAGTAGATTATGATAATTTTAAAATTATTGTTACTCATTTTAAAAAGGTAAAAGCTGATATTTCTATTGAAGGAGAAAATCCTAAAGAAATTTATGATAAAATTATAGAATTAGGATTAATTTCAAGAATAGAACATGCTGCTTATTTGGGAAGTGAGCTTCAAAAAGCAGAAATAGCTATGATTACAGGTAAAGAATATGTTCAAGATTTTGATTTATTTAAAAAATTAAATTAAATTATTTGTTCTTTTATAATCTCCATCATATACAAGTTTAACAATAGTATCTTTTAAGTTAACTTTTTCAAAATTAACTCCTCTAATGTCAGTTCCCCTAATATAAGCTCGTGATAATATTGCACCATCTAATGTAGAATTTTTTAATATAGTTCCAGACAAGTCAGAACCAGATAAATCAGTATTTTCAAGATTAGAATTGGCCATATTGGCTCCACGAAGATTAGCTCCTTTTAAATTAGCATTTTTTAAATTTGCACCTTCAAAATTTGCACATGTAAAATCACAATTTTTAATAATAACACCTTGAAGATTAGCATAACTTAAATTAGCTCTTTGAAAATTAATATCTGTAAAATCGTAATTTCTTAAATCTTTACCAGATAAATCAATTTTTTTATTATTTTTCATGTTTTTACCTTATTTTTTTAAATGTAAAATTATTATATGATGAAAGTATAAATAATTTATCATAAATATTTAAGGATGTTAAAATTTGAAAGATGTCAGTATTAATGAAATAAACGATGCATTATTGGAAAATAAATATGTTCCAAACTCCGAGATATCTACTACTTTATTTCTTTCTTTTTCTCTTAAAAAACCTATTTTAATTGAAGGACCACCTGGTGTTGGTAAAACAGAATTAGTTAAAGTTATTTCTGATGGATTTGGTAGAGAGTTTTTTAGAATTCAATGCTATGAAGGAATTACATTTGAACAAATTGTTGGAGAATGGAATTATCAAAAACAACTTTTACATTTAGAAGCAGTTAAAAACAATGAATTTAATGAGTCTATGATTTTTAATGAAGATTTTTTTATTAAAAGACCATTGTTATCTGCTTTTATGAATGATAAACCATCTGTTTTACTTATTGATGAAATTGATAAAGCTGATGAAGAAGTTGAAAGTTTCTTACTTCAAGCTTTAGGTGAAAAGGAAATTACAATAAATGATTTAGGAACATTTCAATTAAATAATGATTTAGTTGTAGTTTTAACTTCTAATTCTCAAAGAACTCTTTTAGAAGAAACTAAAGATAGATGTTTGTATTTATATATTCCATATCCTTCTAAAGAAAGAGAAATTCAAATTGTTAAATCTAAACTTCCTGATGCATCAGAAGATTTGATATCAAAAGTTGTAACTATGGTTCAAAGAATTAGAACATTTAATTTAATGAAAAAGCCATCAGTTAGGGGCAGTGTTGATTGGGTTAAATCAGTTATATCTTTAAATAATTCTAATGTAGATGAAGCATTAGAAGAAAGTATTGGTGTTGTTATTAAAACTGAAGCTGATAAAAAAAGAGTTTTAAAAGAAGTTTTTAATAAAGAAAGATAATATGCATGGAAATATTGTTGAATTATCTCAAAGATTAAGAGAGGAAGGCCTACCTGTAAGTATTAGAAGTACACAGTCAGCTATTGATGCTTGTACTTTTTTTGAAGGTATGGACAAACAAACTCTTAAAACAGCTTTAAGATCAGTTTATGTTAAAGACAAATATGATATTCCTAAATTTAATAAGATTTTTGAAGAAATTTTTAAAGAAGAAAATGAAAATAAAGAAGAAAATATTGAAAATAAAAATAAATCAAAATCTTTTTTACAAAATGTAAAATCTAATAAATATCATATTAAAAAACAAAATAAAGGAGAATCTTTTAGAAAAGAAATTGTTAATAATAAACAACTTAAAGAATTATCTGGAATGCCTTCTTTAGATGAACATACAGAACTTGAAAAAGAAGGAGAATTACTAAATAAGGATCTTACTAAATTAAATAGATTTGATCCTAGGATGTTAGAAATTTGCCAAAGACTTGGGCGTAAAATTGCAAATAAAAGATCTCGCAGGAAAATTTCAGCAAATAATAATAAAATTGATATTAGAAAGACAATTAGAGCTAATTTAAAATATGGAGGTGTTCCTTTTGAGCTTGTTAAAGCTAAACCTAGACATCATAAAAATGAACATATATTTTTAAATGATATTAGTGGATCTTGTGAATGGATTAGTAGCTGGTTTTTCATGTTAATGTTTTCAGCTCAATCTGCATTTAAAAAATCTAGAACTTTTGAATTTGATAATAAAGTTATTGAAACTACTAATGCTTTAAAAGAAGAATATTTACTTAATGCCTTTTTAAAAGTCAGAGAAAAAAGACTTAAGAATGCTATGGTTCATGGGACTTCTAATATGTATACAGCTTTTGAAGATTTTCAAAAAAAAGCTAATTTAAATAATAAATCATATTTGATTATGTTATCTGATTGTAGAGATTGGGCAGGACCTAAAGTTAATGGAATTCCTGCTAGTGTAAATTTAGTAGAAGAAATGGTTAAAGATTCAAAAAAAGTTATTATTTTAAATCCTGAAGACAGAAATAAGTGGGATATCGTTGATAGCTGTGTATCTCTTTATAAAGAAGCTGGTGCTCAAATATATGAAGTTAATACATTAAATCAATTAGCTCAATTTGTAGAATCAATGTGATAAAATGGAAAAATGTAGTAAATGTGGAAATCCTAAAATTATAATTCATAGAAAAGAATCAGGTCAATCATTATGTAGTGATTGTTTTATTAGATCTATTCAAAAAAAAGCTATTCAAACAATAAAAAAAGAAAAGTTACTTGAAAAGGGAGATAAAGTTTTAGTTGCTTTATCTGGTGGTAAAGATAGTGTAGCTACTTTAGATATTTTAGAAACATTTCGTCAAAGACATATTATAGATATCTGTGCTGTTACAGTTGATGAAGGAATAGATAACTATCGCCAAGATGGTGTAGATATAGCTATTTCTCATGCAAAAAGACTAGGAATAGAGCACAAAGTAGTTTCTTTTAAAGATTCATTTAATATAACTCTTGATGAGATAATGAAAAAAGAAAATCATCGAGGTTCTTGTACATATTGTGGTGTTTTTAGACGTTGGATTATAAATAAAGCAGCTAAAGATATGGGTGCAACAAAAATAGCTACTGGTCATAATTTAAATGATGAATCTCAAGCTATTTTAATGAATTATTTAGAAGGAAATATTGATAATTTAACTAAATTAGGAGCTAAAACTACTTCAAAAAGCGATAAATTTACTGTAAAGATTAAACCACTTCGTGAAGTTCCTGAAAGGGAAATAGGTTTATATGTTTTAGCTCGAAATTTAGATGTTCACTTAGATGGATGTCCTTATTCAAGTCAATCTTTTAGAGGGGAAGTTGGAGAAATTTTACAAGACTTATCTATTAATCACCCAACTATAATGTATTCTACCCTTAGAGGTTTTGATAAAATAAAACCAGCTATTAAAAAAGAATTATCTCCTAGTTTTACTTATTCAAATTGTGAAATTTGTGGTGAACCATCATCAAATAAGTTATGTAGGGTATGTACTTTTTTAAAAGAACTTGATTGCGAAATCAATTTTTAACCCCAATAAGTAACAATTATTCCTAAAATAAATCCTATAGGAAATGTTATATTATTATATTCTACATTATATTTTTCTGATATAACATACATTGGAACAATTATAAATAAAAAGATTAATTGATATGTTAAACTAGCTTTTAATCCTCCAATAAAAATTCCATAAATTCCAAGTAAAATTAGCAATATTGTTACACTATAATTCATTATTGTTAAAATTTTTAATTTATTATCCATCTTTGCACCTTTTTATAATTCTGTTATCCAGCTATGGCCTCTTTCTATGTAATATTTGTCACTTTCTGCTTCAAGCTTGTATGTATCTTCTGCAGTTATATTTACTCTTCCATATGCATCACTTATTATGTATGCATTATCTCTATCTAATTCATTTTCTCCAAGTGGGGCCCAATTTCCTTTATATGGAATTATAACATGTATTTGATCATATGATTCATAAGTTTGCCCATAAATATTTGTATATTCTACTTTATTTTCACTGATAAACTGGAATGTTTTTCCTTTCCACACAGGATACATTCCAAAATATCTCCAATCTTCATATTCAGCATTATCTCTTATTCCACACATTATTTCAGTAGCTGTAAACATAAAAGCTACTAAATTCGGAGATTTTGTTAATAAGGTTTTACTTGCAGCATATAATTCCCCTACTCCTTTTACTATTCCATAATTAATTTTGCTACGTATATTTATTATATTTGCAATTGAAGAGCCTACATTATTATAAATTTTTTTAAATTGACTATTTAATGAATTAAAATTTAATTTTACTATATTTGGATATAAATAACCTAAAAAATTTATTACAGCTCCTTTTGAACTTTGTAAATCTTCTTGTTGGACACTTGTTGCAACAGAACCTGAATTTTTATAATAAATTAATTGAGAAGGACTATTTGATAATGAAATTACTTGATATTCATCATAATCTGTTATACTAAATGGCTCACCTGAAATTATGGCAGTTATTACATCAGACAATCCACAATTTGCTTCTTGACCACTTAATTCTAAACTAAATTTTTCAATTTCACTATAAAGAATTGTATGCATAAATCTAAATGATCTTATGTTTTCTATATCTCCAGTGTAATCATTAGGATTTTGATAGCCCATTGCATTTAGATATTTTCCATAATAGTTTATTCCACTTAAAATAATATCAAAATTAGATTTAGACCAAGTAATATTATATTCTTCTTCTAATTCAGTAGCTAATTTATCACTCATCCAAGCTGTTGATAGTGCAGATAAAAAACAATCATTAACAATATTTTCTATATTATCATTACTTTTTGCTGAATTTAGGTAATAATCAACATCTTCATCTGTAACTTTAGAATTTGATAATAAGTAACTTTGAATAAGATCATAGCCTAATTCAGAATTCCAATAATTATTATTAATATTAAAGTATTTATTCATTATATTATAGCTAATTTTTTCATTTCTCTCCATTGATAGCTTTTCTGTTTCAAGTAATGTTTCTACATTTTCATGGTATGGAATATAAATACCACCAGTATTTGTGGCAATTTCATCTGTCTTAGGGGAGTTTAAATAGCTTGTATATTCTATTGAAGCTTTTTTATCGTTATTTAAATATAATTCTAAATTTTCATATCCTAAATTTGAATAATTATAACATTTAAAAACAGCATCAAATTTATTTAATCTGTTATCAAAACGACCATAATATTTTACTTCTATAAATTCATCATAAACTATTAAACTTATGCCTTGACTAGTTATTTTTGTGTTTAAATCGAAATACAATACTTCATTATTTGGATTTTTTAATGGAATAAAATACATAATGTTTTTTTGAAGATCCTCTATGTTGGAATAACTTTTAGCTTGTTCTAGATTATACCAAAAATTATACTCTCCAAATTCACCAGTAATATAAATCATTCGAGCTATTGGTGCTTTAACTGTTGTATTTAAAATAATAGAATTAAGTTCTAAAACAGTATCAATATTAATACTATAACTAAAATTTGGAGTGTGATTGACGTTTAATTTTCCATTTTCATCTATTTTATTGAAATTATATGAACCTTCATAAATGTAGGTAAAATCATAAAGTTTTTCATTTAAATTAATTGTTAAATAAACATTACCTTCATTATCAGTTATTCTTTCATATGTAGGCCCATTAATTGAAATTTTCACTAATTGGTTTGCTAAATTTATTCCATTACTATCTTTTAAATTTATTTTTAATTTATCACCTTTTTCTGTTATGTTGTAGTTATCTACTGTTAAAATTGTATCTAATTTATAGCTTTCTTCTTTTATTATTAGGATATTAAAATAATTACTGCTTTTATAAAATTGATTTTCTTTAAAATTGTAGTAAACATCGTAGATATTTGTATGTAAATTAATTTTAAGTCTAGCTATTCCTGATTCATCTGTAACTCGACTATATTCTATACCATTAACTTTAATATTGATAATTTGATTTGTAATAGCTTTTCCATACCCATCTTTTAATTGTGCTTCTAAATATTCTCCTTTTCTATTTAATGTTAAATTGTTACTTTCAATGGATGTATTCTGTTTTAATACGGTTAATGTTGTTGTAATGGATGATTTGACTTTACCATATTCTCCTATAAACTCAGATTTTACAATATAAGTTCCTGGATTCAAATTTATTTTTAAAAAAGCGAAACCATCATTAAATGTTTCTTTAGTATATTTTACTCCATTTATTGTAATTTCAATATTTTTATTTTCAAGAGAATTATTATTTTGATCAAGTAATTGAACTTTATAATAATTTCCATCACCATAATAAAATTCACAATCTTCTGAAATTAACTTTGTGTGACCTAAATTCACTGTAATGGTGTTTAAAACTGTTTTTTTATTAAAATGTTCATCTTCAAATATAGATTCAACTTTATATGTTCCAGGACCTAAATTTATTTTTAATTTAGAAAATCCTTTCTCATCAGTGTTACGATAATATGTAACGCCATTTATTTTTATAGCTATTTGATAATCTTTCAATGGTTTTCCATTATTATCTTTTAAACAAATTGTATAGTAATTTCCATCTCCATAAAATTGATTTAAATCATATCCTGTTAAATCAACATCTAATTTTTCATTAGAATTTAATATATCTAAAAGAATGTTTACAGAAGAATTTTGATAATTTTTTAAACCTTTAAAATAAGCATAAATTGGATATTGTCCAGGATTTAAATTTATATTGAGTTTTGAAATACCTTCATAATTAGTTTTTCTTGTGTATTCTATTCCATTTACTAAAATATGAATATCTTGATTAACTAAAGGATTTCCGTTTTTATCTATTAAATTAAAATCTATTGCATTTCCTTTTTTATTAAATATTGTATCAATTGATAAAAGCTCTGTTTCTTGTTTTGTAACTATTATATTACATGTATTTTCACTTTTATTATATTTTTCACTTCCATTAAAGTTAAAATGTGCTAAATAATTTCCTGTGTTTAGATTAACTTTCCAATTTCCTTTTCCATTTTCATCTGTCAATATATAATGAGTATTGTTTTCTATTGTTAATTCTATTGTGGCATTTGGTATTTTATTTTTATTTTCATCTTCTAAGTTTATTTCTAGAAATTCTCCGGATTGATAACTGGTTTCAATGTTATTTGAAGAAATAAAACTATTTATTTTATTGTCTTCTTCAGTTAAATTCTCATTAGCTTCTATGGAACTTGGTGCTATTAAAAATAGTGTAAATAGAAGTAAATAAATTATTTTTTTCATTATATTCTCCTTTTTAGTTAATGGTCTTTTTTTTTAAAAGACTAATTACTTCTTTAATTAATCGATTTTAAATAATTTTTCTTATTTTTTAAAACAAAATAATTAATTATTTATATTTTATATTCTAAGAATAATTAACCATTTATAAGTCATTATTATTATCTTAAAACATTTTTATAAACTCATACAATTTCAAATTTAAAAAATATAAATATATTAATTAAAAAAAAGAAAAAATGGATAATGAAATTTACACTTTTATTCAATAATAAAAAAGAGGAAAAAAACTTACCTAACAAGGAATATTCTATAAATGATTTACTAAAAGATTTAGAATTATCTTCTCAAACTATTGTAGCTAAAATAAATAATGAAATAGTAATTGAGGAAAGTCTTATAAAAGATAATGATGAAGTTCAATTAATTCAAATTATTTATGGTGGATAAAAACAATTTAACCAGGTAATTTTATGAAAGTATATTATGAATGCGCACCTTGTTTTTTAAGACAAGCTAAAGAAGCTATGGATTTAGCATGTGATGATGAAGATTTAAAAATTAAGTTAATGGAAAATGTTTTTGAATTTTTAGCTAAAAATTATAATGAAAATGCATCTTCAAATAAGACAGGTTCACAAATTCATAAAATGATTAAAGAAGAAACAGGATGTACTGACCCATATATTAAAGAAAAAAAGATAGGTAATAAAATAGCTTTAAAATACCTTCCAATGGTTGAAGATCTATTAAATAATAATGATAGTTTAGAAAATCATGTTAAAATAGCTATTTTGGGAAATTTATTAGATTTTGGTGCATTTGAATTAAATACAGATATTGAAAAATTAATAATGCCTGGGTTGAATAAAGATTTAGCTATTAATAATACTGAACAATTAGAAAAAGACTTAAAAAAACATAAAAACCTTTTATATCTCTTAGATAATACTGGAGAAATTGTTTTTGATAAGTTACTTCTTGATAAAATTAAAGAATATGATATAAATATCACATTAGCTGTAAAAGAAAAACCTATTTTAAATGATGCATGCTTAGAAGATGCAATAGAAGTAGGTCTAGATAAATATGGAAAAATTGTTTCTATTGGAACAGATACGGTAGGAGTAGTTTATTCAGAAATTTCAGATGAATTTAGAGAAATTTTTGATAATGCTGATTTCATAATATCTAAAGGTCTTGGAAATTATGAAGGTTTAACAGAAGTAGATTTAAAAGGTAAAGATGTGTACTTTTTACTTTGTGTTAAATGTTCTGCAATAGCTAAAGATTTAAATCTTAATATGCAAGATATGGTAATATTGAAAAATTAAAAAATTATATTTTAATAGAAATAAATTTATTTTAGTTAAATTAAAATAAGCATATGAATAATATTTTTAGGGTTTTTTTAGGAATAGCAGGATTTTTAATTATTGTAGCTATTGCATTTTCTACAATGTATAGTCCAAACTCAGAAATAGATTCTGTAAATACTTTAAATATTTCTGATAATTATACTCAAGCTATTAATGATGGTAAAACTCTCAATAAAACCGTTATAATCTATTTTACAAGTTCAAGTTGTTATTATTGCGATAAATTTGAAGATGAAACATTATCAAATGAAACGGTTATTTCTAAAATAAATGAAGATTATATATTCGTTCCAGTAAATATTAATGAAGATCCTGAAATTGCAAGGAAATTTTCAGCATATACTACACCTACTATTGTATTTTTAGATTCTAATGGTGATGTAAGTCAAGAAATTATTGGTTATCATAATAGTGCAGAATTTATAAGGTTTTTATAAAATGGAAATTTTACCAATAATATCATTACTTGCAGGAATAGCTTCAGTTTTATCTCCTTGTATTATACCAGTAATTCCTATATTATTTGCATATAATACAGAAAATAGAAATAAAAAAGAAATACTTTCATTTATTTTAGGTTTTTCACTAATTTTTATTTTACTTATATTTTTAACAGGATTTTTTACAATAGCTATAAATTATTATGTTTTCTATTTTAGAATCATTGCATGTATTATATTATTTATAATGGGATTATATTTAGTATTAGATTATAATTTTATTAAATTTAATTTACCTAAGCTTAATTATAAAAAAGGATTAAAGTTTTCTTTTATTTTAGGATTTATTTCATCAATTGCTTGGGCACCATGTTTCAGTGCATATCTTGCTTCACTTATAGCATTACTTGCATCATTTGCAGATCCACTATATGCTAGTTTAAATATTTTAATATATTCTATTGGTTTTGGCCTAACATTATTTATTATAAGCTATTTATTTTCAAAAATTAACTTAAATAAGCTTATAAATAATTCTAATTATATTCAAAAACTTTCAGGAATTTTAATTTTAATATGTGCAATTTATATGTTTTTATTATCTATGGGGTGGATTTAATGATTGTAGGTTTTATTGGTTTTGGAGATGTAAATTATCATATAAATGAACTATTATCTAAAAATGGAATTAAAACTATCACATCATGTGATGAAAGATCAAATAAAACTATAAAAAGAATAAAAAATTCTAATATTGAAATTTTAGATTCGTTTAAAAGTGTTGCATCTAATTGTGATTTATTAATTGATGCAACAAGTCCAAAACAAGCATTAAATAATTTCAACAAATATTTTAAGTTTTTGGATGGTTATTATTTAGATTTAAATAATATTTCGCCTAATACAGTAAAAAAGTTTGAAAGTGAAAATTTTATAGATGGAGCTATTATTGGTAAAATTAGTTCTTCAGAACCAATCATTATAGCTTCTGGTGAGAAGGCATTAAAATTAGAATTTTTAAATGATTGTAATATAGATTTTAAAGTAATTAGTTCAAATATTGGTGATGCAAGTCTTTTAAAAAGTTTAAGAAGTTCATATACTAAATCATTAGCAGCTATTTTAATAGAATCTGTCGAAATTGCAGAAAATTTTAATTTAAAAGAAGAATTTTTTAATATTTTAGCTATAACTGAAGGAAATAGTTTTAAAAATAAATCAACTTCTAGAATTTCTAATAGCATAAAACATAAAAATAGAAAAATAGAAGAATTAGAGGAATTAATTGAATTTTTTAATTCTCAAGATACAACTATGATTAAAGCATCAAAAGAAAAATTTAAGAAAATTTAGCTATTTTGAATTGATATTTCTACTTTATATCCTTTTTTGGATTGGATTATTTTGCTGTGAAGTGGAATAAAATGAGAATCCATAACATATCTTAAATAAGTAACTTCTTTTGCAGGTAATCTTAAATTTGTTTTAATTTTTTTACCATCAGTTTTTACTTCAATAGCTATTTTACCATCTTTATTTATATATAAATCTCCAGTTAAACCATCAGATATGATTTTACTTTCAAATTTAGTTAAATTCAAACCAGCATATAATTTTAATGGTACATCATCTACTTTTATTTTACTAGATTTAAATTCTTTATCTGCCTCAGATGCAGGAATTCCAGATTGATTTGCAACATACCAAGCTCTTTCAATCACTCGATTAATACTTTGTTCTGGAGGAATAATTCCTTTAGCTTCATAATCTTTCATTAATTTTAGAACTTCTTCTTTTTTTACTTCTTCTTCAATTGAACTAATAGCTAAACGTGTTAGGACTGGGCCATATTCTGCTCTTCTAAAAGTAGCCCAAATAGATTCTTCATCTCTATAAACTCTACCTTTAACAATTTCATTAATAGCATTTCCAGTTAAATAAGCTATTTTTTCTAAATTTCCTCTAGAGTAGGTGTTCATTCTTTTTTCAATATCATTTAAGTTTCTCTTACCTGGAATATTGCCTAATTTTATTTCTCGCTCTAAAATTTTAATTGTTGTTTTTGGAAGAAATTCTTTCACATATTCTGGAATTTCCATATCATTATCTAAAATAGCTTTTCTTATATCTCTACCTGATACTTTTCCATCAAATTCCAACTCAGGAATTATATGAAAATTCATTTTTTTATTGTATTTTTTATATAGGAATTCATTAACTGCAAACCATCTAATTACATTACGATTAGGCAAATTTCTAGGAATTCCAACAAAAATACCTTGTTTTACAAATTTTTCAGAGTATTTATGAATTTCTGCAGGAGATACATTTGCAGCATCAACATAATCAACTACTCCATCTTCAATCATTCTAGCTATTCTAATTGGAACGCTATATGAAAGAGTAAGTCTGTGATGTAATCCTTCAATAGGTATTACTTCATCGGCACCAGCTTTTAAAGCCATTTCACGACGAGCCTCATAACTTGTAAAAAATGGAGCATGATTTGCACTATAACCTTTATTTAAATATATAGCTACTTTATCTCCAGTTTTTTCACTTATATCTCTTGCTTTATCGATTAATTTCACATGTCCTTTATGAACTGGATCAAAATCAGCACTAATTCCTATCATAATTTCTCACTTATCTAACTTTCTTATAAATATGTTTTCTAATATTATATAAGTTAATTTTATAATTACTTAAATTAAATATTTTTAATAATTATGAAAATCTTATTTTTTCACGTGATATTATGAATAAAAAATCAATCAGTGAAAGTAATAGGGCTTCTTGGAATCAAGCATTAAAATATCATCAAAAAGCAAGGGGAAATTCTTTATATGAAGGATTTAAAAAAGCTAATTTTACAACATTAAATAGATCTTGTGATGAAGTACTTATAGATAAGTTAAATAAGATTGATTTAAAAGGAAAAACTATTGGACAATTACCTTGTAATAATGGTAGGGAACTATTATCATTAATGAATTTTGGATCAAACGAAGCTATTGGATTTGATATTTCAGATATTGCAATTGAAGAGGCAAATAAACTTAAAAATATATCAAAATTAAATGCTAAATTTGAAAGATGTGATATTTTAGAAATTAGTGATAAATATAATAATTATTTTGATTTTATTTATATTTCTGAAGGTTCACTTCAATGGTTTAAAGATTTAGATGAATATTTTAATGTTATATCTAGACTTTTAAAAAATAATGGAAAATTATTGATTTTTGAGATGCATCCTTTTGCATACTTTTTTGAAAATGGTTTCAATATTGATGAAGAAAATTTTAATAAAATAACTCCATATTTTGATAAAGGACCATATAATTATGAAGATGGTTTAGACTATGTAGGTGGAGTTAAATATGATTCTAAAGAATGTTTTTGGTTTATGCATAAAATATCTGATATTTTCAATGCTTTAATAAAAAATAATTTAAAAATAGAAGAATTTGAAGAATATAACTTGGAAATGGCTAATAATGATTCAATAGAATTTTTAGATAAATTTCCACTTAGTTATATTCTTATAGCTACTAAATAATTTCTTCTTTTTCTTCAAGACTTTTAATATAATGTTTTGACCAAATATATGCTATTATTGCACCAGCAGCATTTCCAAATATAATTCCATACCAAACACCAGTTTGACCTAGGTTTAATATAACTGCAAATATATATGAAAATATTATCTGAAGAAGTACAGCTCTTATAAAAGCTACTATAAGAGAATTCATCCCTTTTCCAAGACCTTGGAATGTTGAAGTGGATATAACTCCTAATGGGAAAAATATGTAAAATACACATGTAATTTGTAAAAATTCGGTCATTTGAGGCAAAATATGTGCAGTTTGAGGAGTATATGCAAATAAATAACTGATATAAGGAGCTAATATAAAGACAGCTATAGATATAATTACCATTATTAATGTTCCTATTTTTATTGCATAGTTATGAGCTATATCAATATTATCAAATTTACGTGCACCAAGATTTGCACCACTAATTGCCATAACAGACATCCCAATAGCTATAGGGATAACCATTAAAACAGCAACAACTCTCCAACCTCCAGTATAAATTGTAACTCCATCTACTCCTGATACAATCATTAAAATAGCATTTAAAGCTATAGCTAAAAGACTTATAAACATGAATTCAACACCAGCAGGTATTCCTACATTTAAAAGTTCTTTAATAATTTTATTTTCATAAATAAAATCTTTTATATTAAATTTAATATATGTGTCTTTTAAAAACCAATATACTATCAAAAGACAAACTAAACACATAGATAATATAGTTGCATAAGCTGCACCACTAACACCTAAACCTAGATAATAAATGAAAATTGGATCTAAAACCATATTTAAAATAGCTCCAAATAACATTGCATATGTAGTTTTTTTAACATTTCCTTCTGCTCTTAAAATTCCATATGAAGTAGATGAAAATACAATAAATATAGTTCCTAAAAATAATACATTACCATAGTCCATAGCCAAATCAACTGTAGGTCCAGCCCCTAATACTAATAATATTGGTTTTAAAAATATTAATAAAATAAGTGTAAATAATATTGTAAGAATTATTGTTAGAAGTATTACATGTATTGCTGCATTATCTGCTTCTTTTTTGTTTTTAGCACCTATATATTTAGATATTACTGCTGTTGCACCTGATCCGATTCCATTTGAAAAACCAAATACAATCATGTATAATGGGGTTACGAATCCTACTGCAGCTAAAGCCATATCTCCAAGACCAGCTACCCATATTCCATCTATTAATGAATATAATGAATTTATAACCATAGCTATTATCATAGGTATGGATAATTTTAAAACTGCTCTTTTTGGATCTCCTAAAAGTAAGGATACTCCTTCTGTTTTATTATCAGTAGTTGTAATTTAATCATCTCCTATTTTTTTACAAATTTCTCTAAGTACTTTTTTTTGATTTTTACTTAGATTTTTTAAACAATCATCATGAATTTCATCTCTAACTTCACATATTGGCTCTAATATGTTTTCACCTTTTTTTGTAAGAGACAATTGAAATGAACGCCTGTCATTGGGATTTTTAATCCTTATTAAATAATTATTATCTTCAAGATTATCGATAATATGTACTATAGTAGTTCTATCAATTTTTAACATTTGCCCTACTTCTTTTTGATTAATGTTAGGTTTATTATTAACTGCCATTAATACTCTATAATCATTTGTTGTAATTGAATAGTTCTCTAAAGCTTTATCAAATTGCTCTCCAAATTTTTGAAGTATTGATCCTAGTACATAACCATAGCTATCATTCATATCCAAAAATATAACCTCCTATAAAATTATCAATAATGATGATAATCAACTCTACTGATTATTTATTTATTTGATTATATTTAAATTTATGTAAAAAAATAAAAAAGAGATTATTATTTATCTAATAATCTGAAAACACCGCTAACTACTAACCAAATACCAATTAAACAACCAAGTATAAATGGATCTGATATATAGCTACCTAAAATAATGTATATTACACCTAAAATAAT
This sequence comes from Methanobrevibacter sp. DSM 116169, assembly GCF_046197865.1. Lineage (GTDB taxonomy): Archaea > Methanobacteriota > Methanobacteria > Methanobacteriales > Methanobacteriaceae > JAHKLT01. Next base: position 1,608,665 of record NZ_CP166990.1, on the reverse strand, counting down.
TCCAAGTATTCCCATCCAAAATCCATATTGACTGTTGCGGCTTGTAATTAAGGTCATAACACCAATTATAATTAAAAATATTCCTGCTAAATAAACAGTTATAGCAGCTAAAAATGCAAATAAATCAGGATTAAAAATAAGTCCAAGACTCAAAATAATCATTATTACTCCTAAAAAAGTATTTAAAATACCTCCGGTCTTATTATAATCTACTAAGTTCACCCCTACTATTAAGAAATAAATACCCATTAGAAGGATAGATAATCCTACAATTGCACTTGCCCCTATTACTCCGAACATAGGAAATGCAATTATCACTAAACCTAAAATAATTCCTATTATACTAATTAATTCATTCTTCATAATTTTTTAACTCCAAAAAATCACTAATTAATATTATAATTTTTTAAATATATATTATTTTTCTACCTTTAATACAATGGAAGATGTTTAATAAATGTTTTAGAATAATTCATATTGGAATGTTTAACTTCTCCAATCCATTCTGATTTACATTCACAATCAAAATCAATAATACTTTGATTTAAATTAGACTTAATAATTTCATGTTTCAAATCTTTATTACATTTTTTACAGTTATATGGTCCTCTTCTTGAACCAAAACCTGATGTATCAAGTAATGCAGGAATTTTAAAGTTTGAACGAACAGTGTTTATAACTTCTATAGTACTCCAAATCCAAGGAGCTTTATAAGATCCATTTCTCCACATTCTTTCAATTAATGTTTTGCTGTGAATTGTTGCAGGACAAAATGATATTCTACTAACTCCTGTTTTTTCACAATGAGCAGCACTTTCAATTGCCTCATCAATAGCTTCTTTTTCATTTAATAAAATGGGTTTAATAAAAATATAAGCTTTAGACTTGAGATTATATCCTTTTTCTAAATTCAATTTAGAAATTAATTTTACAGAATCATTAAAATCTTTTAATGTGAAACCTTTATTTATTTTATTTAATCTTGTATTATCATTTGATGTTTCAAGACCAATAGCTATTTCAAATAACTTATCGTCAATAATTTCAAAGATATCATCAATAATTTCTTCTTTTATATATTCTGGTCTAGATTCAACAACAATTTCACTAATTTCTTTAGTATTAGCTATTATTTTTAAAATTTCATCCCTACAATTAATAGATAGCTCATGAGGATTTAGAAAACTTCCAGATGCAAATAGCTTAATAGCAATCTTCTCACCATTTTCATAATCTTCTTTATATGGGTGGCGATTTAAATGATTTTCAAATAATTCTATAACATCCTCATCAGCTATAGGTTCTAAAGTAGTATCTGAAGTATAACTGCACATTGTACAACCTCCACTATCTCCAAGAGCCCAAGAACAACCTGATGTTGGTAAAATTATAAAAATTGTTTTACCTGAACCTGAATAAGTTAAATCATCACCATACCAACTAGCAGCAACTTGAGATGGACTTTTCCCTTTATCATGCTCAATTGCATAATTTCTCATTTCTTTTGTTAAATTTTCAATTTCCATTTTATACCTTAAATTAAATTTATTAATTATAATTATATATAAATTTATAATAGCTTAGGTGATTATAATTGAGAATTTATTTATAAATACATCAGAAATTTGTAAAAAACACGGATTTAAACAAAAAGAAGTTAAATCTATTTTTAATAAAAGTAAAGGAAAAAGAGGATTTTTCCTAGAAGATTATACTCTAAATCCATATTCTGGATGTTCTTTTGATTGTATATATTGTTATATAAATGGAAGTAAATATGCAGATAATACTAATTCATTTTATGTAAAATCTAATGCAATAAATTTAGTTTATACTTTTTTAAAAAGATTATATAAAAATAATGAAAGAGCACTATTGAATTTAGGTTCATCATCAGACCCTTATATGGATATTGAAAAAGATCTTAATCTTACAAGGGAAATTCTAAAGACCTTTTTAAGATTTAAAAATCCAGTACATATAATTACAAAATCTGATCTTATTTTAAAGGATATAGATATTTTAGATAAAATTAATGAAGTAGCTATTTTACCTGATGATTTAAAAGATAATTTAAATTCTAAAGTTATTATTTCTTTTTCATTTTCAACAATAGATGATGAGATAGCTAAAATTATGGAACCTAATGCACCACTTCCAAGTGATCGATTAAAAACTATGAAAAAATTATCTAATAAAGGATTTAAAGTAGGTGCAACTTTCATGCCAATATTACCTTTTATTAGTGATAGTGGTGATGATTTAAAAGAAGCTATTTTTGAATTTTCAAAAAATAATTGTCAATATGTTATTCCTGGTGCTATGAGTTTATTTGGTAATAATGATGAATCATCTAGAATAAAATATTATAATGCAATTAAGAAATATTTTCCAGAATACCTAGATAAAACTGAAAATTTATTTTATGATAAAAAAAGTCTTGTTAAAAAAGAATATCCATCTAATAAATATCAAAATGGATTATATAAAAAAGTAAGAAAGTATTGCAGTGAGTATAATATCTCAACTACAATAATAAAAAATAAATTATCTAAAATTTAGAGATTACTTCTCCTAATAATTTAATTGAAACTTCTTTGTCTTTTCCAATAGGGGAACCAGCAACATATTGGGTTACGCCCATTTTTCCTAAAGCTTCTACTTTAGGGACAATATCATCAACAGTACCGCAAACAGAAAATGCATCTAATGCAGCATCATCAACAAGACCCATAGCTCCACCGAAGTCACCTTTACCAAGGCAGTCTCCTATTTTACTTGGAAGATCATCAGGTAATCCGTGTCTTGCCATAAGTGCAGGAGGGGAACCAGCAACAATAAATGCTACAACAATTTTAGCAGCACCTTTTGCTTTTTCAGTATCGTCACCAATAGAAGTAGCAGTATATGCAGCTACGTCAAATCCATTCATATCTTTTCCAGCACCAGTTCTACCTTTTGTAAGAAGAGGTACAGCAGCTTCATAATCTTTAGGGTTAGAAGCATTAATTAAAACACCATCAGCTACTTCACCAGCAGTTTCTAACATTTTAGGTCCTTGTGCACCCATGTACATAGGAATTTCTTCTTGAACAGCTTTTACTCCACCTAATTGAGCTCCGCCTTCAGTTTTTCCACCAGCACATAATGTTCTAACATCAGCTATTGCATTTTTTACAGTTGTAACAGGTTTTTCCCATGGGATACCTAATGCATCAAAAGTAGCTTTATCTCCAGGACCAATACCGAAAGTAGCTCTTCCATTTGAAATCTCATCAATAGTAGCTATTGCAGATGCTGATATTGCAGGACTTCTTACATATGGATTAGTTACACCAGGTCCTAATTTAATGGAATCAGTTGCTTCAGCAATTAAAGCTAAAGCTTCATATACATTCTTATTGTTGTAATGATCTGTAATCCATGCGTATTCGAAACCAACATCTTCTGCTAGTTTAACGAGTTTAACAATTTTATCTAAAGGTTCGTTTGGAACAAATTCTATACCGAACTTCATATTTATCACCATTAAATATTTTAGTAAAAGTTTATATAAAGTAATTTGTATTTAATTATTATAGAAAAATATAAATACCATTTAACAAAATAGTATTATAAAATAAATAAATTCATGTTTATTAAAATTTTTAATCTATTTTCCATCT